>JAKEGK010000190.1 GCA_022627515.1 Gammaproteobacteria bacterium
CGTTGTATTTTGTTGCGTTGTACTTTCGCTGACCTTTCTTTACGCAGTGCCCGGAAAGAGCTTGCAAGGCCGTCTGCCGCAGGGATGGCGGTCGAGCATTCTTTTCGAAACATGAACGGAAGTATTCACAGCGTGCCTTGCAAACACTTACCGGGCGCCGGGCAGCGAGTCAAACAAAAGTAAACCGTTTGGCCAGGTAATCAATTCGCCGTCAATTCATCCGCCAGCTTCTGGCCTTCGGCGAAGTTGAGCGTACCTTCATAAATCGCGCGGCCGGTAATAGCGCCCATGATACCTTCGTCCGCCACGGCGCACAGGGCGCGGATATCATCCAGGTTAGTGATGCCGCCGGAAGCAATAACAGGAATATGTATCGACTGCGCGAGCTTCACTGTTGCATCCACATTAACGCCAGTCATCATGCCGTCGCGGCTGATATCCGTGTATACAATCGCTTCCACACCGTCCTGTTCAAATTTTTTGGCGATATCAATCACATCATGGCGCGACAATTTTGACCAGCCATCAATGGCAACCTTGCCGTCCCTGGCATCCAGGCCAACAATAATATGCCCTGGAAAATTCAGGCAAAGGTCGGAGACAAAGTGCGGCGTGTTCACCGCCTTGGTGCCGATAATGCAATATCGGACTCCCAGGTCGAGATAATTCTGCACGGTATCCTCATCACGAATACCACCACCCAGTTGTACGGGAACTTCCGCCGCATTGCAGGCTTCAACAATACATTGCACCGCTTCCGCATTAACCGGCCGTCCTTCAAACGCTCCGTTCAAATCCACAATATGCAACCGCCGCGCGCCTGCGTCCAGCCAGCGTTTGGCGACCGCCACCGGGTCATCGGAAAAAACCGTGTCGTCTTCCATACGCCCTTGACGCAATCTGACGCACTGACCATCCTTGAGATCGATCGCGGGAATCAACAACATGTCTGTATCCTCACTATCACTATCAGCAATACTCTACAGCCAATTGCTCTAACACAGGTTCTGTAAAACATGATTACTCTAAAACAGGGTGTCACTTTACAACATAAACCGGATTCAGGGAGATTCGCCATTCCAGTTCACAAAATTGTGATACAGGGTCAATCCCGTCTGCTGGCTTTTTTCCGGGTGAAATTGCACGGCAAAGACATTATCCCTGGCCAGCGCCGACGCGAACGGATGACCATATGCCGTCGATGCCGCCACAGGATCGGGCGTTGCCGGTTGCACATAATAACTGTGCACGAAATAAAATCGCGAGTCCTGCGGAATATCCTTCCATAGCGGATGTTTGATCAACTGATATACCTGATTCCATCCCATGTGCGGTACTTTGAGTTTTTGATTGGTAAGCGGATCGGCGAGGTTTCTGGCAAAGGGTTGCACCGTTCCCGGAATTATACCCAGGCATTGGGTGCCCTCGTTTTCCTCACTGAAGTCCATCAAGGCCTGCATGCCAACGCAAACGCCTAAAAACGGCTTGGATTTCACGACTTCGTGAATCACGCTATCCAGCCCCAGGCGCTTGATTTCTCCCATGCAATCCCGCATGGCGCCAACGCCGGGCAACACCACCCGGTCCGCGCGCAGGATCAATTCCGCGTCCGATGTAACTTCGATACGCATATCCGTCACCCGGTTCAAAGCTTTTGCCACCGAGTGCAGATTTCCCATCCCGTAATCAATAACGGCTATGCTCGACATCGCGAATTAATTCCCTAACACCATTAATCCAGTTACAAACTTCCCTTGGTTGAAGGAATAATATTCTGCATGCGCGGGTCGACTTCCACCGCCATGCGCAGAGCGCGCCCGAACGCCTTGAAAATCGTTTCCGCAATATGATGCGCGTTGACGCCGCGGATATTATCAATATGCAAGGTCGTCTTGGCGTGATTGACGAAACCCTGAAAAAATTCCTGCAACAGGTCCACGTCAAAGGCGCCGATCATGGCGCGCGGATAACTGACCTCGTAGATCAAACCGGGCCGGCCGGAAAAATCGACCACGACGCGCGACAGGGCTTCATCCAGTGGCACATAGGCATGGCCGTAACGCCGCAAACCTTTTTTATCCCCGACCGCCTGAGCGAACGCCTGACCCAATGTTATGCCCACGTCTTCCACCGTGTGATGCGCATCGATGTGCAAATCTCCCTTGGCGTTAACACCAAGATCCAGCATGCCGTGACGCGCCACCTGATCGAGCATGTGCTCCAGAAAGGGCACGCCGATTTGCAACTGTGAATTGCCGGCGCCGTCAAGATTCAGCGACACTTCGATTTGTGTTTCCAGTGTGTCACGTTTGACTGTGGCGGTTCGGGTAGCCATTTGTATTTCTCCAAAGATCCAACTCTATTTCTATTGTTGTTGTTAACTTTTGTTGTTGCTAACTTTAACTTTCACTCTAAAGACGAGAGCATTACAACGACCGTCCAGATTAAATACGCGCTCCTGATATCCGCGAGGTGTGGCCGGACGCCGCAGGACACGCGGTGAATACATCCCTGTGCGCTCGGCGGCCGCATCCCCGCAGCCGACGGTCCTGCACCGCGCGGCTCGCACCCCGCTCCACTGGAACAAAGCGGCAAGCAGGGCAGCAAATAAAGAAATATTACAAGCAAACAAATCAGGCTTTTTAGCAAATGCTTTCGCGCAAAGCCTGCAAAAACCGCTGGTTTTCCTGCGCAGTGCCGACAGTAACACGCAAACAGTCTTTTAACAATCCGGGCTGATTACCCAGGTTTTTAATCAAAACACCGCGCGATTTCAGCCGCTCGAAAATATCCTGCGCAGCACATCCCGCAATGCGAAACAGAATAAAATTCGCCTGCGAGGGAAATACTTCAGCGCCATCAATCCGGCGAAGCTGTTGATACAACAGCTCCCGGTCCTTGCAGATCTGCCGGGTTTGCGCGTCAAAGACCCCGATATGCTGCAAAGCAAATTGCGCGCTTAATTGTGTTAAAACATTAATGTTATATGGCAGCCGCGTTTTATCGATATGCTGCAGCCATTGTTCGTTTCCCACGAGATAACCGAGCCGCAGACCCGCCAGGCCCATCTTGGATACGGTGCGCATCACCAGCAGATTCGGATAACGCTGCAACCAGTCAATCAAGGTGCTGCCGGCAAACGGGAAATAGGCTTCGTCCACCACCACCAGCCCGGGGCTGGCTTGCACCACCGCCAAAACGGCGTTTTGATCGAACAGGTTGCCGGTGGGATTGTTGGGATAAGCCAAGAATATCAATGCCGGTTTATGTTGTTTAACCGCTGCCAGCATGGCATTGCTATCAAGATTAAAATCATCGGTCAATGAAACGCCCACGTAACGCATGCCCACCATCAACGCGATCATCCGGTACATCACGAAACTCGGCTCAGGGGCCAGCACTACGCGGCCGGGCCCGGCAACCGCCATGGCGATCATCTGGATCAGCTCATCGGAGCCGTTTCCCAGAAGAATATCCTGATTATCCGGTATGGCAAGCGCGCCGCGCAATGCGGATTTAAGCTCGCCGGCGGAAGGGTCGGGATAACGGTTGATAGCAACTGTTTTAAGTTGCGCGAGCCATTCTTCACGCAAGGCATCGGGCCAGGGGTATGGATTTTCCATGGCATCCAGTTTTACGAGCTTGCCGGGATCAGGCACATGATAAGCGGCAATCTCCCTGATTTCAGGGCGAATCCACTGCGACACCAAAGCGCTGATCTCTGGCGCTGCACTGGCATCTCTGGATGAATTGTTATTGTTCATATTGGAAAAAGAACCGGATGGGTCTTTGTATTTAGTTTTTGTTCATACGGTATTCCGCGGAGCGCGCATGCGCCGTCAAACCTTCGCCGCGCGCCAGCACCGAGGCTGTTTCACCCAGTTGCGCCGCGCCTCCCGCGGTAAACATAATCAGGCTGGAGCGTTTCTGGAAATCATATACTCCCAGCGGCGATGAAAACCGTGCGGTACGCGAAGTCGGCAGCACATGATTGGGCCCGGCGCAGTAGTCGCCCAGGGCCTCGGCGGTATAGCGTCCCATAAAAATCGCTCCGGCATGACGAATCCTGCCCACCAGCGCCTGCGGATCCGCCACGGATAATTCCAGATGTTCCGGCGCAATGTAGTTGGCGACTTCAATGGCCTGTTCCATGGTATTGACGTCAATCAGCAGCCCGCGCCTGGCCAGTGATTCCTTAAGAATGGTTTTGCGCTCCATAGTGCCCAGCAGTTTGTTGATACTGTTTTGAACCTGCGTCACATACTCCGCATCGGGGCACACCAAAATGGCTTGTGCGTCTTCATCATGCTCGGCCTGCGAAAATAAATCCATGGCAATCCAGTCTGGATCGGTTTTACCGTCGCATATCACAAGAATTTCGGAAGGTCCGGCAATCATATCGATACCCACATGGCCAAACACCATGCGCTTGGCTGTCGCCACGTAAATATTGCCGGGTCCGACAATTTTATCGACCTTGGGAACCGTTTGCGTGCCAAACGCCAGCGCCGCGATCGCCTGCGCGCCGCCAATGGCAAACACCCGGTCAACTTCGGCGATGCACGCCGCGGCCAGCACCAGGTCATTCAATTCGCCCTTAGGTGTAGGCACCACCATAATTAGTTCCGGCACACCGGCCACCTTGGCGGGAATGGCGTTCATGATGACGGATGATGGATAGGCCGCTTTGCCGCCGGGCACATATAAACCGACCCGGTCCAGCGCCGTCACTTGCTGACCCAGCAAGGTGCCATCCGCTTCGGTGTAGCTCCAGTTCTCCTGTTTTTGATGCCGGTGATAGTCGCGCACCCGTTGCGCGGCATGTTCCAGCGCCTGTCTTTGCTGTGCCGGGATTTTTTTCAGGCTGGCCTGCATGCGGTCTTTGGCGATTTCCAGATCGCGCACGGAAGCGGCGTTTACCCCATCAAAACGATTGGTGTACTCCACGACCGCGGCATCGCCACGCTGACGGACCGATTTAAGGATATCTTCCACGGTGGCATTGACGCGGCTATCGGACACTTCGTCCCAGGCCAGCATGCGTTCCAGTTGCGGCCAGAAACCGGGATCAGAAATATTGAGTCGCTTGATTTGCATTTCAAATACGCCAGGAAAATAGTCTTCAGTTAACCGCCGCGGCTAACGGCATCCATTATATCAGATATGAAAGTTTTCACCTTTTCATGTTTCATTTTCATGGACGCCTTGTTGACGATTAAACGGGAACTGATATCCGCGATGTGCTCCAGTGGCGCAAGACCATTGGCTTTCAGGGTATTACCAGTATCCACCACATCCACAATACGATCCGCCAGGCCCACCAGCGGCGCCAGCTCCATGGAACCATAAAGCTTGATCAATTCCACCTGTTCCCCTTTGCTGGCGTAATAACGGCGCGCGCTGTTGATGTATTTGGTTGCCACCCGTAACCGACGGCCAGTAACGCCTGCCTGCGGCTGATTGATGTCCCCGGCACGGCCGGCCACCATTAACCGGCATTTGGCGATCCGCAGATCCACCGGCTCGTACAAGCCTTCCCCGCCGTGTTCCATCAGCACGTCTTTTCCGGCCACGCCCACATCCGCGGCGCCATACTGCACATAGGTCGGCACATCCGCCGCGCGCAGGATCAGCAGCTTGGTGTCGCCGCGGTTGGTGTCAAGTATCAATTTGCGGCTGGTTTCCGGATCATCGGCAGGTTTGATGCCGGCATGCGCCAGCAGTGGCAATGTTTCGTTAAAAATGCGCCCTTTTGACAGGGCGATTATGAATTGCTGGCTCATGTCTTTCACAAAATCATTCGTCAATCCGCAACGCGCCGGATGATTGCGCCCAGTTGCTGCAGTTTTTCTTCAATACGTTCGTAACCGCGATCGATATGGTAAATGCGCTGCACTTCGGTATCGCCATGAGCGACCATGCCCGCCAGCACCAGGCTGGCGGAAGCACGCAGGTCAGTAGCCATCACCGGGGCGGCTTTTAGTTTACTGACGCCGCGGATAAACGCGTTGTTTCCTTCCATGCGCACGTTCGCGCCCAACCGCTGCAATTCGTTGATATGCATAAAACGATTCTCAAACACGGTTTCCCTGATGACACTGGAACCTTCCGCGATGGCGTTGAGGGCGCAAAACTGGGCCTGCATATCCGTGGGAAACGCGGGATAAGGAGCCGTATGAATGTCCACTGCCCTGGGGCGGTTTCCCTGCATATCCAGGGAAACCCAGTCATCACCGGTTTCAATGATCGCGCCGGCTTCCTGCAATTTTACAATCACCGCATCCAGCATATCCGGCCGCGTGTCTTTTAATTTTACCCGGCCACCGGAAATTGCGCCGGCGACGAGATACGTGCCGGTTTCAATGCGGTCCGGTAATACTTCGTATTCAATGCCTTTGAGTTGATCCACCCCTTCAATTGCAATTGTCGACGTGCCCGCGCCGTGAATTTTGGCGCCCATTTTTATCAGGCACTTCGCCAGATCTACAACTTCGGGTTCACGCGCGGCGTTTTCAATTAACGTCGTACCCTTTGCCAGCGCGGCCGCCATCATCAGGTTTTCGGTGCCCGTTACGGAAACAACATCCATGATCAGTTTGGCGCCTTTCAAACGCTTGGCCTTGGCCTTGATATAGCCGTTTTCAATGTCAATCTCCGCACCCATCTGCTTTAAACCGTCCACATGCAGGTTCACTGGCCGGGAACCGATAGCGCAACCGCCCGGCAAGGAAACTTCGGCGCGTCCGTACTTCGCAACCAATGGCCCCAGCACCAGAATGGACGCACGCATGGTTTTCACCAGATTATAAGGCGCATAAAAACTCTTGATAGACCGAGGATCCGATTCGATATTCAGCTTTTCATCAACCACGAGGTGCACACCCATCTCGCCCAGTAATTCCATGGTCGTGGTGATATCCTGCAAATGCGGCACATTACTGACCTTCATTGGCCCTTCCGCAAGCAGCGTAGCCGCCAGAATCGGCAGCGCGGCATTTTTGGCCCCTGAGATTCGAATCTCCCCGTTAATGGGAGCGCCACCCGTGATGATCAGCTTATCCATAAATGAATTGTGTTATGGGTATTATTTTTGGTTGAGAGGCAGTGGTTAAACTATGAATTTTATCGTTGGCGCCGTTGTTCAATTTGTAAAGCGGGTCGTGTCATGCCGTAATTTAATAATGAATTTCAGTATCCAACTTCTGTTGCTTATGTTGCTTAGAAAGATTGCGCAAAAGACTTAGCCATTACCCACCTGAAACCGGCGCGCTTTTTCCCATTGCGCCGGCGTATAGGTTTTGATGGTGACAGCATGCAACGCGCCACTGGTGATGTACGTATTCAAAGTTGCATACACCATTTTTTGCTGCTGCACCATGGATTTTCCGTCAAAACAATCGCCGATGACTATGGCTTCGTAATGATAACCGTCGCCCGAGACCTTGGCTTCCACCCCCGGCAAACCGGATTCAATTAATTGTTTGACTTGTGAGACTTCCATCGCTGGTTTCCTTCCGATCGCCTTGGGATTTTCGTAAAAAAACAAAAAGCATTTTAACCCAGATTCAATGGCAAGTACCGGCGCTACGGCCGATATAAACGGTATTGCCGTTAAATCATAAGGTTATATGCTCAATTGGATAATAGCAAGACCGGTGAACCGGGTGATTAACCGGTGGGAAGATCCTGTTCCACGCCACACACCCTGGCAATTTCCAGCATTTGCGCCGGTATCAGGTGAAACCGGAGGGACTGGTTATTGGCCCGCGCATCCCGCATCCATTCCATGGCCAAAGCAAGGCCCGCACTATCGCTATGGGTGACCCCGGAAAAGTCGATAAGCAGCGAATCGCAGCCCTGAAACAGCCGCTGGCTTGTTTGCCACACCGTGGGAACCGTATCGAAATTCAGCGTGCCGGTTATTTTAAAGCGCCCGCTGCCGTCCTGTTCCAGGCTGACGCTAGTTGGATTGCGTTGCTTTGTCATCGACAGGCTTTTTGTTGCGGTCCGCCAGGCTGGCAATCAGGCTGTCTATGCCGGATTTTTTGATTTCCTGGTTAAAGCTGGTTCGGTAGTTGGCAACCAGGCTGATAGCGTCAATGACAACATCATAGACTTTCCATTCGCTGTCCTTGAGATACATCTTGTAGTCAATGGGAATCGGAAATCCTGCCTGCTGCGGAATCTCGGTTCTGATGGTGACCTTGTCGTCTTCAGGAGTGCCGCGTATCGGCAGGAAATTGATCTGCTGATCAATGTTGTCATAAATCGCCCGGGAGTATGTTCTCACCAGCAGGCGGCTGAATTCATCCGTAAAGCGCTTTTTCTGATCATTACTTGCGTCACGCCAGTTCTTGCCCAGCACCCAGCTCGACATTTTTTCAAAATCAAAATGCGGCAACACGATCTCATTCACCAGATCATACAAATGTTCCTGATTTGACTTGATTGC
Source organism: Gammaproteobacteria bacterium (assembly GCA_022627515.1). Classification (GTDB taxonomy): domain Bacteria; phylum Pseudomonadota; class Gammaproteobacteria; order SZUA-152; family SZUA-152; genus JAKEGK01. The sequence continues at coordinate 8,453 of JAKEGK010000190.1, forward strand.
GGCATCATCCTCCTTTATGCGTTTTTTGATCAACACCGTCGTATCTCTCACCAGTTTCAACGCCGGATGGTCGATATTATTTTCTTGCGCGAATACCCGTGAGCCGGCGTGACCTGCCATTAGCAGCAATACCGGAACCAATATTTTGACAATCAAACGTATATTGCCTGTTAAACAGCTCATTTGATCTCTCCTGTTACAACGCGCAAGCGCGCCACATGCAAATTATAGTTATTGACGACCTTCACATAATCGGTGTACGCAAGAATATATCCCTGAAACGCACCGAGCACCTTATCCGATTCCTCAACGCCCGCTTCGAAATCCGCAAGGCTGGACAAAAACCAGCGCCGGCTTGCCCGGGCTGCATTATACATTTCCTCCACCATCTTATGGTGCGCATGAACCTGGTGATACTGCTCCTCCACCTCAAACGGAATGCCGATCTGCGCCAGGGATTTTTTTTCAATCAAGGCGTCATATTCACCCTGCGCCTGCGTCACTTGCGCGCTCTGGCGCCCTGACCACCAGTCCCATTTCATGCCAACGATCGGTGTCGCGCCGGCGTGATTAAAGGGATCAAAAATCGACACATTGTCCAGTTTGGGACGGCTGGGCGAATAGGATATGGAACCAACCACTCCTGTATAAAAATTCGGATATTTCTCCGCGTGCTTGGCATTGAGCAGGGCGCGCCGGGCGTTTAGTCCCGCTTCCACCTGATTCATTTCAGGCCTCTGCTCCATGGCCTGTTGCTGCAACTCCTTCAGCGATTGCTGCGGCAATGGCACAGCCTCCACCCGCTTATCCGCCAGTTCCAGCTGCACATCGTTTGCCAATCCGGTCAGCAGTTTCAAACCCGCATAGGCGATATTTTGCAGGGCGCCTGCCTCAGCGTGATAGCGTTTGAGCAATCCCAATCCCGTTTGCAGCGCAAACAGGTCCCGCTGCTTGACATTGCCTTCGCCCGATTCTATCCATTGCTCCACCAATTCAATCGCGGACTCGACCCGCTTCCTGGCGTCTTCAAACATCGCGCTGGCATCCTGCGCCGCAACATAGCCATAATAGGCCCGCACCACATCACTATAAGTTCTGGCGCGCTGCAATTGCACTTCGCTTGACTGAATTTTTATATTGTTTGCCGCCGCGTCGGCGTAGGATTCCGATTTTCCCAGCGTGCTGAACGGATAAATAATTTCAAACGTCAGGCTGTACCAGGGCGACACCCCGCTGAAATCAAACGCCTCCGCATCAATCTTGATATTCCCTTCGGTGTCTTCAAAAATACCGCCCTTCACATCCGGCGATAGTCCCAGAAAAGTATTCACATCAAAGATCCAGCTTTCCGCGCCTTGCGCTTCTTCCAGCAGCCCCCTTGCCACGGTTACCAGTTTTTCCTTTTCTGAAATGCGCGGATCGGTGTTGAACGCGCGTTCTACTGCTTGATCGACAGTCAGGATCAGGGGTTCAGCGTTCGCCGCCGGCAATAATCCCAGCGATACTACGGCCGCCAAATTTATCAGTGATTCTCTACAACTCATTGCGTTCTTATTCGTTTGTGATCTTATTCGTCCGCCTTACTCACCAGAAACTGGCCAATCAATTTTTCAAGCACCACCGCCGATTGTGTCAGCGTGAAAGAATCTCCTTCTTTCAAATAGTCCTGAGAGCCGCCGGCTTCCAGCCCGATGTATTGTTCGCCCAACAAACCCGATGTAAAGATACTGGCGCTGGTATCGTCAGGTATATTATCGAATTTAAAATCGATCGTCATAAAAACCACGGCCTCATACGTGTTGCGGTCAAAATCGATGGATGACACGCGCCCGACGACGACACCCGCCATGGTTACGGGGGACCTGATTTTTAGACCACCAATATTTTCAAAATTCGCTTTCAGGATGTAACCATCCTGTTCAGTTAAGGCGCTGATATTACTGACTTTCATCGCGAGCATGAATAAAGACGCCAGCCCGATCGCCACGAACAGGCCCACCCATATCTGAATAACGCGTGATTGTTCCATACCATTAATCTCCAAACATCAATGCCGTCAGCACAAAGTCCAGGCCCAGCACCGCCAGGGAACTATGCACCACCGTCCGGGTGGTTGCCCGCCCCACGCCTTCCGAGGTCGGCGTTGTATCGTAACCTTCAAAAACCGCAATCCAGGTAACGACGAATCCAAAGACAATGCTTTTGATAACGCCATTGAGCACATCATCAAACAAATCGACCTTGTCTTCCATTTGCGACCAGAATGCGCCTTCATCGACACCAAGCAGTCCAACACCAACGAAATACCCGCCCATCACGCCCACCGCGCTGAACAATGCAGCCAATAACGGCAACGCTATAAATCCCGCCAGCAACCTTGGCGCCACCACACGATGCAGCGGATCAACCGCCATCATTTCCATGGCCGACAACTGTTCTGTAGCCTTCATCAAGCCAATTTCAGCGGTTAACGCGGAACCCGCGCGCCCCGCAAATAACAGCGCGGCCACCACGGGACCCAGTTCGCGGACCAGGGTCAAGGCCACCACCACACCCAGGGATTCCTCGGCGCCGAAATCCACCAGCGTATTGTAACCCTGCAATCCCAATACCATGCCGACAAACAGGCCAGCGACGCCAATAATAAGTAACGACAAAACGCCAACCGAGTAAATCTGGTGTATTACCAGCCTAAAGCGCAGGAATAATCCCGGAATACCGGTAAGCACATTGAGCAGGAACAAATGCCCGCGCCCCAGGCGTTCCAGTGTGTTCAGCGACGCCGATCCCAGACGCTGCAATTGGTCAAGCATCGACGCGTCCTTTGCTGTTGCCGTATTTGATCAAGCGTGCGCTAACCATGCATTAAATCATCGATTAATTCAGGGGCGGGATAATGAAATGGCACCGGTCCGTCATTCTTGCCCTGAATAAACTGCTGCACCCAGTCAGAACCGGACTTTTGCACAACATCCGCGGGACCATGCTCCACCACCTTGCCTTCCGAAATAACATATACATCATCGGCAATGGATAATGTTTCACGCACGTCATGCGATACCAGAATACTGGTCAGATTCAGCGCGTCATTGAGGTTCTTCAATAATGACACCAGCACACCCATGGAAATGGGGTCCTGGCCGGTAAACGGCTCATCATACATGATCATCATCGGGTCGAGCGCTATCGCCCGCGCCAGCGCGACCCGCCGTGACATGCCGCCCGACAACTCGCTGGGTATTAATTTATGCGCGCCACGCAGCCCCACCGCCTGCAGCTTCATTAACACCAGGCTGCGGACCATGGACTCCGGAAGCCGCGTATGTTCACGCAAAGGGAACGCCACATTGTCAAACACATTGAGATCCGTTAACAGCGCCCCATTCTGGAACAACATGCCCATGCGTTTGCGCAACTCATAAAGTTGGCGGTGATTGAGTTTGTTGACTTCCATTCCATCCACAATTATCGAGCCTTGCTGCGGACGCAGCTGTCCGCCGATCAACCGCAACAGCGTGGTCTTGCCGGTGCCGCTCGGACCCATGATGGCGGTCAGCTTGCCGCGCTTGATATCCATATCCACCCCGTCAAATATCGCGCGGGAACCGCGGAAATACCGCAGCCCGCGGATTTTAACCAATGTTTGCGGCGGGGAATCCGGCTCTGATTGATTGCTTGACATTCTTATTCTTGGCCTGGTTTTGACTTAACCAAATTCTTAGAGTTACACATGTTTTAAGTTAATAAATTTTCCGCCGGACAACTAGAGCGCGTGCGATCAAATCAGTAAATCGGTAATTGTCCGGGCATTCCGCACATCCCTTATTTTCGGCAAGTCTCCGGTAAAAAATAGCGCAATCGCTTCACAATTTCCTGCATATTCGATGCCCTTTTCGATAATTTGGCGCAAAACGTCCGGTGTATTCTGATCGCGGGAATCGCGCAACACCAGCGCCGCTCCGCCATAATTCCAGGCCGGCGCGTTATCAACCCCGTCCCAGCATTCATTGACAGCATGGCATGACTGCAGAGTTTTCATGTCACGGTCGCTGACTTTGCCGCCGGAACTTTGAATACAAACCGGCGCCATGCTCTTTGCGTGCTTGATGAGTGAAGCAAGCGCCGCAACATCCGGTAATTTCTCAATTACCACAACGATTCCTCTCAGCTGCTCACCTAATGCTTCGAGATAAGGCTCGATCTTACCCCAGGCGGCGGTTTCGGCGAGCTCAACATAAAACGCAAAATTTTTCGGAGCGTCGTCAAGCCATTCCACCCATTCTTCCCTTTCATAACGCTGCAGATAGTCAAATGGAATCAGTACCGTTTGAAATTCATTACTGTAATAGGAAAAACGCCAATCCTCCGGCAAATCATCCGGATAAAATTCACCCGCCCATTCCGGGTATTGCCAGCCTCGGGTGCCGGCAAGAATTTCCAGGCTGGATTTTTTCATTTCAGTTTATTCATCCAGTTTTTACGGGAGCCAAAGTTTTTAATTCGCATGCCAATCCGGTAAGAAAACGGTATGCTGTTACTGGATAACTATTACTGCTTAACAACTAATGCTTAACAACTACCGCTTAACAACAGGTATTCTACCGTGAAATATACAGGATGTTTACCCGCGCAAAACGGCAGCCCGCAGTATGACACAAGCCACACCTCGGGTCATGGGATTCCCGGCTGTGCGCGATACAACCAATGCCATGAAACCGTGCGGCGGAGATTCGCCCATTGACTTGAGCGATTCATTATTTGCGAAAATCACCTCCATCTGATAACGAAAGGTTTGACCCGCGATAGCCGATTCAGGTAAATATCCCGTTATGAAAGTACTTGTTACTGGTTGCGCGTCACATCTTGCCCGGGCATGCCTGCCGGTATTACTTGATGATCCCCGCATTCATCACATCTCCGGAATTGATCTTAAGCCCTCCGGCGTCAGCCATGGCAAATACCGCGAACACCTTCTTGATATTCGCTCCAATGACATCGCGCAACATTTGGCTGGCATTGACGCCATAATTCATCTGGCTTTTGTGGTGAACAACGGCAATCTGGGAAAGCAACGTTTTGACCGCGATTACATCCGCAGCGTTAATGTTGAGGGCAGCAAACATGTGTTTGAACTGGCGGCAAAACAGGGCGTAAGGACAATCATTCATCTGTCGAGCGCGATCGTCTATGGCATGGCTAAAGACAATCCGCAATTCATCACGGAAGACCGGCCGTTAAAACCCGTCAGTGGCTTTTATTATGCAGAAGACAAAGTCGCGGTGGAACAATGGCTGGATCAATTTGAGCAGCAACACGCGGCACTGCGAGTGGTACGCTTCCGGCCGCATGTGATCCTCGGTGAAAACACCCAACCGCTGGTCAAGGCGCTGTTGCGGCAGCCCTGCCATTTTATGTTTAATGATCCCCAGCCGCTCACTCAATGCGTATCCGAAGTGGACGTTGCCACGGCCATAATGCAGGGATTGGTTAAGGATGTGCGGGGCAGTTTTAATCTGGCCACTGATGAAGTTGCCTCGTTGCATCTGATCCAGCAACATCTGCGCGGTTATTCCCTTCCATTACCATTCGCGTTGGCGAAACAGATTCATCAATGGGCCTGGCGCTTCACCGGCCGCTTTGGCGATCCGGCCTGGCTCGATTGCCTGCAATACTCCCTCACGATCGACAACGAAAAAGCCAAGCGGGAACTCGACTGGAGGCCCAAGCTGAATTTATTTGAGTGCCTGGATGCCGCCGTTTAAACGATATATCTGACCACCGTCCGGCATGAATCTGGCAGGAAATAACCGTCATGGCGCCGCTATGAACGGCGTCCGCAATTCATTTTTACAAAAATTCCTTTGATCAGGAACAAACTTTGACAATTTGCAGGCTAGTTTTAATTGTGATGATTGCACGCCGTATCACACTTGGCGCCAAAAGGGCCATCCTCGCCATTTTCTACTTGCTGATAATGTCAGGACTGCCCCACATACCGCCGGAAGCGGCTGCCGCGCCGGTATGCCCGCCTGCCTGTCCGCCTAACCCGGCCAATTGCGATGCGAACCTGGTTATTACGCCCACACAAGCGCTGCAGTTTGGGAGACTTGCGGCGCCAGCGGCGGGTACTGTGACTGTTGATGTCTTCGGTGCGCGCACTGCGTCTGGCGGGGTCGTGCTTATTGCGGGAGGCACTGTAAGTCCCGCCACTTTCAATATGAGTACAACACCCTACAAATGCGCCGGCCGGGCTATCGTAGTTGTGACAGTAGCGTCACCCGCGACACTAACCGAAACCGGGTCCGGCGCAACCATGACTGTCGATACTTTTGTTACCAGCCCCATCGCAGGCGATGCCTTCGACCCGAATATACCTTTGGCGGTTGGAGGAACCTTAAATGTAGGATCTTTACAATCACCCGGCGCCTATAATGGCGCTATTCAGGTCACCGTGACTTTCCAGTAATCCCGGTGCAGCTTCTTACATATCGGCAACCGTTAATCGGCCCGCATACGCCTTTTGTCACTCACACCGCTGCCTTCGTCTCAAGTCTATCTAACGATGGACGTAAAACTGCAATACAAGCTTTGATTAATATCAGGGACAGGTATTCGCAACCTGTTAATCTGTGCATATGAAATCAGGAAATCTGCTAACAGTTACAATTTGCGGCTTAACTTTATGGTCGCTAGCTGCGCCTTCCTTTGCAGTGTCCGCTGTTACAACCGTAAACGTTACCGTTGCCCGCTATTTGTCTATCACGAATACCAGTTCCCTGGAGTTTGGGAATATTTCTGTCAGTGCGACTGCGGGCGCCGTCGTCATTGATGACACCGGGATGCGCTTTGCCACGGGCGGGGTCACCATAAATCCGGCTGGTTCGTTTAATCCGGCGAAATTCATCATCGAAGGCAAGCCTAACGCGAATTTCGCTATAAAACTTCCTTATAAAATAGAACTGCGGGATAGCAACGGAAATATAATCGACGTGACTGATTTTAAGTCCAGCGATAAATCCGGAACCCTGGATATAAACGGCATCAGGGAAATATCGGTTGGGGGGCAAATCAATCTGGATCCCAACCAGGCCACTGGAGATTACACTGGAACGATGATCGTGGAATTAAATTACATGTAGTTCCCGTGATATTTTCTCTGAAAACAGCGAAATCACCATTCAAATCCCCCCTCCTGAAACGCTTTACACCCGGTTTCGGATCAACGCGAGCATTTAACCGACGAACGGTGTTCCTTCGGAATCACTGCCCTAAAGCAAATAATTTTCAGGACGATACGCCCCTTAAGTAATACGAATCCTGATGGACCAGGGCGTTTTTCAGATTTGACAGATATCAAAGTCGAATTTTGTTGTTTCAAGGTATGAATTGGCAAGAACACACGAACTGAGGCAAACCACAATGTTTAATCGTAAATTATCAACAGCGCTTGGTACCGCAATTCTGATGATGGGTGCTGTATCATCCCAGGTCCACGCTGCATCTGCGTCAACATCAGCGAGCGCCAATGTAGTCGCACCAATAACTATTACCCAAAACACCGCACTGGATTTTGGTACATTAATTCCTGATACCGCCGTACAAACCGTGGCAGTTACTGCAGCAGGCGCGATTTCCGCAAGCGGCGCTGTTACCCTGGTTGGCGGGCATGCCGCTGGCAACTTTACTGTGCAAGGCACAGCGGGTGAGTCATATGTTATTACTGATCCTGGCGTGGTGGTTATTACCGCTGGCGCAAACACTATGAACGTGGATACCTGGATATTTACTACTGCGGACTGTATTGAAGCCACGGCGGCCGCATGCGGCGGTGGGGCCACAGTAATTCCTGGCGTTGCCCCGGCGTTAGGCTCGGACACCATGACTGTAGGCGCCACCTTGCACGTGGGTGCTAACCAGGCTGCAGGAGCATATACAGCGACGTTCAACATGACGGTCAATTATCAATAAACTGTTTTCGGCATTAAAAATGTATAAATTTTGGGGGGCGAATGCCCCCCAATTTTTTTGACTATTGAATGTACTTGCCTGGGAAATCACCAGATCAATAATACATCAGGCTTGCATATTAAATAGCCACGCATTGCGTTATGACAGGGACCACAAATGATTAACCGTCAAAATCTATCGATCGTCCACATCAGCAAAGAGCTCCCATATCTTGTAAAGAAACCACCCCGCCGCCTGGTTAGCTTCGCGAATTTGTCTTCTTTGTTTCTTGCATTGATTTTGATTACGGGCGAATGTCTGGCAGCCGCGCAATTGATGGTTACGCCAACCCGCGTGGTATTTGATGGCAAAACCAGAACGGCACAAGTCACGGTAATAAACTCCGGTGATGATTCTGGTACTTATCGCATAGAATTGGTCAATAAACGGATGACACTCGACGGCCAGTTTGAAGATATTGAAACACCCCTGCCCGGCGAGCAATTCGCCGATAACATGATCCGTTTTTCTCCTCGCCAGGTCGTCCTCGAACCGGGCAAGTCACAAATAGTCCGATTGAGTTTGCGCAAACCCGCGAATTTGCAAGCGGGCGAATATCGCTCGCATGTTCTGTTTAAAGCAATCCCCAAAGACGCCGGCACGGATATTGGCTCAGTCGCTGACCCGGAGAAAATCAGCATCAAATTAACCGCCATTGTCAGTATCAGTATTCCCGTCATCGTCCGCCATGGCGAAACCGAAGCATCGGTCGTGTTTACCGCAGTCAAATACCAGCCCCCCACGGAAACAGCGCCGTTACCCAGCTTGTTAATGGAAATGCAGCGCACCGGGAATCAGTCGGTATTTGGAGACTTTCTTGCGGAACTGGTCCAGGAGAATGGCAACAGTATCGTTGTCGCGCAAGCCAATGGTATAGCGATTTATACCCCGAATGAAAAACGCAATTTCACCATGTCATTGAGAATACCGAAAGATATCGACACAAAAAATAGCGTGCTGAAAGTGTTCTATCGAAGCCCGGCTGATCAGGGCGGAAAAATTTTAAGCCAAGCCAGGATTAAGCTGCCTTAGCGCAGAACCAATCTTACTAACGGCGATAACCTTGATTGAACTGTCCAGCAACCATGCTTGGTTTACATTGTGGCTGTAAAGAAACATCTCATATATGCTACCACCCTCACACTCATTTTGTTCGCCGCACATGCATATCCTGAGGAAAAAAACGCGGCGAACACAGAACAGCTAGCATCCGGGGAAAGCCAATCCGCCCAGTCACAGCCTGTTATGCTGGCTGCGGCAATCGGTTCAGAATTCCTGAATAAAAACCCTAAAATTTCCCAATCCACAGTAACGAAACTTCCGGAAGACGAAAACAGTCTGCGGTTACTGGAAGCGCACATCAGCAAGTACAAGCTGGATGATCTCATTGCCACGTATCAATACAAGGATATGATATTCGTACCACTGGGTTTTTTGAGCGAGCTGATTGATTTGGCAATCAGGACTGATCCAACCACGGGCATAGCGCAAGGCTATATTTTTGACGAGAACCGGCAGTTTTATCTGGATGTACAACGCGGGGAAATAACAATAGACGGGAAGCTTCAGCAATTCGACAAACAGCGGGTTGCTGTTCGCGAACTGGATGACATTTATGTGGACAGTTATTTATTGAGTAAGTGGCTGCCGCTCAAGTTAGACATTGATTTGTATTCATCGCAATTAAAAATTATTCCGGACAAACCACTGCCCTTTCAATTAAGAAAAAAGCGCGAGGAAAAAATAGAACGTGTGCGCTCCCGGGAATCTCTCGAACCAAGGGATTACCCGAAACAGATAGAATCATACCGGGACTGGAGTCATCCGCTGATCAACCAGTCCGCAAGAGTTGGATTTATTCGTAATGCCAGCGGCGAGTTTGAGAAGACATATGGTTATACAACCTACGTCACCGCGGATTTATTCAGGATGGAATCGGACTGGTATTTGTCCGGATCAGAACAGGATCTGGCGGAAGATTTCCGCGTCACCTTTGCCAGGCGCGATCCGGCCGGCTCGTTGTTAGGCAAAATGAAAGCCACCGAATACGCCATTGGACACATTAACGAACCTCGCCTGGAACTGGTGACAAAACCCATACAAACGCAGCCGGGAGTTTATGCCGGTAACTTTCCATTGGCCCGGCAAATACAATTTGACAGTCAAAACTTTCGCGGACCCTTGCCGCCGGGATGGCAGGTAGAATTGTACAGGAATAATGACTTGCTGGACTTTCAATCTGCCAGTACCGATGGCCAGTATATATTTGATGATGTCCCTTTGCTATTTGGTCAAAATTACTTTCGCCTGGTATTTTATGGTCCGCAAGGCCAGCAAAGGGAAGAAACATTTACCTACAATCTTGACCGCTCGCTTACAATACCCTACACACATCAGTACCGCGCGCTCGTAACCCACGATAATGATTTTGGCACCCGGACCATGGCTCAATATGACTATGGTATTAGTCAATATCTGACAGTCGCCACAAGTCTTGCCAGCATACCGCTGCGCAGCGAGATTCTGTTATCCAGGCCGGAGGAAACCCACAATTATTTAACCGCCGGATTGCGCGGATTTAACAGGATTGTTTTTTATCGGCTGGACATGATTGAGGACATGCAAAGCGGTTCGGCGTTCGACTGGGAACTTCAGACAAGGTGGGGAAACGCAATCATTAAAGGGGGGGAAACCTATTTCGTGGATGACTTTATCAGTGAGGAGTTTCCCGTAACAGCCAGTCCCATCGAACGGCGATCTTTGGCTAAATTGGACATGTCAATTCCCACTTCGTTTGTACCCAGAATACCCGTAACATTTGAATATGAACGCGATGCGTATGCGGGAGGATTCGCGCGCAGCCTGTTCACAAACCGCGTTTCCGTGCAGGCCCAGGGATTCAATATCAGCAATACCATTAACCTGAACCGCCAGAGCGGACTTAATGATGTGGTAAGCGGGGATGCGCAGATTAGCCGGCGCGCATTTGGTTATAATTTCCGGGGTGCTTTTAACTACCAGCTGGATCCGGAGTCTCAATTAAGCGCCGCAACATTTACCCTTGATGGTTTCAGACTTTGGAATTATCACATCGCAACCGGATTTACCCGGGCGATACAAAGCGACACCGATCAATTGTTTTTCAGCGCAAACCGGACTCATGGCGCCTATGCATTGGGATTTGCCACAACGTATAGCACGGGCGGCGTGTTGTCTTTTAACCTGACATTCAATATTGGATTGGGACATGAACCAAGAACAGGCGCGTGGATCCCGGAATACCGGCCAATTGCCACGCAGGGTGCAATGTCGGTCCGGGTTTTTTTGGATAAAAATCTCAATGGTATTAAAGATGAAGACGAGGAAACCATTCCTGGCATTAAAATCCGAATCAACGGTGGCAATATGCCCGGGAAATCAGACAACAATGGGATCTTATACGTTACCGGCCTGGAACCTTATCGTGAACTGGATGTGGACATTGCTTTGGAAACATTGGAGGATCCCCTGTGGCAGACCGCCACCAAAGGAAAGCGTATCAGTTTACGCCCGGGGCACGTTGCTCAAATAGACTTTCCCATCCTGATTACCGGTGAAGTTGATGGAACCGTCGCTGTTCAGTTCGGCGAAGAAGCGCGGGAAGTCAGTGGTGTAATTATCGAATTGCTTGATATGCAAGGTAACATCGTTCAAACAGCCAAAACAGCTTACGATGGCTTTTACCTTTTAACCAAACTGCCTATTGGTAAATATCAATTGCGGATATCCCGTGATCAAACTGACTCATTAAACCTGCTGCCGGTCGAACCCACCTTTGTGATTGTTGAGCCTGAAAATCCCATTGTGAACGGCATGGACTTCGTGCTACAAAAACAGTTTAGCAAATAGCAACGTCAGCGCGGGATTCCGGTTATGGGTGAAGTCATTAAATTCAGAAAACCATCCTTGAAAGAAAAGCACAAGGGTAAAACAATGTGTGAAAATGGTTTCCACAAGTGGGTCATTGAACAAAACAAACAGTTTGATGTAAAACGCGGCAGGCTTGTCACGCTTTACAAGTGCGCCCGCTGCGGCACCACCAAAATAAAGGCCCACTGAAATTGTTGGCACAGGAAACGTTGCACTGAAATTTTCGATAACGCCAATTAGCCTGGTTTATGGCATCGCCAACCGCTTGTTAATCAATCAGTTTTGCGCCGGACCTGATTTTCCGGGTAATTTTTTCCACACTTTTTGTTTCACTGATTTATCTATACTCTAACAAAATGAGTTAACTGTTCCTAACTGCCATACTTCGTTGCCTCTCTTATAACCTCGCTCAGTCAATCGGGCCGGAACAGTTAACTCATGGTTCGTCCTGCCCCTGATTGCCGTACCAAGGACACACAGGCTGTGTCAATCAAGCTCTTTGTTCAACAACAAAGGAGAACTTTATATGCGCAAAAAAATAAGTAGCAGTGGCTCTGGTTGGAAAGACTCTATTGAAATGGTTATTGGTCTCTGGCTGCTGGTCTCTCCCCTGGCGCTGGGTTTCTTCTCCAATCCGGTCGCCAGTATCAGCACCATCGCTGTCGCAACTGTCGTGTTTTTTGTTTCGCAGCTGGGGCTCGCCAACCAGCAGCCATGGGAGGAATGGGTCAACCTGATCGCCGCGGTAATATTGATCGTTTCACCCTGGCTGTTTGGCTATGCATCAGTCGCTGCTGCAACCTGGAATGCCCTTGCAGCGGGCGGTTTGCTGATATTACTTACAGTGTTACAAATGATTGAAGAATACGGAGCGCTCAAAGCAAAACAGACACCCTAGACTTACCTGCATATAACACCAGGCAAACAAAAAGGGAGAGCGGCGCTCTCCCTTTTTTGTTGTTCTGCCAGTTTGCCGCGCTTTCTATTCGTTGTGTTTTATGTTTGGCCGCCGGACATTGATTGCCTCAAATTTCAATTAAATGTTAACTGAGTAAACACCGTATCGTATGCCGTGTCATCACGCAGGCGCCGGTAGGTCACTTCGGGATACAGAACGCCGGGGGTGTTGGGCAGGGTGATCATGATATCCCTGGTTTGTCCCGGCGTAATCGCAATCTCAGTCACTGTTTGCGGCGTGTTTAGCTTAAAACCATCCATATTGTGCAATACGAACTCCCACGGATTATTATTGGCGTCCAGAATCCGGAAGGTGGCGTTGACGGAGTGCAGCCCCATCAGGCGAATCGCCACGTCGGCGCCAGCGGCGGCGGTGAGCGTTTCGGCAGGCGCGTTGCGCGACAATCCCTCGTTGCCGTTGATCAGGAAATATTGCGGAACGTACGACGCAAACACCACGTTATCGCCCACTGTCGTGTGATAACGGGGATCCACCGTGCTCAACACCATGTTCCATTCGAAATCATAGGCCGGGCCGCCGTTATTAATAGTGTTCAGGAAATTGCCCTGGGCGTCCACAGCCCGGATAACAAAGCCGCCGTACATGCCCATCTCCAGATGTTTCACCGTGTGCACGTGGCAATGATATTTATGGCTCCCCACGTAACGTTCATCCAGTTGCATGGTATACGTATCGCCGCTGGTGGAAGCGCCGGTGTCCGGCACACCGTCTTCTCCCTGCGGGAGATCAAGTCCGTGAAAATGGATGGTGTGCCCGTCATAGGGAGCGTCCTCCTGCGGCGTCATCATGCCCACCGTCAGGGTCACACTACCCTGCTGATTGGCGCCCAGCTCAAGCAATGGCCCGGGTAACCGGGGATTCATGCAACCGCCCGGCGCCGTACTGCCCATAAAGCAGTACACCCAGAACGGCACCTGGTTACCATCGCTGAGGGTTCTGGTCGTTTGCACTACACCAAGGGTAATGCCACCACTGATATCCACCGCCAAAGCAGGCAGTGACATAAATAAGGCGCCTGCGGCGAGCAACGCGCTCAATTGATTTATCAATGCGGATGCAAATTTTCTGCAGTTTAATCGTATTAATTTGAATAAGGCCATTGTCTTCATACCTTGACTACCTGGCGATGATCATAGTCATCACGCCATTGAGATATACACCATTACCCGTCTCCATCTGCGCCGAATGCACATGCACGGGATAAGTGCCCGGTTGTTCCAATGGATAGAGGATCATCGCGGTTGAATTACGTTTGACGTTGATAGTAGTGACCCAGGGCGCATCCGCCATGTTAGACACTTTCACGCCGTTCTCACTGATAATCTGGAAATGCGCCTGATGAAAGTGCAGGGACTGGTCATACTGGCCGGCGTTAACGATCCGAATCAGGAATTTTTCGCCAACGTTACCGTCTATCATGGAAGCGGGATCGTCTTTTGCCGCAGAACCATTTTTACCGTTAATCAGGAAATAATTGGCGTCGTACTGGCTGGTGTCGAGTTGAGAAAACACCGAAGTCCGGTTCCAGCTGTCATCCATGTCGGTAATCACCCAGGTGCGCTCCTGATCAAATGCAGGACCGTTGTCCCATGCGGTATCAGCGCCATTGGCGGGCCGCACAACCACGGCGCCAAACATGCCCATAGAACGGCTGCGCAGATCCGGATCGCCATAGCGGTAAACGCCTGCTTCCGTGGGTGTAAATTCCACAATGACGCTTTCACCGGACAGCACATTGGTGTTGGCCAGCAGTCCCTGGATTTCAAATCCGTGGTCTATGGGATGATCGTTAATTACTTCGATACTCACGGTCTGCCCTGCGACAGCTTCGATCGTGGGACCTGGCGATGACCCTGGCAATTGATTACTGAGTGCATAACCCCACGCCGGAAAATTGGCCTCGCCATTACCCGTCAGTTCACTGGCGGAAATCACCATCGTGCCCGGTTCAATAAACAGTTGATAATCCGCCGTACTGGGTGGCGGCGTGGGTGTTGGCACTGGTGTCGGTGGTGGCGCTGGTGGTGGCACTGGCACAGGCGGTGGCGCTGGTGAAGGTGACGGCGATGGCGGTGGAGGAGGCGGTGGTGGTGGAACAGGCGCGCCGCCATCATTGTCCTGATTAATAACCTCGGCGGGACCCACCACAAATCCATCGTAATCGGTATCACCACTCATCACCGTAAAGTCAATGGAATACGCGATATTACCGTCAACCGTATCATCATCCACGCCGCGCACTGTAAGTGTTTGTGGCATAGCCCAGGTATTGGCGCCAAATGTCATTGTCGTGGGCATCACCGTGCCTTCCGTGAGATCGCTGCTGGCCACAGTAACAAACACGGCGGTGGAAGGCTGGGTATTAAGAACCACATTGATAGTAACCGCAGTTCCGTCTTCAGTGGTCACAAGACCGGTTAATGGTTCCGCGATAACACCGGCAACACCGGATGTTGGCGGTGGAGACGGCAATGGAACCGGAGCAGGACTGGGTGACGGTGCTGGCGTAGGTGCCGGAGGTGGCGGCGGCACCGGGGGGGGCGGAACTGGAGGATCGGAACCACCATCGTTATCCAGATTTATTACAGGCACATCAGCGGGATTGAGCTCCGCGTAGTTGGGATCCGCGCTGTTTGACGGCAAAATCTGTATTGTGTAATTCGTATCACCGTCGGCAACGTCATCGTCGGCGCCCGTAATAATAACGGTTTGTGGTGTTGACCAGTTACTCGAGTCAAAAACGAGTTGATCCTGATCAATGGTTCCTTCCGCGGGATTGGAACTGTTGATGGGTATCGTAACCGTGCTGGTTGGCTGTGTCGCCAGAATGACACCAAACGACGCGGTGTCTCCATCTTCCGACGTAACAAGATCATTGGTAATGGCGATGATGACATTGGGTTGGCCGGGAACCGCGGAATCACACGCGGAGAGCAGAAAAGCAGGAAAAAACAAAACGGAGGCTTTAATTAAAACCTTCCAGCGATCCGGAATCCGCTCACAGCACAGCTGAACTTGACGCCTCGCCCCTTGCAACGTTGTGCCCCCGAATTTTTATTTTAAGCAATTCTTGTTTGCTAATTGTAAAGCCGAACTGCCATGAATTTGCTGCGCGCCCTTTTATTGCCGATTACTAAGTATTGCCGATTACTAAGTATTGCCGATTACTAAGTATTGCCGATTACTAAGTATTGCCGATTACTAAGTATTGCCGATTACTAA
>JAKEGK010000191.1 GCA_022627515.1 Gammaproteobacteria bacterium
CCCTAGTCACCGCAACACCCGCCAGCGGTTTTCCAACCACTTAGAGTAACCTGCTATCGCTTTATTTCAGCGCCACTTTGTACCAGGTTTACAGCTTGCAACAACGCAGTCTTGTTACAAAAAGTAAGGACTATTACCATGGAGCGGAAATTAAGCGTATATTAATAATTCATAAAATATTTATCACAATTTTTTATTATTCGAATCCCTTGAAACAAATTTTTTAAATCCCTATTTAAACTTGTGCCGGGTCCGGGGCTCCCTGAGCGCAGACCCGCAAAATCCATTGTTAATTTTCGTATTGCTTCTAACGGAGGATATGTGATGAAAACAATCGATTTGACCCCTCTTTACCGCAGCAGCATCGGTTATGACCACCTGGCTTCGTTGCTGGACAACATGTTTCGTGCTGATTCGGCATTACCAGGCTATCCGCCTTATGACATCGAAATGGTGGATGAAAACCGTTACGCCATCACTCTGGCCGTCGCCGGCTTTACTGAAGATGAGTTGAACATTCAGGTGGAGCGCGGCGTCCTGACGGTCCGTGGTGAAAAAGCCGCCGGTGTTGAAAAACGCAACTACCTTTATCAAGGTATCGCCTCCCGCACCTTTGAGCGGAAATTCAACCTGGCGGAATATGTCGAAGTCACAGGCGCCAAACTTTCAAACGGCCTGTTGACTATCGGACTGAAACGCGAAGTGCCTGAGACGATGAAACCAAAACGCATTGCCATCAGCAGTGATGAGCACAGCGTTATCGGGCACAAGCCGGAAGCGGTCAAAGCCAGTAAAGCTGCCTGATATAAAGGGGCGGCTTTGCCGCGCCTTTCCCCGGATTTCGCTTCAATCCGCAGGCTTCATCCGGATTCGGGATGGCAGCGGGCCAGCCTGCTTATAAATACCGGAAACATTCAGCATGATATTCCGCCGGCTGATGTTCCCGGCGGCTGTCATCTTTTTTTGGTTCATAACCGGCGTCTTATTCGGGACGTTACTTGCGCATGGCATACAGGGTGGGAACCATCGTCGTTGGCTCCGATGTCAAAGATAGTTATATTCATGCCCCGGTATACCGCCGGCAATCGGTATCCGGAAAAAGCGTTAACCGGACATGTGTTGGTGGTTGCGCCGTCCGCCGCAATATAATAACCATGTCAACAACAACACAACTAACCAGATGCCAAACGACCCGCCGCCACTCTCCGGCGCGGCCGCCACCGGTTTGCTCGCGGCTTGTGCTGGGTCCAGTCTCGCGGTGAAAGCATCGGTATTGCCCGCATATTGAGTTTGCCAGACGCCATTGGTGGCGAGGTCATCGGATTCGGATTCACCCGTAATCAGGATTTTTCCGTTTTGATCGACAGTCATCGCGAATGCCCAGTCGATGCTGTAGCTGCCGAAGTAACTGAAATACTCAATTAGTTTCGTTTGTTGATCGATCTTGACAATGAAACCATCGACACTGTCATCGTAAGCATAGTGCGCGCCACTGCCGGATAACAAATCCACTGACTCCTTACCACCCAGCAGATAAACATCGCCTGCCGCATCCACATAAAGATCGATCGCCAGGTCTTCGCCGGAACCACCGATATAAGAAGCGTACTGCAACGATGCGCCTGTTAATTGGGTAATATCAAATTGGGCGATAAAACTGTCCGCGGTCCCTCCGCGATACGTGCTTTGCAAGGACTGGCTGGTGACGGGGAAATCCGTGGAACTGGTATCCCCGGCAATCGTGACAATTCCGGTGGCAGATACCGCAATAGCCTTGCCGCTGTCTTCACCATCGCCGCCTATATAACTTGAATATACCAATCCGTTGTCCGTCACCAATTGCGGATTGATAACCATGACATACGCATCATAGCCACCGGAAAAACCGCCGGCGCGGGTGGACAGAAAAGCGTTTTTATAGGGAAAATCCCCTGCATTGGTTTCACCGGTGATATATATAGTCCCAAGCGGGTCCACCGCGAGATCATGCACGCCATCGATGCCGTCTCCGCCGATATAAGTGGAATATTCCGGCACATACATCTGCTGGCTATCCAGAGCGAGGCTGGCAATGAAACCGTCACTCTGGCGCGTTGCTGGATCGTCCACATCACTGGCGTCGCACAAGCCGTCACTGCCGCAACTTGTGTCAAAGGATTGCACTACCGAAATCAGATCCGTGGATGTAGTATGACCGGCAAAATAAATCCTGCCGCTGTTGTCCACATGCATCGCGGCGGCCGTTTCGCTACCGCTGCCGCCAAAATAAGAGGCAAACACCAGGTTGCCTGCCGCGTCGATTTTTATGATAAACGCGTCGGAGCCGCCATTCAGTTCCGTCCGCACCGGATTAACCGTGGCAAGGTCATCGGACGTGGAGGTGCCAACCACATAAATATTGCCGTCAGTATCCAGCGCGATGGACTGGGCGTTGTCATTACCGCCGCCACCATAGTAAGTCAGGTATTCCAGCGTTGCGCCATCCGGCGTGAACCGGGCGACAAAGGCATCGGCGTTGCCATGATGGGTGTTTTGCAGCGCATCATTACTCACGGCGAGGCCCTGGGTAAACGTCCAGCCGGTGATATATATGTTGCCCGCCGCGTCGGTTACCATGCCGCGTGAAGTATCATATTGGGCGCCGCCCAGGTAACTGGCCATATCCGCGGCGTTTAGATTCGCGGAAACAAAATCCAGCAGGCAGATTAATAGTAATTTCGGAATGTAATAGTTGTACTGCATAAGGATACCTCTAAAAAACGAACCGCCAATAACCCCGTAAACAACATTGTGGAATGGCGTCGCGGTGAACGCCATTCCTGGTTGCAATACGGTTTAACGCACTTCTATGATGCCGGTGGTATAAGTGCCGCCATTGGCATCCGTTACCGTAATCGTGGTTTGCCCGGTGTGTAAAAAGCCGGCCTGGAAAAATCCTGTACTGCTGATAGTGCCAAGATCAGGATCATCCACCGACCAGGTGTATGGCCCGGCGCCGCCGCTGGCGGTGAACTGCATCCAGCCGCCCCGTGGCAACACGGCGGTATCAGGCAACACCGTTAAATCCGCGGTTGATGTTGATCCGCTGCTGCTGACCAGTATTAGTCCAGTCGACGCGGATTGCCCTCTGGCGTCTCTGACGGTTACAAACACAACGCCGGGCGCATTCGCGGTTAACAATCCACTGCTGCTAACGCTGGCGACGAAAGTATTAGTGCTCATCCAGGTATAACGCGCCGTCCCGCCGCTGGCGGCGAATTGCAGGGTTTGCCCCACGATGAGATTCGCCGATTGCGGAGTGATTGACAACCGGTCAGCGGAACCGCCCGTGATAGTGATATCACCCGACGTATACATGATGCCCCGGGCGTCGAATGCCGTAACCCGCGTCACACCCGCCGCCATGGCCGTCAGCAAACCGGTGTTGCTGATGATTCTCGCTACCGCCGGATTCGTCACATTCCAGAACACCGGCGCTGTTCCGCCAATCAATTGAAATTGCAATGACTGCCCCACCGTTAACTGCGCGCTGCCGGGATCGATGCGCGGTGTTGTGGAAGGCGGATTGATGGTGATGGCGCCCGACTGCGCGGAGAGGCCATTGGCATCGGTAACGGTTACATACACACTGCCCACGGCAAGCGCCGTTAACAATCCATTGTTGTTGATCTGCGCCAGAGAATTGTTACTGATTTGCCATGTATATGGCGCGGTTCCGCCGCGCACGGTGAATTGCAACGTGTTGCCAACGGTAACCGACGCCGTTTGCGGTTCTATTACCGGTCCCGGCGGCGTGCTGCTGACGATAGTAATATCGCCGGTGGTAACGCTGGCGCCAACGCTGTCGGTCACAGTCACCCGGACCACGCCCGCGGCGAGCGCCGATAGCAAGCCGTTATTGTTGATGCTTGCCCGGCTGCTGTCACTCACCCGCCAGCATAAGGCGGCGTGCCGCCGGTGACGGTGAGCAGCAGGGTCTCACCCACGTTGACCGTCGCGTTTTGGGGCGACACGCTTATGCTGCGTACCGTAACCAACGTTGTATCGCTGCGGCCACGGCTGTCGCGCACGCTAATAAAGGTGGTGCTGGCGCGCACGCCGGTTGCCACGCCGGTAGCGGCGTCGATCGTGACAATAAACGGATTCCCGCTGGACCATACATAAGGCGGCGAACCACCGATAACGCTGAACCGGATTTGCTGACCTACGCTGATTACCGGATTCACCGGTGATATATCCGGAAACCCGCTGCCTTCGACGGTAATGGTATTGCTGCTACCCGCCGCGCCATCAGCATCGGTTGCGGTAACGATGACGTAGCCGCCTGTCAATCCCGTTAACAGGCCGTTGCCGTCAATGGAAGCAATGGATTCATCGCTGACAGTCCAACTATACGGCCCACTGCCGCCACTTGCATTGAATTGCAAAGTTTGTGAAGTCTGAATGGTTGCGCTTTGCAGTTCGACCTGTATGTGCCGCACTTCAATCGGACCGGTTAAACCCACCTCGTTCGCCGCGTCGCGCACCGCCACAATCGTAGTGCCAACGCCAATTCCGGTCAGCAGTCCGTTGGCATCAATAGAGGCGATGCCGCTATCGAGCACCGACCAGCGGTACGGCGTTGCTCCGCCTTGTGCCGTAAATTGCAGTTGCGATCCGGTGCCCAGCACGGCGGTAGACGGTGTTATATCCAATGTAGCAACAACCACTTCAACATTTGCCGCGATATCACTGATCCCATTGGCGTCGGTGGCAGTCACTTGCACATTGCCGGCGGCCAGGCCCGTTAACAGACCGCTGGTTCTGTTGATTGACGCAATACTGGAATCACTGACACTGAACGCATAAGGCGGCGTGCCGCCGGAGGCGCTGAATTGTAAAGTCTGACCCACTCCTACCAACGCTGAAACCGGCGCAATAGAAGTGCGGGTTACAGTGATATCCGCGCTTGAGCCGGTTTGTCCGGCGCTGTCAGTTACCGCGACACGCGTAATCCCGGCGGCGGTGGCGGTTAACAAGCCGCTGGCGCTGTCAATGCTTGCCACGCCCGGATCGGTTACCGACCAGGTATACGGCGCGGCGCCGCCTTCGGCGCTGAACTGCTGCGTTGCGCCTGCTGCAACGGTGGCTCTCACTGGCGTAACGCTGATGCGGCCCGCCAGCGCCTGTATTACATTCCCGATATTCAGCCGCCCGCCGCTCATGGTCTTGCCCGCCAGTGAAGCGACGGGATCAGCACTTTCCAGCAGCAGGGATTTGATATCCTGATAGGTCAGGCCGGGATTATGCGCGAGCAACAAACCCGCCGCGCCCGCCACATGCGGCGATGCCATTGTTACCCTCCGCCGCGATTGTGCCGGAGACATGAGTGCCATGAAAATGATCGTCCATGGGATCATTGTCATTATTCGCAAAGTCCCAGCCGCGGTAGTCATCAACATAGCCGTTGCCGTCGTCGTCAACGCCGTTGGCGGGCACTTCATTGACGTTTACCCACATATTGTTTTTCAATTCATCGTGAGTGTAATCGACACCCGTGTCGATAACGGCGATCACCACATCATGACTGCCGGTTTGCAGGTCCCAGGCTTCGGGAGCGTCGATATCCGCATCGGCGGTTCCCGCGGTTTGCCCGGTATTGTGCAAACCATAGAGCGAATCAAAGTCAGGGTCGTTCGGAATGATTTGCTGTATGGTCAGAATATAATTGGGTTCCGCGTATTCCACCTGGGAATTGGCGCGCAACATTTGCAGCGTTTGCTCGATAGTTTGTCCGGACAGCACTTTGGCATGAGTCAGGCCCGGCACTATCTGGAACCTGACGCTTTCGCGGCAACCCGCCGTGGATAAGGTATTCATACGGCTGGTGCGGCTTGCCGACTGTTTGAACTTTACCAGGATGCCGTTGGCCTGAAAGGTTGACTGCGGCCTGATAAAATCCGTGATCGCCTGGCTTTCAAATGAAACCAATGTGAACAGTATGAACAACAATGACAGGAACGTTCTGGATAGGCGGCGCATAATACTACCTCTTGCTGCTGTTACCAACATAGCCAAAGGCTATCCGGTGGTTTTTCCCTGCTGTATCACTCGCCGGCGCACAACGCCGCCAAGCGCACAACGTTCGTTATTCCGGGTATGCGTTGGGAACTATAAGAGCGGAAAGAGCCATATCAAAATAAAAGTTCAATGGACATGTGTTGTATGGATATGTGTTGTATGGACTTTTGTTCTATAAACCAAAGCTCATTGGACTAAAGTTCCATTGACCCAATCGCCAATGAGCAAAGCCCGGCGAAGAACATCCAAAAACTGTCCGTTAACTTTTAATTGATTGACAAGCTCCTGAGAAAAATGACGGAAACAACGGTAAACAACGGTAAACAACAAGCCAGCAGACAGGAAACCTTTGTGCTCAAAAACCAGGTGTCAGCAAGTTTTGTATGATGACTCATACACACACCCCCATGATGTACAACTCGACTACGCCCCGCAACAACCACTTGCGCTTTTACTGCAGTTTGGATACAGCCGGATACGTCAAAAGGCAAAGTTCTCTTCTCCCCGCAGGATCTTGTTACCACCGATGGATCCTGTCTTTTTTACTTCTTTTATCAGATAGCTATCTGATAGTTCTTTCTGCCCTGTAGACCTTTGCAATTTACCAGGAAGATACTTTTATTGAAGATACTTTTATTAATGAAATGACGATTAATAAAATATCATTAAATGTAATACTGGTTACTGTTTATATTTGTTACTGTTTACAACACTTTGCTTTTTCAACACAGCGATAGTTGCACAATCTTTAGCAGGTGCGCAATAGTTGAGTTGCTAATTGGCGTGCAGGCTGCGTCTTACGTGATTTTGCGGGACAACTTACAGCAGTTTATGTTTTTGTGATAATACCGGGAATCATAATTATTCCGCCGGATAACTGTGATGCGCCCGGTGTTGTTACCAATAATGTATACAGGTGGCGCGTATCCCTGATTTTTATAACGCGAGCTAACGGATCACTTGGCCGCGGGCATCGGTAACTTTAATTCCTGAAGGGGGTGGGTAACTTGAGTCCGCCTCGAGCGGCTTGATATGTTTACCGCGAGGCAGCGTATTTCCGGCATAAAATATAAGGTACGAAGCGGACGGAGCTTGAATAAATCCTTTGGCATACACCGTCGCAAAGTTCAGATAGCACCTCAATCAGAAAATGAAAGGGCAGCGCATCTGTGCCGGCAGGCGCAGGATTTCCCGGACCTCCCGCGATTCGTTGGCTTCGCATACATTCGCCAAAGTTTGTTCCGCCTCCGCCAAGGTAACCGAAGTCACGGTTTTTGCCAGGTATGGAATACTATGGGCGTCAACCGAAAACATCCGGTATCCTAATCCCAATAACAACGGTAAGACACCGGGTAATTGCGGCAACACGCCGCAAAGTGTCACCTTGTTTAGATTGCCACGGACGGAATCCGCGATCTGCCTGAACAGCCGGTACAGGTACGGCGCATAAGCGTCGAGATAGTCCCGCAACGCGGGCCGGTCCCGGTCCGCGGCAAACAGGCATTGCATTAAATCGTTACAACCTATGGCAACAACGTCCGCGTGATCGAACCAGTTGGCGATATCCAGAACACCGGCCGGCGTTTCGGCCATCGCTCCGATTTCCATGTTTCCTGGCACTTGTTCACTTACCCATTCGCGCCAGTAATGCAACTCTTCATGTCTGACCAGGTAAGGAATCAGCACCCGGATATTGTATTGTTCGGGCAATGCGTTGATAGCGGAAAGTTGTGCTTGCACTACACGTCTCACCGGAGCAGCAGCATAAAGCCGCACACCTTGCAGACCCAATGCGCCGCTGGATAGCGCTGACTGCGGCATCCAGCCTGGCATCTTGTCTTCCGCAAGATCCAATAACCGGAATGTTACCGGCAAAGGCGTGGCGGCCTGACACACCGTATCAAAAACGTTTTGGTAAAACAGCGTGTCCGGTACGCGGTTTTCCTCTGGCACCAAAAACTCCGTGCGAACCAGGCCGATCGACCGAGCCCCATCTTCAACCGCAAGGCGCGCGGCTCCGGCGCTACGCACGCTGGCGCACAAGCTGACCGGCGCACCGTCGGCCGTCAATACCGGCTGACCAGTTAGCAAAGATGGCAACTCATGCCGCAAGGATTGCTGAATCGGAAAATCATGGTCCGCGTCATCAGTGCTTATGCGGCCGGTACATCCGTCCACCATCAACATTGCGCCTTCAATCAGCGCGCTTGCCTGTTGCTCGCAGACAATCACAGTTGGCGCGCCAATATCAAGCAATGCGATCATGGCATGGGAAAATGGCGCGCCTTCGATAATCAAAAAGCCGGCGGGACGAGCCGTTAACTGTTGAATGCCCGATGATGCGGTCAGGACGATGTTACCTGGCGTTGCGCCTTCCGATCCCCTGCGCAATACTCCGCGCACCACACCCGGAAAGTATGGCATGCCGAAGTTGCCGGATACTTGAGGAGTCATGGCGGTTTCAAAACCCGGAATTCAACAATCCAATAACCAGCATCGATAACCTCCTGCAATCAGTCAATGACGCCAATTGTCAATCAGAGGATTTTACTTAATTCTTTTCCCCTGGCCAGCCATCACTGGTGTCATGTTACAAATTGTAGGTCCAGTGGATAACTTCGTCCTGCAAGCCTTCAGCGGCTTTGGTGTGCGCGCGGGGATCATTATGCAGCAAGACGACGGAATAACGTTTTCCGGAAGCGGCGGTGACATATCCCGCCATGGATTGCACAAAATCCAGCAATCCGGTTTTGATATGCGCGCGGCCCAATAGTGGTCCGTCCGTAAACCGGTGCGCCATGCTGCCATCGTAACCGGCTACCGGCAGGGACGCGATAAACTCCGGCATATAAGCCTGCTGGTAAACATAAAGAAGCAACCGGCCCAGCAGCGCGGCGCTGATGCGCTCGTCGCGGGACAGTCCCGCGCCATTATCGAGGCGCAATGCGGGACCATCCAGCTTGCTTTGCGCGAGCCATGCCTTCACCGTGGTTATGCCCTTCTCTGTTGTTCCCGGTGGACCGAACGCCCGCGCTCCCAGTGACAATAACACCTGACGCGTCATCACATTATTGCTGTACTTGTTAATCATGCGCACCGCTTCCCCAAGAGAAATCGAAGGTTCTTCAAACGCCAGCGTAGTATTGCCGGGCAACATGCCTTGCATGACTTTGCCATCTACCGAGCCACCCAGTTGCCGCCACAAAGGTAAAAAGAAATGCTGATAGTGATCGTGCGCCTCCGCCACACGACGGTACAGGGTGCGTTTATCGCAGGCGCGCGCGTATTGACCGGAAAAAGTAACCTGCAGCATTTCGTTATTCACCTGGGTATCCAGCTCCAGGCGTTTTTGCCAGTTGCCGCAATCGCCATTGGTGAGCTTCACCTTATTAATGATTCGCAACGTGGGTGAATCAGGAAACGGCGAGATTCTTACCTTTTTGTCATCGGCGCGGAAATGAAATTCGGTCGCCTGAAAACCTACCAGCAATGCGTTCGGCCCGACGTTATAGGTGCGGTAGGGTTGTTCGTCAAATGCCGCGTAGTCAATATGGCCCGGATCGAAATAAGAATTATCAAACACCACATCACCGGAAATATTGCGGATGCCAAAGATAGAAATGCGGTTTAACAGCAGCCAGAAACGTTCCGGCGTCAGATAGGGATCCCCATTACCGCGAAAATACAAATTGCCTTTCAAGGTATCGCCGTCGATATGCCCGGTATAGGCGACACCGGTTGACCAGCGGTAACCCGAGCCCAGTTGCGCCAGCGACGCCGCCGTCGTAACCAGTTTTATGACGGATGCCGGATTCAAGGGCTTGTCCGCCTGGAACGCCACAACCGGTTTGTCATCGCCGACCGCCTGAATAAACAGCCCGATACCATTGCGGCTGAAACCGGCATTTTTGATTGCAGCCGCCAGTTCCTCTGGCAAATCATTGTCTGCGGCGCAGATCAGCGGCAAAGAGAAAAGAAATACGATCGCATATAAGAAACTTGTCTTTTTCATAAATTCTGAATCCGGTGATTTTTTGTCATACCAGCGCCCAAAGGAAATTGATGGGAGCCGGTAAGCGATGTATTAGTTCTTTATACATATATAGTAGATAGTACTAATTTTAGACCATAGATTGGCAGCGAAATAACGGATTTTGAGTTAGTACCGGCAAGGATAATTGATCATTGAACAGGAACATTAGCGTGTTACCGCACTCTCAATGGCGTGGTAACGATTTTATTGAATGTGCGCGAGGTTGCGCAACCCATTTATCCAGCGGGCTAGCCTCTTTATTGTCGGGATGTAGTTTTATATCTGCTGTGGCTTTTTCTATTAATCAGAAATTAATCTGTCAAACCGCCTCGTGATGTAAGACAGTATTTGACCCAAAGCGTTTTTCCAGCAGTCTGAGAACGAAAGCCCGAAAAAAATATTCAAAATAATTTTGCCACTTAAGACCAATGGCTGCTTTGACACCTGATCCGGGCATTTTAGGTTGATATTGGTCATTGCGCATGTGAACGTTGCAGTTGTGTCTCTCTATCACAACCATCCAACTTAAGATCGCCATGGAGAGAGCAATTTGTTATACAAATAGGGACTTAAACACAGTGGCATGTATAAAGCTTTTCTTGGATAAATAGCTGAATTAAAGATTTTTACCCAGAACCCGCTAATTGCATCGGGAGAGTATTGCCGATAGACTATCACTTATGAACCACTTGCAGAAAACGAAAAAATCAACTTTATACCTTTGGTCAATATTATTATCCATCGCGTTATTGTCTGCCCAGGGCGTAAAGCTTCATGTACATAATCTTGAACATGACCATGACCACCATCGCAGTCATACGTCAGCCCCCGATGCCGTTGAGCATTTCCATTTAAGTATTGCCCATCTTTCCACCGATAATTCCCATCTTGATCAACATGACGAGGTGGTATCCGAGAGTGATGCATGTCCTGATTGTCTGCTAACAAAAATTACCGGTAAAGTTCCTTTCATGGCTTTGTTAGTCATGTTGTTTACGCTGGCCCTGTTTGGCCTTTATCGACACACCTTCCATCACCGCCGTGACGATGACGTTATCCACTCCTGGCGGCGCCATCTAGCTCCACCACTGCGTGCTCCTCCCTGCTGAAAATTCCTTTCAAATAGTATTGTAGTCAGAAAGATCCGGGTGGTTTTTCGCCACGCAATACAACACATAGTTTGTTCGGATTTTCCAAATGTTGGATTATTCGTCCCGGTTAACAATTGATTTTACGAAGTTTAACTTGCTGCGGAGGAACGCATGAAATTGCTCACGCTGATTGTTCATACTGATGTCCAACAGGATCTTACCAGGCTTTTACGCAGTATGAACCAGGTTTCTGGATTTACATTTATTCATGCCGAAGGGCATGGAGAAGAGGTGGAAAGTGACTCATTCCTTTCGGCCAGAGACC
This sequence comes from Gammaproteobacteria bacterium, assembly GCA_022627515.1. Classification (GTDB taxonomy): domain Bacteria; phylum Pseudomonadota; class Gammaproteobacteria; order SZUA-152; family SZUA-152; genus JAKEGK01. The sequence goes on from JAKEGK010000191.1 coordinate 11,510, forward strand.
AAGTTGTAGGTTACGCACCACGGATTCGAACCGAATTGTTACTTGAAGACACGGAAGTAGATTCCGTACTGGCAACACTTTGTGACAAGGACCACAATATTGCCGGACAGGGTATCTATTGGATAATCCCGGTGGAGAAAGGGGGGCACCTGCTGTGAATGCCTCCTGCTTAAAACACAAAAATCTTGAGACAACAACGCTGTTATCTCGACAGTCCCGCAATTTTGTATTGCTGTTTATTGGTACCGTTGCCTGCCTGATGCTGTCTAATCTGGCATTCGCTCACGGTATGTCCGAAGAGGAAAAGCAGTCAATCATCGAGGGTGGAAATATGGCCTATATGTGGCTTGGCGCAACACATATGTTGTCCGGTTATGACCACCTGGCGTTTGTATTCGGGATTATCTTTTTCCTGACCACTTTCCGTGATATTGCCAAATATGTTACCGCTTTTACGATCGGCCATAGTGTCACTCTTATCTATGCCACGTTTAACGCGATTCAGCTTGATTACTTCCTTATCGACGCTGTCATTGGATTAAGTGTGAGTTACATTGCCTTTGCCAATATCGACGGTTTTCGCAAATACCTTAACATCAATCCACCCAATATGATGGCGATGATTATCGGTCTTGGATTGATTCATGGTTTCGGCCTGTCGACCCGTTTGCAGGCTTTGCCACTAAGTGAAGATCAACTGCTGCTTAACATCATATCGTTTAACGTGGGAATCGAACTTGGACAGATAAGCGCGTTAGCCGTGATGTTGCTGTTGATTGCCGCCTGGCGTAAAGGTCACTTTTTCCAGACCTTCAGCCTCATCACCAACTACACATTGATTATCTGGGGTGGCTTTTTGTTCCTTATGCAAATGCACGGTTATGAACATACAGCCAATAACGAGATTATGGTTAGCGCCGCCGTTGCGGCTGAATCTGGGCAAAATACCGTTTCTGACGCCATGAAAGTTGAGGAGATCCGGCAATTACCGTGGAGGGATACGATCAGCATCACCATTCCAGCCAGAGGTGATAAGGAATACAAGCTCTTACTTAAGCAAGGCGCAACTATTGACTACTCCTGGGAAACGGATGGTGAGAACCTGTTTTTTGACTTTCATGGTGAACCAACAGGCGATACCACGGGTTTTTTCCAAAGCTTTGAAAAGAACGAGGATAGCCAATCCCGCGGCACTCTTACCGCATCATTTGAAGGGACCCATGGATGGTACTGGAAGAATAGCACCCGTTCTCCAGTAACTATTACTTTAAATGTCAGAGGCGAATATCAACTTAAAGATACCAAAAAGGGGCCTGAGCAAGAAAAACCAACTCAAAATCCACAAACCAACACACATGATTCACTATAGGAGATCATCAGTATGCGTATTCAAGCAATTATTTTTAGTTTTATTCTGAGTCTATCTCCGGCAGCAGTATTGGCCGGCGCAAATCACGATCATGGGCATTCGCACTCCCATGAACCCGTAAACCAAAGTCAGGCAGAACAGGTTGCGATAAAAAGTGTCGCTCAGCTGGTTGAAAAGGGTAAAATTGATGGCAGCTGGAAATCAGTTAACATTGCGAAATCTGAGAAGAAAGAATTTGGCGGCAATATGGAATGGATGATCTCGTTTACAAATGACAAGATAAGTGACCCCGAAAAACAAACACTTTATGTATTTTTGTCATTGAATGGTGAATATATTGCCGCGAATTACACGGGAAAATAATGTCCCGCGCAGCTTGTGTTAATTAAACTGCGACAAATCCATACGGGTGGCGGCCGTTCACCGCGGCCGGTATGGATTCGTCTATTTTTGGTTAGCGCATCTAATTGAAACAGCAAACGGCCTACTACACGCTGAAGATTGTTATTTCTACAATATTAATTGTAGTTATTTCTGAGATCGCCAAACGCAGCTCGTTGATAGGCGCTATTCTTGCGTCAATTCCATTAGTATCGGTTCTCGCAATGGTATGGTTATATATCGATACCAAGGATGCCGATAAAATTAGCGCATTATCGACAAGCATTTTTTGGCTGGTATTGCCCTCGCTCCTGCTGTTTATAGTTTTACCCTTGTTGCTTAAACAGGGGCTTAACTTTTATCTAAGCATTTCGATTTCCATCACTGTTACCGCTTTCAGTTACTGGATCATGATATCGATTTTGAATTTTTTTGGCGTAAAGTTGTAAAGCTTCGAACATCGCATGGCGTTTTCCTGTTTGCGCATATTGCACAACGATGCGATATTTTCATCTTGAACATCCTTTCATTAACCGATAGCAGCCAAAGCTTAAATTGACATAAAGGTCCGCAACCGCTGCAAAGCCGAAATTCCATAGTTAAGTAATTTATTCCAGCTTTTGGGGTGGCGGGTTCGCCCATTAGCCACCCATTGGCCAACATGTTGTTGAAGTGGGAAAAATTAACTAAATCCTGTTGTATTTTAGCTGTGGTAGCGCTTTTTTATAGTTAAAATTGGGCATTTAAAGAAATGCCGCCTATGCTTGAGGACAAAGTGAATATCAAGTATCAGGCGCATTTTTAGGTTGAAAACGCAGGTTTTAAACAAAAAACAGGCAATTTTTAATCGATCTTTGTTAATTTTAAAACGCTGATCTTGGTCCGACCCGAAATTCCGGGCAGCGAAATGCCGACCCATCCCCCTCTTCATGCTCTTTAATCCAACGGCGTAACAAATTGGCGTTAATGTCCAGGCTTCGTGCCGCACCGGGTTGTGTAAATCTATTAGATGAGAAGGCTGCCCTATTTTTCCGTGGCGGTGGGCAGATATAAACCTTAGAATACTCCCGGTTTACACCGGCGATTCGCGCCTTTCTTTTCCGTGGTAATGAATATGAACGATATTCCCAATCAGGAAATGCACCGTTATCTGACCGTTGCCTGGATACTCATGGCAGTGTCATTGATTTTTGTTCTTTGGCGGCAGTTGCTGATCGCGTTGTTTGCCGGGCTCCTGGTTCATGAAGTGGTGTTGATGCTGGAGCCAAAGTTGTTGAAGGTCATAAAACTGAAGGGGGATATAGCCCGAGTGTCGCTGGTGACTTTCGTGGCCAGCATTGTTATTGCGTTACTGGTGTTTCTGGGGCTTGGCATTTTCAAGTTTTTTCAGGCGGGCTCGGATAACTTGCCTGCCTTGCTGAACAAAATGGCTGAAGTGCTCGAGAGTTCACGAAATTCGTTGCCGTTGTCGGTGCGGGAGTATCTCCCCGCCAACGTAGAAGAACTGCGTACGGATTTCGCGGGTTGGCTCAGGGAACATGCGGCTGAAGTGCGGGGACTTAGCAAAGAGGCCGGGCGTGCGGTAGTATTGACACTGATCGGCATGGTTATTGGAGCAATGATTGCCTTGCGCAAGGCGGTGCACAAGGATACGCTCACGCCTTTTCAATCCGCGCTGGCGCAACGAATTGCCAAACTGGCCAGCTCTTTTCGCAACGTGGTATTCGCGCAGATTCGCATTGCGGCCATCAACGCGTTCTTTACCGGAATTTATTTAATAGTCATTTTGCCTCTGTTTGGCATTGACCTTCCTTTTATAAAAACCATGATCGCTCTTACGTTCCTGTTCGGTTTGTTGCCAGTAGTAGGCAACCTCGCGTCCAATACCATCATCGTTGTGGTTAGTTTGAGTCATTCGCTGTATGTGGCAATCAGTTCCCTGGCATTTTTGATTGTCATTCACAAAGCAGAATATTTTCTCAATGCCCGCATCATTGGCTCCATGATACGCGCCAAAGCCTGGGAAATATTGATTACCATGATCGCTTTAGAAGCGGTATTCGGCATCTCCGGCGTGGTGGCGGCGCCCATTTATTACGCGTATCTCAAATCAGAACTGAGCGAGGCGAAGTTGATTTCAAATTGAGCCGTCTTTGCGTAAAAGGATGGGGTAAAAAAGCCGAAGCCCTTAACTATAAACTCCACACTATTGCCTCGATCCGTGCGCGCCTCGCGCTCAGACGCCGAAATCTCGCCGCGATGAAGAACGATAAATCTTAAAGTGGTTAAAATATCCGCCCGCTGCCGCCAAGTCAGACTATGAATTAAGATTCTTAGCGGCTTACTCTTGTTCTGAATCCGCCATCAAGAATCAGAGTATCGAACTTGAGTTCAGCACAACACAACGCCTGATGTACGCCGAAGCCGTTGCACGCTGGGGCATACCGGGTGTAGAAGTCGGTGGAGCAGCCGCAGTGATTCCCTTTTACCTATTATCTAAAGGAATTCTTAAGATAGACATACCCAATCAAAAGATAAACGTTAGGAAAATGTCGTGTGACGGATATAATTTCAAGAAACAGGCGGAAAAGTGCGACTTGCTGCCCATATAAACTTACGGCATCCTTGATCTATTAAAAAAATGATGGACCGGATAATTTCGCCTGGAAATAACGGCCACCACCTTGCTAGTGAAATACAGGAATGAATGTGGCTATTGCCACGGTTAGCGGACTATCGAACAGCAGCTGTTGAGAAAACTTGAAACTTTTACCCTCCCCCTAACCCCCTCTCTAAAAGGGAGGGTGTCGCAAAACTCATTTTGAGGATGACATAAGATATACTAGCAAAAACTTACCCTGTAAGGATCTTCGATGCCAGAAAAAATAATTAAGCG
>JAKEGK010000192.1 GCA_022627515.1 Gammaproteobacteria bacterium
ATCACCCAGCAAATACTCAAAGCGCGGCGTATCCATGGGTGTCGATATTAATAATATATCCCGTATGCCTGCCAGCATCAGCGTGGTCAAAGGATAATATACCATGGGTTTATCGTAAACCGGCAACAGCTGTTTGGAAACAGCCTGTGTAACCGGGTACAGCCGGGTTCCTGAACCACCGGCGAGAACGATCCCTTTGCGTTGCATTTCTATAATTTTCCTGTATCCGATGTTTATTTAAACCGGTTCAATTCCATACTGGCGCATTAAGTTTGATCGCGTGAAGCAGCAACACCTGCTAAAAACTTCAAGAATAAAGTCTCATACCTGTTTACGGGTGTCGGCGGCAGAAATTTATAACCTGAAGGTCACAAGTGCCCTCTGGGTATGCCGCCGTCAAGCGTGTATGGACGCATTTACCGCGTCCCGCGAACGGGGATGACGCTTTATCAACGTATCTTCAAATAACATAAACTTCGTATTACGTATTGGTACCCAGCCGCTCCCGCTGATAACTACCATCCTGCACGTGACGGCACCACTCCTTATGTTCAAGATACCATTGCACAGTCTTGCGAAGCCCGGACTCGAAAGTTTCTTCCGGTTGCCAACCTAAATCGTTTTTAATTTTTGACGCATCGATCGCGTAGCGCTTGTCATGACCGGGCCGGTCTTTGACATAGGTAATTAAGGAAGCATGCGGTCTATACGGCGAATCGGGCACTAACTCATCAAGCAAGGCGCATACCGTTTTTACAACCTCCAGGTTGGTTTTTTCATTATTGCCGCCAATATTGTAGGTTTCACCCACCTTGCCCTTGCGCAGGACCTCGGTGAGCGCCTTCACATGATCTTCCACATAGAGCCAGTCCCGGATATTTTCACCCTTTCCATAAACCGGCAGCGGCTTGCCTTCCAGGGCATTGAGTATCATTAAGGGAATCAATTTTTCCGGAAACTGGTAAGGACCGTAATTGTTCGAGCAATTGGTCAACAGCACCGGCAATCCGTAAGTGTGATGCCAGGCGCGCACCAGATGATCTGACGCGGCTTTACTGGCGGAGTATGGCGAATTGGGTTGATAAGGACTGGATTCGAGAAAAAACCCGGACGCCGGCAATGATCCGTACACCTCGTCCGTGGATATATGATGAAACAGGAACCGCTGCCTGGGGGCTTCAGGTAATGTTTTCCAATATTCCCGCGCCGCTTCGAGCAAAGTATAGGTGCCGACAATATTGGTCTGGATGAATGCCGCCGGCCCATCGATCGAACGATCCACATGGCTTTCGGCCGCGAGATGCATCACCGCATCAGGCTGATAATCCCGGAACAAGCGCTGGACAGCCGCTGCATCGCAAATATCCACCTGTTCAAATTGATAATTTGGATATTGATCCACTCCGGCCAATGATTCCAGGTTGCCGGCATAGGTTAACGCATCCACGTTAACAATCTTTACGTCCGTGGATTGCAGCAGATAACGCACCAGTGCCGAGCCAATAAAGCCGGCGCCACCGGTAATTAAAATGCACTGCTGATTTTTCATAAATTCCCTTCGCGTCAGGCCGGTTTTGCAAGTATGCGCCGCGGTGCCACCACAGGTCTCCTGTTTCCTACTTGTCGGCTTCTTCCGATTGAATGGGTTTCACCGTACACCAGTGCCGGCAGGTGGGGCACTGCCAATGCAGTTTCTTGCCGCGGAATCCGCAGTTGTTGCACCGGTAGATGGGCTTATCCTCCACCAGCTGGCTGGTGATATCGCGGATCATGGACAATTTTTCCCGCACTTCGCCTTCGGCGCTGATCAGGTTTAATTTAAGCAATTGATTCAAGCCGCTGATGGTTGGGTTCGTCATTAGCGCTTTCATTACCTGCTCCGCGGCGGCCTTTTCATTCTGCTGCAAGCGGGTCACCTCTGATAACTCCACCACCGGCGTCAAACCATTGTACTGCCGCAATACATAGTTTAAATAATCCGCCATTTCGTCAATTTTACCCAGGGCCTGGTGGCACTCCACCATCGGCTCCAGCGCCTCCGGGAGGTAGCTGGCGTCCTGTTGCTCGACCTGCTTGAACGCGCGCAGCGCCCCCTTGTAATTTCCGTTATGTTTTTCAATATTCCCGATCAGCAGGCTGGCCCGCGCGCAATTTTTATCATGGCTCAGCGCCCGCTTTAACAATTTCATGGCGCTATAGTAATCGGCGTTTTTAATCTCTTTTTCAGCCAATTCACAACAAAACTGCGCGATCTCCACGCTCATTTTCTGGCCGGACACGCGCTCCAGTTTACGCGCCGCCGCCATCGCCTTGTTCCAATCCCGTTCCTGCTGATAGATGTCCAGCAGGTTTTTCAGCACCTGGGTGCGATGATTTTTATCATCCACCAGTTCCAAAAAAATATTTTCCGCCCGCCCGAGAAAACCGGCGCGCATGTAATCCTTCCCCAATTCATACAAGGCCTGGGTGCGCTGTTCCTTGCTCAAGGTGGGGCGGGCGATCAGGTTTTGATGAATACGGATCGCCCGGTCGCTTTCCCCGCGCCGGCGAAACAGGTTGCCCAGCGCCAGATAGGTTTCCACCGTATCGCTGTTCACATCCAGCATCTTGATGAAGACGTCGATCGCCTTGTCCGGCTGCTCGTTGAGCAGGAAATTGAGTCCGGCAAAATAGTCTGAAGACAGGCCGCTGCCGCCGCCCGCATTGCCCGACTTATACCGTCCAATCCACCAACCGGACAGCGCGGCGACAGGCAGCAATAAAGCAACTAAAGCGAATTCCATGGCGATGTACAATGAATCTGTTTACGGGAACAGATATGCAAGTTGGATTTAATGATCATCCTTCAGAGGTAAAGACCTTAAGTTCTCCAGTTCTTTCTCAGTTATTTTTATTTTCTTTTCCTTGCGTGACATTTCCTGCTTCAGACTGAATAATTTGCCAAGCGCCGCGGTAACCCCCAGCAGTGCGCCAAGCACCAGCGCAACCACAATCACAATAAGCAAATCAATCTCGTAACTGCCGAAGTAATAATTAATCCTGACAGTTTGTGAGTTCAGTAAGGTAAACGTGACCGTTACCAGCGTAACAATCAGAATCAAAACCAGATTAACTATGCGCTTCATTGCCGCAATACCGTGATGATTCCGATTGACTGATCGTTTTTAGGTGCATTTAACTTATTGTCTACCGCAGATTAGCGTGCGGCTCACAATTAGCAACACGATTCCACAGCGATAAAACTCCATATAAATAACTTGCTATAAAATATCTGGTCATAAAAAAACGGTACGGGCGTCTCCACCGATACCGTTTTCTTATGTATTTTGGTATTTAGGCAAGAGCAGCCGCTTACCGCTCCTACTTTACATTATTTACGCGCCCGCGACATTATTTACGCGTTCGCGTAACTCCTTGCCCGGTTTAAAATGCGGAACATATTTCCCGGACAGGGAGACTGCCTCACCGGTTTTTGGATTGCGTCCAACACGCGGCGGGCGGTAATGCAGCGAGAAACTGCCAAAGCCACGGATTTCAATACGGCTTCCGGTTGACAGTTTTTGAGCCATTTGTTCGATCAACGTCTTCACAGACAGCTCGACATCTTTGTATGGAAGATGCGGTTGTTTTTTTGCTATTCGTTCTATTAGTTCGGATTTCGTCATGCTCGTGATTCCCTAGGATCAATCAGCAGGCCTGTTCAGACCCAATGAACTTCTGTACTTCGTTCATCAAAAACTGATGAACGTAAACCCAGTCACCATATTAACGTCACAAAGCGATAAACCTTAATAGCAACGTGGGTCTAGCCACCCCAATAATATTAGCAGCTAAACCCACGATTTAAATAGCATTTCTGGGAAAATTTACGGAATTTTCACCAATTGCTCAGTGCGTAGACAGTTATTGATTGTCCATTTGCTCTTTAATCAGGTCTCCCAGGGTCGTTGCACCTTGAGATTCTGACTGGCGAGTGTAGTCTTCAATGGCTTCCGCTTCTTCCTGAGAATCTTTTGCCTTGATTGACAGGTTGATGACGCGGTTCTTGCGGTCTACCCCGATGAACTTGGCCTCAACCTTTTCGCCTTCTTTTAACAGCGTTCGCGCATCTTCCACGCGGTCACGCGTGATTTCCGACGCCCGCAGATAACCCTCAATGCCTTCCGACAACTGAATCACGGCGCCCTTGGCATCCACCCCGATTATCTTGCCGGAGACGATACTGCCCTTGGGATGCTCAGCGAGATAGTTGCTAAAGGGATCCTGTTCCAGCTGTTTGACGCCCAGGGAGATACGCTCGCGCTCGGGATCAATCGCAAGAATGACGGTCTCAATTTCATCGCCTTTTTTGTAATCACGCACCGCATCTTCACCGGTGGCGCTCCAGGAAATGTCCGAGAGATGCACCAGGCCATCGATGCCGCCTTCCAGACCGATGAAAATACCGAAATCCGTGATGGACTTGATCGTACCGGTAATCCTGTCACCCTTATTGTGCCTGGCGGCGAACTCATCCCACGGATTAGCCTTGCATTGCTTCATGCCCAGGGAAATACGGCGGCGTTCGGCATCGATTTCCAGCACCATGACTTCCACTTCGTCACCCAGCTGCACGACTTTGCTGGGGCTGACGTTTTTGTTGGTCCAATCCATTTCAGACACGTGCACCAGGCCTTCGACACCGGCTTCAATTTCCACGAAACAACCGTAATCGGTCAGATTGGTCACCTTGCCGAACAGGCGCGATCCCACGGGATAACGGCGGGTAATATCGAGCCATGGATCTTCACCCATTTGTTTCAGGCCCAATGAGACGCGGGTTTTGTCGCGATCGAACTTCAGCACCTTGACGTCGATCTCGTCACCCACATTAACGATTTCACTGGGGTGTTTGATGCGTTTCCACGACATATCGGTGATATGCAGCAGGCCGTCCACACCGCCCAGATCAATGAATGCGCCATAGTCGGTAAGGTTCTTTACGATACCCTTGACCACCTGGCCTTCCTGGAGGTTTTCGATGAGCTGATCACGCTCTACGCTGGATTCCGCTTCAACAACGGCGCGGCGCGAAACCACCACGTTATTGCGTTTCTGGTCGAGCTTGATAACTTTGAATTCGAGCTGCTTGCCTTCGAGGTACGACAAATCGCGCACCGGACGCACATCCACCAGGGAGCCGGGAAGGAACGCGCGCACATCGTTTAATTCAACGGTAAATCCCCCCTTAACCTTGCCATTGATAATACCCAGAACCGTTTCACCGGCTTCATAGGCTTTTTCCAGCATGATCCAGGAACGGGCGCGCACCGCTTTTTCGCGGGATAACCGGGTTTCACCAAAGCCGTCTTCAACATATTCCAGCGCAACCTCGATCTCGTCGCCGACGTTAACATTGATCTGGCCATTTTCATCCTGGAATTCCTGGGCGGGAATAACGCCTTCGGATTTTAGTCCGGCGTTTACTACTACAAAATCGGAACTGATATCGACAATTTGACCGGTAAGAATGGTACCGGGACGCATTTTGGTTCGGGACAGGCTTTGTTCAAATAGATCAGCAAAACTTTCGTTCATGGTTCTCTTTTCCTGGGCGTTCCTGGTAGTGCCGCCATTTTGCCACTTCGACGCTAACATCCGTCTCTTTAACTTGAATGCAGCTAAAGTTAAAGTCGCAAATGGGTTTCCTGAAACGACTCGCCATAATGGCTGGTTTAATAAATTGTCCGAAAAGCTTTCGGCATGTTGTGGGCCTGCGCTTTACCGCAAACAAATGAAGGTAAGAACACAGGGCCTTTTGGATGCAAGTTCGAGGCCTCGGACGCCAATAAGTTTCAATTTAACGGAGAAAAGACCGGACGCGCTGCAATTATTGAATTATTGCCAGTTACTGCCGTTCGCGATACAACTTGAGTATATATTCAACCACAGCTGGAATGGTCATGTGGGTGGTGTCCAGCTCCACGGCATCATTTGCCGGTTTCAAGGGAGCCGTAGCCCGCTGGCTGTCGCGCAGATCACGTTCGGCGATCTCGTTAAAAAGATCGGCAAGATTAACATTTGCGCCCTTTTCCATCAACTGCTTATAACGTCTTTTTGCCCGTTCTTGCGCACTGGCCGTCAAAAATATTTTTAATGCCGCCCCGGGAAACACCACGGTGCCCATATCCCGTCCATCCGCCACCAGCCCCGGCAGTTGCTGAAAGGCGCGTTGACGGTCCAGCAACGCGGTGCGCACTTGCGGAATTGCCGCGACCGTGGATGCCGCGTTGCCGCACTTTTCACTGCGAATGGCGGTTGTCACGTTTTCGTCATCCAGATAAATCGTTGTTTCCCGGCCGTTTAGTCTTGTCTCGAATCGTGCGTTCAATTTCCGGGCGAGTCTTTCGAGTCCCGCCACGTCATTAAGAGGAATGGAATGTTTTAACGCCGCGTAGGCCACGAGCCGGTATAGTGCCCCGCTATCCAGCATTTGCCAGCCCAATGCCCTGGCGACCAAAGCACTGATAGTGCCTTTACCCGACGCACTGGGACCATCGATGGTAATTACGGGGGCGGCTGGATCAGGTTTTTGGTTCATGCTGACAAAGACATAGGAACAGTTATTCGCGAACTATCGATCGGCACTGACTTAATCGCTGGATGCGCTGATTTTAAGTCCCACCCCGCGGGCAAGCGAGACGAAGTTGGGAAACGAGGTATTCACATTAGCGCAATCGTGGATCGTGACCGGCTGGTTGGCGCGCAGACTGGCGATCGCAAAGGCCATTGCAATCCGATGATCTCCGTGACTCTGGATCTCCCCGCCACGCAGCTGGCCTCCTTGTATCACCATGCCATCGGGTGTGGGACGGGCATCGATACCCAGTGTGCGCAACCCATCCGCCATCACCTGTATGCGGTCGCTTTCCTTGACGCGTAACTCTTCCGCGCCAGTCAAAACTGTTTCGCCTGCGGCGCAGGCCGCTGCAATGAACAGGACTGGAAATTCATCAATCGCCAGGGGTACCTGATCTTCGGGAATATGAATACCATTTAAGGGCGCCGCTGTCACGGTCAGATCCGCAACGGGTTCACCACCCACTTCGCGCTCGTTACTGACGGTGATATTCGCACCCATGGCGCGCAAAATATTGATCACCCCAATGCGCGTCGGATTCATGCCCACATGCTGTAAGGTCAGGCGTGAACCTTCGACGATGCTGGCGCCCACCAGAAAAAACGCCGCCGAGGAAATATCCGCGGGCACTTCTATATTCGCGGCTGTGAGGTTTCTCCCACCCTCCAGGCACACTGTACTGCCCTTGACTTCGACCGGATAGCCAAAGCCTTTCAACATGCGTTCGGTATGATCCCGGGTTGGCGCGGGTTCGGTCACGCAGGTTCTGCCCTTCGCATACAAACCGGCAAGCAGCACGCAGGATTTTACCTGGGCGCTGGCAACTGGCAATTGATAGTTTATACCTTTTAGCGGCGCGCCACCGTGCACACGCAGCGGCGCGGTGCCTTTATCGGTGGTATCAATCACCGCGCCCATGGCCGCCAATGGTTCGGTCACCCGGCGCATGGGACGCTTTGACAATGAAGCGTCACCACTCATGGTGACATCAAATGTCTGCCCCGCCATAAGTCCGGCTAGCAAACGGATTGAGGTGCCGGAGTTACCCAGATCCAGAGGGTGTTTCGGCGCCTTGAGGCCATGCAATCCCACGCCGTGCACGGTGACCTTGCCATCGTCCGGCCCTTCAATGTCAACGCCCATGGCGCGGAATGCGGCGAGCGTTGCCAGGCTGTCTTCACCTTCCAGAAACCCGGTGATGCGCGTGGTACCAATGGCCAGCGAGCCCAGCATAATGGAACGGTGGGAAATGGATTTGTCGCCCGGCACGCGCAGCGCGCCAGTTAAACGTCCGCCGGGTTGCGCGTGAAAAATCACGTTAGAATCAGAATGGGACTCGCTCATGTTTTGCTTCTTTATACGACAGTTATTAGAATTGATAGATAAAAAATAATTAAATTGACGCTACTGGCTGAACTGGTCTCTCGACGCCTTAGCGCGTTTGAACACGTCCAGAATATAATCGCTATCGTTATTGGCAATGGCCTTGCCGAGTTTTTCCAGGTCGAGCTGGAAGCGTTGCAAAACCTGTAATATCGCGTCACGGTTATTCACACAGATGTCATGCCACATTTTTGGATCGCTGGACGCGATGCGGGTAAAATCCCGGAAACCGCCCGCCGCATACTGAAAGATTTCCGCTTTTTCATCCAGCGCCGCCAGGGTGTCGACCAGCGCAAATGCCAACAAGTGCGGTAAATGGCTGGTAGCCGCCAGCACATCATCATGATGCTTCACATCCATCTGACTGACCACCGCGCCGGTCGCTTCCCACATTTTGCGCACCAGCGTCACGGCTGCCTTGTCGGTATTTTCCAGTGGTGTCAATACCACGCGCCGGTAATGAAACAATCCGGCAAACGACGCGGTCACGCCACTTTTTTCCGTGCCGGCGATAGGATGACCCGGCACAAAGCTGGCGGGCACACTGCCATACGCCGCCCGGATCGCATGGATCACGCTGCCCTTGGTGCTGCCCACATCGGTAATGACCGTGTGCGCGGAGGCCGCCGTTTTAATCTGGCGGAATATGCTCTCCATGGCGCCAACGGGCACCGCCACCACCACCACATCGGAGCCATGCACAGCTTTGGCCACGTCCGTTTCATATTTGTTAATGACTCCCAGATCGATGGCTTGCTGCAAATGATCCTTATCCTGCCCGCAGCCCACGATCTCATTCACCACGCCGGCTTCCCGCAGCGCCCGCGCCAGGGAACCGCCGATGAGTCCGACGCCGATGATGGTGAGTTGCTTGATCATGGTCATATTAAATCGTATTCGCCAATACCCTAAGGAATCTCTGATTATTTCCCTCTCCCTTGCGGGAGACGGGCACAGGGGCGCCAATGCAGGAGCGATTGTCGAGGGCCAGAGCCTGCCCCGGACTCGATCCGGGAGGGAGGGTGTAAGCTTTTGAAACTTTTACCCTCCCCCTAACCCCCTCCCTAAAAGAGGGTGTCGTAAAACTACTTTTTACTTATCTATTC
>JAKEGK010000193.1 GCA_022627515.1 Gammaproteobacteria bacterium
GTGGGAAGAACTGCGGGATGGATTTGATTTATCCGGCTATGAACATCCCCGGGTCGACATACAATTAAACTGGTATGCCAAAAACCACAGTTATCTGGATCGCGTTTCCGACCGGGGACTGCCGTATCTGTACTTTATCTTACGCGAGGTTCAGGAACGGGGCATGCCCACCGAGATTGCATTGCTGCCCATTGTTGAGAGCGCATTCCAGCCATTTGCGTTTTCCTCGGGCCGCGCCGCGGGCATCTGGCAGTTCATACCGGAAACCGGCAAACGTTACGGATTAAAACTGGATTGGTGGTACGACGGCCGGCGCGATATTTTCGCGTCAACGCACGCCGCACTGGATTACCTTCAGGACCTGAACAAGATGTTCAAGGGCGATTGGCTGCTGGCGCTCGCTGCATACAACTCGGGCGAAGGCACGGTCAGCCGCGCTTTGAAGCGCGCCGCCGCGGAAGGCAAACCCATGAACTTCTGGGCGCTGGATCTGCCCGACGAAACCCGTGATTATGTGCCGAAACTGCTGGCCATCTCGGCGCTCATTGCCGAACCGGACTATTACAATGTGACGCTGAAACCGATCCCCTTTGCGCCCTATTTCCGCAAAGTGGATACTGAAGGCCAGATTGATCTCGCCAAAGCGGCGGAACTGGCGGACATCAGTATTGAAGAACTGTACCAGCTGAATCCGCCGTTTAACCGTTGGGCAACCCCTCCGGACGGACCCCATTATTTACTGCTTCCGATAGAAAGCGCCAACCTGTTCCGCCAGAACCTGGCTTCCTATCAACCCGATGACCGCGTGCAATGGAAACGTCACGTCGTCAAGGCTAACGAATCGCTGAATAACATCGCCAAGGAACATGGCACCACCGCGGATATACTAAAGCGCATCAACAAACTCGATAGCAATAAGGTCGCCGCTGAAAAAAGCCTGGTTATACCCATCGCGCCGAAAGGCATGACCCGTTATATAGCATCCTTGGACAATAAACATCTCGATTCAAATATCACCAGCAACCCCAAACAAAAAATCACCCACACCGTCGCTGCCGGCGACAGTTTATCGGCCATCGCCCAGGAATATAACGTCAAACTGAGCAAGCTGGCCGAATGGAATAACATGGATCAGGACGACGTGTTAATCGCCGGCAAAAAACTGGTCGTCTGGACCAACGACGGCTTGCAGGATAATGACTTGATAGACGCATTGATTCCCGCCACCTTCGCCGCACCTCCGGAAAGATCCATTACGCGGCAGATCAAGTATCGTGTCCGGCAAGGGGATTCCCTCGCAACAATATCACAACGTTTTCGCGTTTCCGTACCCCAACTGCTAAGCTGGAACGATGGCATCAAGGAAGAAAAACTCCTGCGCCCTGGTCAGCCCCTTACTCTGTTTGTTGATGTCACGAGACAATCATCGGACAATATTTAACAACTTCATTTTCATCCTGCCCGCAAAAACTTCGTTGTTCAATCGCCGCCATCAACAGCTGTACCGAGAAATTCTTTTAAAATTGAGTTGCCAGGCAGTGTTGTTAGGATATTTAACGCCCAATACAACTTGATCAAATCTATCAACCTGTAGGAATTTTCTGAATCCAGTGTAAGCAAACCTACTATTAACAGTTCCAATACTGCGGTACTCGATTTTATTTACGAAATACTTAGTAAATTAAATTAGTAATAATCCGATTGCTATGATATACAAATCAAAATCCACCTAGCGATTCAAATAAGCATCGAAATAACGCATTTGAATTCTATACGGTTTTTTTAGGGTACATACCGCACGGCAATCCACGCAACATAAAGTTCCTTGGCCAATTCCGGCTATTTGCGGTGATTGCAATGCGCGTAAGTACTGAATCGGCTTCTGGACCTTGCGCAACAACAGCAGAACAAGCAATGAATAACAACTATCGATAGCAAAAATTGATAGTAAAAAAGTTGACAGCAAAAACGCCACGAAGCAGACGGAACACGCAAATTATGAAATTGATATTGCGGTTCCGCCGCCGGCAATAGAACGTTAGGGGGCTTTTCAGTTATTAACACCCATGCGCGGCATGTTGTTATTAATTGGTACACATTTTATGCGTTAAAAGGCGAAAGCTTTCAACTCATCAGGTAGTAACGGGGGCGTGAGATTTGAAGGTAACGGTAGTATCAACCGCAGCAAAAGAAAAAAACAGCAGCGGGTCATGGCCATGCATTCGTTTTGGCTTTGCCAATCAGCTCGCATGTGCTGCTTTTTGTATTCTCTTTTTCCTTTCCCTTGCCGTTTTTGCAGCGACCGTTGATGAGGAAACTCAAAATGCCGACGCCTTTGATCACTTAAGCACAGGATTCCCGCTTACCGGTTCCCATAGCGTTATTGACTGCGAAGCCTGCCATGTTGGCGGCCTGTTTGAAGAACTTCCCCAGCAATGCGACAAATGTCACGACGGCGTGTTTGCGGTGGGCGTATCCACTAATCACATCCCCATTACCGAATCATGCGAGGTTTGCCATACCACTTTTGGTTTTGAAGCCTCCGCCACCGCAACCACCATGGATCACACCCTGATTGGCAACCAGCGCTGCGTGTCCTGCCATGACAATGTCACCGCGGCCGGAAAATCCATCAATCACATGCCAACATCCGACCTGTGTGAAGCCTGCCATAATATTAACCGGTGGGTGCCCGCGGATTTCGTAAACCACGACGAAGTAACCGGCCCGTGTATGAATTGCCACAATAATATCGTCGCCACAGGCAAACCGGCCGATCATGTACCCACGCTTGTCGATTGTGGCGCCTGTCATACGGTGTCCAGTTGGGCCGCGGTTGCGTTTGATCACGCCAATGTTCAGGGTCAACCCTGTTATGATTGCCACAATGGCATAAGCGCCACCGGCAAAAACACCGGCCATATAAATTCCAGCAACAGCTGCGAGGCTTGCCACAACAGCACCGATGCATGGGCGCCGGTTCCTGTATCCGATGTCGATCACGGTCACGTGATTGGCAATTGCGTGAGCTGCCATAACAATTCGTTATTCCCTGGCAAGTCCAGCAATCATATTAACTCCACGGATAGTTGCTCGGCATGCCATCAACCCGGGCCGGCGTCCTGGACCCCGGTTGCGCCCGGCGCGGTGAATCATAACGAAGTCATAGGCAGTTGTTTCAGTTGCCACAACGGTACAACGGCAACCGGCAAAGGACCCAATCACATAAACTCCACTAATAATTGCGAGGTATGCCATAACGCGCCGCCGGCAGGCTCATGGGCGGATTACATTGCGCCGCTGAATCATAACGAACTTACCGGGGCTTGTATCAGTTGTCATAATGGCTTGACGGCAACCGGCAAGTCCGGCAACCACCCATTGACGACCGATGTGTGTGAGGCCTGTCATTTATCTCCCCCCGCCGGCACCTGGCTGCCCTTCATCACTCCAGTGGATCACAATCAGGTACTGGGCAGTTGCGTGGCCTGCCACAACGGCACGCTGGGAGAAGGCAAACCACCTACTCATCCGCCGACGAGCAACAATTGCGATGTCTGCCATAACGTTCCACCGGCAACATGGCTGCCGTTTATCTCACCACTGGATCATAACGAAGTCTCCGGAGGGTGCGTGGCATGTCACGACGGCGGCATCGGCACGGGCAAAGGACCCAATCATATTAACACCACAAATGTGTGTGAGGCCTGTCATCAAATACCGCCCGCGCAATGGACGCCCCTCGCGCCATCCGCTGTGGATCACAATGAAGTACTTGGTGTGTGTTCGAGCTGTCATGATAACGTGACCGCCACCGGTAAAGGATCAAACCACATCCCGACCACCCAGGAGTGCGGTGATTGCCACAGCACACAGCAGTGGATACCGGCCGCGGTTGATCACACGCCGTTTGTCAGCAACTGTATCAGTTGCCACAACGGTGTATCGGCCAGCGGTAAGAACGCGGGGCATATTGCCAGCAGCGATATGTGCGATGCCTGCCATGAAAAATTCCCGGCCAGTTGGGCGCCGGTTGCCGCCAGCGCCGTAGACCACGGCCAGACAATAGGTACTTGTATCAGTTGCCACAATGGCGCGATCGCGGGCGGCAAAACTTCCACGCATATTAATACTACCGACGCGTGTGACGCCTGCCACGCCGCCGGCCCCACTCCCTGGGCGCCGGCAATCACCGTGGATCACAATGAAGTAAACGGCGTTTGTTCGAGCTGCCATGACAATGTGACCGCCATCGGCAAAAGTCCAGGCCACATTCCCACCACAGGCGAGTGCGATCTTTGCCACACCACTTCCGCCTGGATACCCGCGGACGGCGTCCCGGACCACTCCGCGTTTGCGCCCGGCGGTTGTATCATTTGTCATAACAATGTGACTGCCAGCGGCAAGAGCGGCAATCATATTAACAGCACGGATGTGTGCGACGCGTGCCATCAGCCCTTCCCGGCCACCTGGTTCCCGGTCGCGTCATCCGCGGTTGATCATACTCAAGTGCTCGGCGTGTGTTCCAGTTGTCATGACAACATTGTCGCAACAGGCAAAGGTCCAACGCATCTTCCGACAACCGCCGAATGTGACATTTGCCATACCACGGACGCCTGGACGCCGGCTGCAGGTGTCCCGGATCACGCCACGTTCGCGCCTGCAGATTGTATTAGCTGCCACAATGGCGTCTCAGCCAGCGGTAAAAACGCCGGCCATATAAACAGTACTGACCTTTGTTCCGCCTGCCACCAACCGTTCCCCTCAAGCTGGAGACCGGTGGCGGCATCAGCGGTTGATCACGGACAGGTGATAGGAACCTGCGCCAGTTGCCATAACAATGTCACCGCCACCGGTAAGCCGGGAAATCATCCCGCCACCACGGACAATTGCGATGCATGCCACCTGACCGCGCCGAATAACTGGTTACCTTTTATTTCACCGTTGAACCACAACGAAGTCACAGGCAGTTGTTTCAGTTGTCATAATGGCAGTATCGCCTCCGGCAAACCGGGCAACCACCCATCCACCACGGATGTTTGCGAAGCCTGTCATCGCGTTCCGCCCGCAAACTGGTTGCCGGTGATTATTCCACTGGATCACAACGAAGTGCTGGGATCTTGTGTGTCCTGTCATGACGGCGGCGTGGCAACCGGCAAACCCGGAAATCATCCAAACACGACCAACGCCTGCGAAGCATGTCACCGCACGCCACCTGCCGGCGGTTGGTTACCGTTCATCACACCGTTAAACCATAATGAGGTGATTGGCTCCTGCGCCAGTTGCCACAGCAAATCAGGAGGCCATCCAACCACAAGTGATATCTGCGAAAACTGCCATGGCGTACCGCCACGGGCATGGTCAAATGTAAGTGGCACCTTCTCACACAATGATGCGTTTGATACCTGTGACACCTGCCATAGCAAACCCGGTGGTCATTGCGAACCGGCCGATGCATGTGATGATTGTCATAGCACCAATAGCTGGAACGCTTTTCAGGATTGCCCGAATACTCCGGCGCCACCGCCACCCACGGCGCCGCCAACAATTCCACCACCACCGACAGAACCACCTCCGGCGCCTCCACCACCGGCGCCGCCGCCGACGACACCCCCGCAGGCTCCGCCACCTGCGCCACCACCGCCGCAGCCAACGCCGCCTCCGGCGCCGCCGCCACGTCCGATGCCACCACCTCCGGCGCCGCCGCCACCAGCGCCACCGCCGCAGCCAACGCCGCCTCCGGCACCGCCGCCGCAGCCAACGCCACCACCGGCTCCGCCACCGCGGCCGATGCCACCACCTCCGGCGCCGCCGCCACCGGCTCCGCCGCCGCGGCCGATGCCACCACCTCCGGCTCCGCCGCCACCGGCTCCGCCGCCGCAGCCAACGCCACCACCGGCTCCGCCACCGCGGCCAATGCCACCACCTCCGGCGCCGCCGCCACCGGCTCCGCCGCCGCGGCCGATGCCGCCACCTCCGGCGCCACCGCCACCGGCTCCACCGCCAAGGCCGATGCCACCACCATCGTCGCCACCGCCGCAGCCGCCGCCACCGCAGCCGGCTCCGTCGCCACAACCTCCGCCACCTCCCTCAGGTATGGGAGGAAGTGGTGGTGGCGGCAGTGGCGGCGGTGGAATGTAGACTGGGTCTTCTGAACTCGTCACAACAAATGTGAATTGTTCAGCTACTCCTTCGTATGCATTGAATTATTTATGCAAAACGCTCCGCTATCGAATAACAAAAATACTGTTGTATGCAATCAGTTGTATACAATCAAATGTGGAAGAGCAGGAATACTGGAAAGTGTTAGAGCTTAATCAGATATTTATTTTTATTATCTAATTGCTTTACGTTGAAACGCTGGTCCGTGAATTTTTCGATCACGGCAATATTGGTTAGCGTATGTTGCGTCGGTGTTGTGGTAACAAACTCGCCGCCACCTGCCAATGCCATCGGCAGCAATAACTGATCCGCAAGGTGTTTATCAACCGGCGCATCATTGGATAAATAATATTGCACTTCATCCACCACGCTGTTCGCGACGGTTTCGGCCCGGATACCTTGTTGACCAATCGACGCAAATACGGCT
This sequence comes from Gammaproteobacteria bacterium, assembly GCA_022627515.1. Lineage (GTDB taxonomy): Bacteria > Pseudomonadota > Gammaproteobacteria > SZUA-152 > SZUA-152 > JAKEGK01. The sequence continues at coordinate 6,590 of JAKEGK010000193.1, forward strand.
GTGATATTTTTACAGGTGATTAATACACTGATCGCATTGCCCGGGCTGCGCGCGGTATCGATGTGCTCAATGGCGATCTTACCGGCCGGCCAATCGAGCCGTTGTTGAATAATCCTGGCTTCACGATCGCCAATATGCTGTGGCAATTGCGACAACAGGATGCGCGCTTCTTTCATATTGATTTTGGTAGTCGCGATTTACGTTAAATCCAGCTTCTCCAAAGTAATCTGGTATTTCGTCGGCTAATCCGCTAGCCATCCATCCTAACTGAAGAAAAATCATCAATACATTTTTATACGTAAGCAATTTCATTGTTATTCTCGAATATGTTTATATAGTCTAATGACAAACGTTACAGGACTTTCATTAAATGTGATTTAGACAATTTCCCAAGCAAACCGCCAACCGCATTATTTAAGACAATAACATCCTACAGACCAGATTTTTTTCTGTTCCTGGGCTTCAATAACACTGGACAACAAGCGGTTTACTTGATGCAAATCTCTGCTGACTGGAACAATCGCAAAAAAATACAGATATTCGTTCCGAGAATGCTGATCCATTTTAATCTGTATCTAAGTTTGGCGTTTCCCAAACACTATTTTTCAATATATTTTCAGCAACCGCTGTAAGTAGTGCTTTACACAACAGTCAGGATCTCATCCGTTAGCTATTATGTGAACGCAAAACTAATCGTTTTTTTAAAACGAATGCAATATGGCTGTCGTTATATTTTTACTACTGAGTAGCAAACAGTATCAGCAACAATTGATTATGCTAGTAGTTGACAGAAAATGTTTACAAATATCAGCAAATCCTGCTATGGAACAAATTGTCCGATTACATAATCACTTACAATGCTTTCAAGCCACTCCTTGCAAAACGATAATAAAACGTTTTCATTTACAGTTATAAAGATCAAATACTGTTATCGTTGGTTGCAATAGGACAGGGCTTTGAAATTTCCGCCTAAGCTTTCTTTACAAAACGAAAGAACTACTCAATTTTACTCACCTTCTTTTAAAAAAGAGGGAATAAAGACTCAGTCGTAAAGAAAACACCGCACTTTATGGGTTTCGGTCACAGCATGGGGATCGGGGTAGCCGTTGCGGCATTTTTGTTTGGCGTGGGCGCAGCGGGGATTAAAGTGGCAACCGACAGGCGGGTTAACGGGGGATGGCATTTCGCCGCGCAGTTTGATGACTTCTCTGCCGTCGTTTTCGATGGTGGGCACGGCGGACAACAGCGCTTTGGTATAGGGATGCATGGGGTTGTTCATGACTTCTTCTACTTGTCCGTATTCGACAATGCGCCCGAGATACATAACGGCGATTTCATGGGCAAGGTATTCCACGACGGACAGATTATGAGTAATGAATAAATAAGACAAACCAAGTTTAACTTGTAAATCTTTTAACAAGTTAAGGATTTGCGCTTGCACGGAGACATCGAGCGCGCTGGTGGGCTCGTCGCAGATAATAAGCTTCGGCTCCACGGCTAACGCGCGGGCGATGCAAATACGCTGGCGCTGGCCACCGGAGAATTCATGCGGATAACGCAGTTTGTGTTCGGCGGAGAGGCCCACCTGCTCCAGTAATTCTTCAACGCGGGTTTCGCGCTGTTTGGCATCGCCACCGACTTTCTGCGCAATCATGCCTTCTTCGATGATGTCCTTGACCATCATGCGCGGATTCATGGAGGAAAACGGATCCTGGAAAATGATCTGCACGTCGCGGCGCTTGCCGCGCAGCTCTTTGGGTTTGAGGCGATTGAGCTGAACGTCTTCCAGTTTGACACAACCAGCTGTCGGACGAACCAACTGCAGGATGCCTTTGCCAACAGTGGTCTTGCCGCAACCGGATTCGCCAACCAATGCTAGGGTTTTACCTTTGGGTATCTCCAATGACAGGTCGTCAACGGCTTTAACAAATCCCACGGTTCGTTTAAATAATCCTTTTTGCACCGGGAAGTGTATCTTTAATCCATCCACATGCAGCAACTGTGTTTTTGCGGCGCTGATTTTTCGTATAACCGCTTCTGTTTCCACCGCTTTGGTTTTCTCATCCGGGGTTTTAGCGGGACGCTCCTGCTCCGGATCCAGCAGATGACATAACGCGCCACCACCATTGTTGGTGTCACACCAGCGCGGCACCAGGTTGCGGCAAACATCCCAGGCGTAATCACAACGCGGTTCGAAGCGGCAGCCCTTGAACACTTGCGCCAATGAAGGCACTGATCCGCGTATCACCGCCAGATGCTGATCACGCTTGGTCATGGTGGGCAGCGAGTCGAATAATTTTTTGGAATACGGATGCTGCGGATTGGAAAAGAACTGGTTGCGATCGGCCTGTTCGACAATTTGACCGGCATACATCACCGCGACCCGGTCGGCCATCTTCGCCACCACGCCAAGATCATGGGTAATGAGCATGATGGCCATGCCGGTGTCTTTTTGCAGTTTCTTTAGTAAGTCCAGTACTTGCGCCTGAATGGTGACATCCAATGCGGTAGTGGGTTCGTCGGCGATTAACAACTCGGGATCACCCGCAAGGGCGATGGCAATCATCACCCGCTGTTTCATACCACCAGAAAGTTGATGCGGATATTCTTCGTAACGGCGTTTGGGATCGGGAATACCCACCGCTTCGAGCAGTTCAAGGGTGCGTTTCTTCGCGGAGAAATCACCAAAGCGGCTGTGGCGCGACACGGTTTCCCGGATTTGCCGGCCGATAGTGAGCACCGGGTTAAGGCTGGTCATGGGTTCCTGAAAGATCATGGCGATGCGCTTGCCGCGCACGTTGCGCATTTGCTTTTCCGTGTGTTGTAACAAGTCTTCATCATGCAGTTTCACGCTGCCCGCCACGATGCGGCCGGCCGGTTCCGGCACCAGGCGCATGAGCGACAGCGAGGTCATGGATTTGCCGCAGCCGGATTCGCCGAGCAAGGCAAAGGTTTCGCCTTTGTTAATCGTGAAGTCGACGCCATCCACGGCGCGCACGGTCTGGTCGCTGGTTTCAAACCAGGTTTTGAGGCCGGTGACGGTCAACAATGGACCTGGTTCGTTTTGTTTGCTATTTTGCTTAGCCATCGTATTTTGCTGCGATTGTCTATTATGGTTTCTCTGTTGCTGTGAGATAGTTTAGAACCTGTTTTACGGATATCTTGGTGTGCGATGCACACCCTACGTAACTTTGGTGTGCGATGCAGCTCTGCCATAGTCATGCTCTCACCCTATCCCTCTCCCTCAAGGGAGAGGGGATTTCTGGCTTAACGTTACTTTGGTGTACATTGCACACCCTACGAAACTTAGTAATGTCATAGGCGTGAGTAAAAGATATGAAATCTAACGCCTGAACTCTCACCCTCACCTTATCCCTCTCCCTCAAGGGAGAGGGGATTTCTGGCTTAACGTTACTTTGGTGTGCAGTGCACACCCTACGATACTTAATAATGTCAAAGGCGTGAGTAAAAGATATGAAATCTAACGCCTGAACTCTCACCCTCACCCTAGCCCTCTCCCTCAAGGGAGAGGGGATTTATAGAATACTTTCACAGTCTCAGTGCACACCTTACAAATATTTTTTTACCATTATTTCGCCCGGGTAATCCGCGGATCAAACGCGTCGCGCACCGCATCGGAAAACAGGTTGGCGGCCAATACCAGGATAAACATAAACACAAACGCCGCGATCAGTGACCACCACACAATGGGATCGCGCGCCATTTCCAGGCGCGCGCTGTTGATCATGTTGCCCCAGCTGATCGTGACGGGATCGACACCAACTCCCACATAGGACAACACGGCTTCGGCCAGGACGAGAGCGCTGAAATCAAGCACCACCGCAATCAATACTATGTGCATCACATTGGGCAGAATGTGCCGCATCATGGTTTTGAGGTGCCCGGTGCCAAAGGCTTTCGCCGCTTCGATGTAGTCGAGCTGGCTGACTTTGAATGTCTCGCCGCGCAGTAACCGGCATAAACCTGTCCAGCTGGTGATGCCAAGAATCATGCACAGAAACAACAAGCGCAGATCGGCGCGCTCGGTGACGGTTTCAAACATTTCCGGGTTGTTGGCCATGTAAACCTGTAACGACAGGATGGCCGCCGCAATCAACAATACGCCGGGAATGGAATTCAAGGTCGTGTAAAGATACTGGATGACATCATCCACCCAGCCCCGGAAATGCCCCGCCATAATGCCCAGCATGACGGCGAACGGCAGCATGATTAGTGTCGTCAGGGTGCCGATCACAAGGCCCGTACGGATGCTCTTGAGGCTGAAATACAATACATCGTTGCCGACTTTGTCCGTGCCCAGGATATGATACTTGTCCGCAAACATGATGATAAAAATGGTGAGAAAACAAATCATCCAGAAAGTAATCAGCATGGAACGGAAAGGCACACGGGTTTTGCCCGTCGCGATCTCACTCATCATGGCGCCAAATGGCTTTTTATAGTGTGTTGCCGCGCGCCAGGTAACAACAGCGCTTATGGCCAGCCAAAACACTATACTGTAAACAAATGCTAATACCGTGCCCATGATGATATTGGGCCAGAAATCTTCAGCCGGATTTTTCAGATGCTGGCCGCCGTACACAAGACGAGGATAATCCCGCACCTGGCCGTTGCCGGTGTCGATGGTTTCTTTTGCGTAGAGATAGGATGAAAACGGCGCGGAATAACTTTTTTCCTGTTGCATGCGCAGCGAAGTAACCAGCTTGTCAAACACACTCACGACTTCGCCGGAGTAATGCAATTCGGTCTGCCCTTCTTCCTGTTGCAGCGCTTCGCGGAAATGAATGGAGTCGAGCAGCCCAATCACTACATAGAACATCAACACCACCAATGCCGACATGGCCAACGGCCGCTGCATCACATGCCGCCACGGCGCGCGCAAGTGTTCCTTCTGACGCGCCTGAATACCAAACCAGGCAACGGCAACTATCAGCACATAAATTAAAATGTCTGTCCATAACGGCACGAATTTGATTTCCCAGGCGCCTGCCATTGCGGCCGCCCCGGCAACAATTACAAACACCAGGGCAACCAATATAATGTAGGGTTTCGAACTGGTCATGCGGCGGCGGCCCCCAACCGGATTCGCGGGTCCACAATAGTGTAAGAGATATCGGTGAGTATCAGGCCGATGATATACAGTACCGATCCCAGGAACACCATGGCGCGGACGATGGCGAAATCCTGCGACTGAATGGCGTCGATAGTGTAACTGCCAAGGCCGGGAATGCCGAAAAACGATTCCAGAATCAGGCTGCCCATGAACAATAA
>JAKEGK010000194.1 GCA_022627515.1 Gammaproteobacteria bacterium
AACCGAGTGAATACAAGCTAGCTTTGTCGCAGGTAAAAGCCAACGCATTGGAGCAGTGTTATGTATAATTTTGTGGGGAGCCGTCAGGCTCTGACCCCTTTAACGCGGGCGCCAACGCTGATTGAGTTATATGCTACATCAAATCCGGCTCAAATAGGCAACCCCGATCTAAAACCCGTGACGATACGTACTTATGAATTGGCGTCGGTGTATAAGCCGTTGTTGAATTTAAAACTGGAAGCCAGTATATTTTACCATGAACTCGATGACATTATTGCGTATGTATCTAACGGTCCTGGCCAAGGTAGTACGGCACAAAATGCCCTAGGTCAATTAGGGAACGGTTTTGAAATTTCTACCGAGTGGTTAGTATCGGATGGTGTTTCGTTATACGGGTACTATGCGTATCAAAAAAATGAACAAGACGAGACTTCCAATGATAGCGGTTTTGGTCCACGCAATAAATTGTTGGTCCGCGGCGACTGGCAACTTGCCAAAGGTTGGAGTGTAAATGCCATAGCAACGAGGATAGCGACTCGCGTACGCGAAAACGTAGATCCCCGGCCGCCGGCTGAGGATTATACACGAGTAGATTTGAACCTCATTTTTTCACCCATTCCGTCGTTGGATATTTCGTTCAAAGTTAATAATGTATTCGATGAAGAAGCGTACGCGCCTGATGATTTTCCCAACGATGAAGATATTGCGTTGCCTGGAAGAAATAGTTATTTATCGATAAAGTATGCTTACTAGCGTTTGTAAGTAAGCGAAACTTCTTAATACCGTTAAGTTCAAAAGACATCCGCATTGGCAACAACGACAATACTTAGTTTCAGTTTTATATTTATTGCCCTGCTGATGAGATGGGGCGACACGACATCCCGATTTTGGGCGTTCCCGTTAGCTGTTTCGGTGAGTATTGCATTTTTCACCAACTTAATTGAGGCCTCTGCGCTGATCGCCATTATTTTAGTCGCCTTGTCTGCAGCGTTATTAGAAATCGTAGAACTCCGAAAGAACGTTTTGATCAAATATCTGTTGACCATATTTACCGTGGTTGTCTGTGTTCTACTTGTTATGCATAAAATGCCCGGATTTAACAATCTTTCTATCATCCAATATGCAGTGATAAAACCGGGTTCGTCCAATTATTCATTCTGGCTTAATTACGATAAGGCGATTGCAGGATTAATACTTATCATAGGATTTGTCGATACAACAAATATAACAAAATGTATTAAAACGATATTTATATGGTCCGCAGCAGGTGTGTTGGCGATACAATTAGTCGTGTTCTTGCCGTCCTATACACTTGGTTATTTATCGCTGAGCATTTCTCTACCAGAGATTATTGTCATTTGGTTGGTGTCTAATTTGTTTATAACGTCCGTCACTGAAGAGGCGTTGTTCAGGGGTTTTATTCAATTCCGGCTACAATCGTTGTTTGAAGCTAAAAGATTACCGTACGCACCAATAGTTGCGGTATTGATTACCGCTTCACTTTTCGGTGTCGCACATCTAGGAGGAGGACTGTTTCTTGTTATCGCTTCAACCGTCGCTGGAATTATTTATGGCGCCGTTTATATTTTGAGTCGGCGTATAGAGACTTCAATAGCAACGCATTTTCTCACCAATGCGATACATATTGTCTGCTGGACCTACCCCATGGCCGCCTAGTCACAGCTGATTACAAAGTTCAAATGACACAGGCAAAGCCAACTGCTGCTACAATCCGTGAGCATTGACATCCTCCCCCACCAGAAGGCAGGGGTTTTCCGATAATATTAATTCGAGAGTGGGTTGACCTCACGGAATCCCACCGGTTCCTGCTTTATGGTCAACTATCGAAAGCAACTATTCAACACCGCTGTGTTGTCGAATATGAGAATAGTCTGAAGTAAGAGGTCTTACGGCGCGAATTATAGAATAAGACGCTTACTCTATATATTCCTTGATCATTACTCTGAGAGGCCGCAGATGATCCAATTTATAATAAAATTCCTCGCCCTCTTTCCGTATTTGCTCGGGCAATGGGTACTGGAAGTCTTTCCCCACAATATAACCGTTACCACACATGGGTGAAACCACTCGTATGAACACAGTGTCCGTCACCATCTGCCCTCTTGCCTGCCCCGTCCAATAACCTCCGTTATCACCAATGAACGATACTTCGAATCCTTTTGTGAAGACGGGTATTCCGGTAAAATTGGGTGTAACAACATCCTGATATGGTGAATATATATTCTCCATATAAGTTGGAACATCAATTTCAATAGCGCTCATAATAGACCCGATCGTTGGCTGGAGTTGTTGTCCAATATCCGACAAACGGTACTTAATCAAGCGCGTCGATATCTCCAGTGCCTCGAACGCTTCTGCCGGGACTGACAACTTGACGGGAACCATCCCTTCTGCGGTCTTCACCATGGCGAGCACCACATTTCGGGAAGTATCCAAGGAGATGGTTTTAACATTGAAGCGTTCAAGATCATCGGCCACTTACTCCGGTGTATCCGCCGTTAGCCGGTGCGAATCAGAACAACCGGACATTATTGCCAGGATATGTATCAGTAAGAATATATTCGTCATCATCAATGATACCTGCGATATCAAGAATCTGCTGTTGAGGTTGCATGCCAGCAAAATCCGCTGGTGTACGCGCTTTACTATCAGGGTGGGCTCAGATTATCTCTCTAATATTACACATTAAAAACCGAGTTAATGGCCAATTTTAACGGTTTTAGGGATTTATTAGTGGGCAAATTTGACATCCTCCCCTACCTAAAGGAAGGGGATTCCCGAGTGATTAATTCGGGAGTGGGTTGACCTCACGGAATCCCACCGGTTCCTGCTTCATCGAGCGGCCTGACTGCACCGGTTCTCCACAGGCGAGCACCGCCTGCCCGGCGGCTAATATGTTTTTGGCGGCGTTGGTGTCGGCATGGTCCACGTACCCGCACTTAACACACACGAAAAGGTCCTGGCGCTTGCGATTGACCTTTTCCGTATGCCCGCACTCAGGGAAAACCGGGGCAGAGAGCAATTGTCTCTAATATAAGAGAATATTGCTCTCTGACCCGGTTTTCTGGGCAATTTAATGTATGGCGCCGGGCTCCGGTTGATGGAGTGCTTGAAGCTGCGGGTCAAGGATCTGGATTTCAATCACCGGGCGATTCTCGTGCGTGACGGCAAGGGCGCTAAAGATCGCGTCACAATTCTGCCTGACCCGGTTATTCCACCGTTAAAAGCGCACCTGCAGAACCGTCAACTAATTCATCAGCGGGAACTCCAACAGGGTTTTGGAACTGTGTATCTTCCTTATGCGCTGGAACGGAAATATCCCAAAGCGAACAAGGAGTGGGGTTGGCAATATGTATTCCCTGCCAAGCAACGCAGCAAGGACCCTCGAAGTGGCCGCATGCAACGCCATCATATCTACCCGCGCAGTTTGCAGAAAGCAGTCAATGTGGCGGTGCGCAAAGCCGGAATCATCGCACCCGCGAGCTGCCATACCTTTCGCCATTGCTTCGCGACGCATTTATTGGAAAGTGGTTACGATATCCGGACAGTACAGGAATTAATGGGGCATAGTGATGTGAGAACCACGCAAATATATACGCATATTCTGCAACTTGGCGGCAACGCCGTGGTTAGCCCCTTGAACCGGTTATCGCATCGTTTGACCAATAAGATTATAGATCACGAAAGTGATTAATTGATAATTTGCTATCTACTTAGTCCGCCAGCGCCAGGTCTTCGATAATCGCACCCATAAAGCGCGTGGCCTCGCCGCCGGTGACGGCGCGGTGATCGAAGGTGAGTGATAACGGCACGATCGTGAACATCCGCGGTATCGACATGACGAATGGGCCGTTGGGCGGTAACGAGGATGTGAACACAACGACCTTAATATACTTCGTAGACCTTTATAAACTTCGTACCGTGATATAGTTTAGTGCTATCCTGATAGTCTCTGCGGCAAAATGACAATTTTTATTGGAATATTCAATGGGTTAAAATCAGACCCCATTGCCGCGATACAGCAATTGCAAAGCAGGCGAAGACAGTGAAGGGCAATCAACGGGTCAATGATTCCTTTCTTACCTATTGAATAATAAGTTATTTTTTTGCTTCATATTGGTTTATACTTATTGGCAGGCGACCTAAATATGCCGCGATTATTCGATGAATAAGGTCGAAACGCGAAACACAATCCGAATTCAATGAATCGGAGAACCGGATTTCCAAGTATCAACCCTAGCGGCGAAATTCGACACAGGGGCGATCAGTAAACAAGTAAACAAAGGCAACATCAGTATTTTACGTTTCATGTAGCGCAACGAGTTGAATCAGCGAGGTATATCAACATGCAGTCGGTTAAGATTGACGATGTACTGGAAACACTACGATCACTTCCGCCGGAAAGGCTTGCGGAAGTCAAAGACTTTGTGGAATTTCTCGCTTCCAAAGAACGCGAAAACGCCTTTGCTGATTTTCTGAGTGTCGCTGATCGTGTTGAGTTGGCCGGAATCCCCGCCATGAGCAGTGAGGAAATCGAAGCGGAGATAAACACCTACCGCAATGAGCGCCCTCGTGCGGATCGTACTTGATACCAATACTGTTATCTCGGCTTTACTTTGGCGCGGCACTCCGCATGAATTCGTTGCCGCTGCAAGTACCCGACCCATTGTATTCTTCACGAGCCCTGCACTGTTGGCAGAATTAGCCGACATCCTCACGCGCAAAAAGTTGGCCCCTGCTGTGACGGCTTCCGGTCTATCTCCCAATGAATTGATGCAGCGTTATCGCCGGCTGGCAACTGTCATTCACTCTGATCCCATCCCACCTACCGTAGTGAGCGATCCCGACGATGATCATGTTATCGCCTGCGCTATCACCGCTAAAACCCATATGATTGTCTCGGGAGATCGGGACTTACTGGACCTGAAAGAACACCAATCAATCCGTATTGTTACGTCCGCCCAAGCTTTGCAAATCATAACTGAAACAAACAAATAGTGCTTCTGTGTTCTTCCTTGATTAATGGATCAAAAACCTGCTGAACGTGAATAGCTTGGCTGACATCTTTAAATAATCTTATAGATAGGGATGTAAATATGTGGAAATTAGTTCCACAGGCCCACTACGCGATTCTTTTTGGTGGCTTTGTCATATTTCCTTTCAACATTTATATTTTCCCTGCTCCTATTGAACAGCTTCCTAACCCGATATGCCAACCTAAAAACCGGTTGTAACGTGCCGATAGTCGTTAATTCACAAAAGGACGAGGCAACGCGCCTCTACAAGGATGGATTTAATTTTAAAAAAAATGGAAGACTGGAGGCATTAACGTATTACGAACAGGTATATGAGGTGAATGGCGCTTACTTAAGCGCTTTGATCGACGTTACAGGGTCTGGTTTGCAAAAAGCGCAACCTGTAGCCCGCATGAAGCCACAGCGGAATACGGGAAAAACAGTGGCTAATGGCTCTATCCCCGGATTCCGTGGAATTTATACCCTTTAGGGTACTTCATCCGGGCTACACGCTGGGGCTATCGCGGAGCCGGGGCTTAAGTAAGTGCCATTCGTATATGAGGTATCAAAAAGGTGATTAATGACGAAAAGTTTGACTGGTAGTTTGCCAACGCCTTAGTCCACCAGCGACAGGTCTTCGATAATCGCGCCCATGAAGCGCGTGGCTTCGCCGCCGGTGACGGCGCGGTGATCGAAAGTTAATGACAGCGGCATGATCCAGTGGATGGCGGGTTGGTTGTTGACAGGCACGACTTCCTGGCGCACTTTGCCGGAGCCGAGGATGGCGACGGAGGGCGGCACGACGATGGGGTTGGCGTAACGTCCCGCGAACATGCCGAAGTTGGATAAGGTAAAGGTATAACCACGCAGTTCTTCCGGCGGGATGCTGCGCGTTTTGACATCGCGCTTGATGGCGTCGAGTCCTTTGCGCAAGTCATCCGGCGTGCGTTCGTTAACATTACGCAGCACCGGCACAAACAAACCATCCGCGGTATCGACCGCGATGCCAAGATCGATTTTTTTCAGCACGCGCCGGCCCATGGCGTGGCTGTCGTACCAGGCGTTGAGCGATGGTTCTTTGGCGCAGGCGCGCACGATGGCGCGGATCAGACGGATGGTGAAATCGCCCTTGCCTTTCCAGCTGTCGATATCGACATCGTCGTAAATCGTCACCGGCACCACTTCGGCATTGGAACGCGCCATGGCATTGGCCATCGCCCGGCGCACGCCACGCAATAATTCCAGCGGACCGACTTCCTTGAATATTTTCGCGACCCGTTGCACGTCAGCGGCGGTGATGGTTTCATTGGGGCCGGTGGGCGTAACCACCGACAAATCCACATCCATGCGCTTGGCCAGGGCGCGCACCGCCGGCGTGGCCTTGATGCCGGAAGCGGTCTGCCCGACACTGGTGGCCTGTTCATTCATCACGGCCTTGCCCACCACCACCTCGCCGACCACGGTGCCGGTGTCTTGACGTTTGTCTTCTCTTTTTTCAGCCGGTGTTTCCACCGTTCCACCTTCGGCTTCAAATTCAATTAATGGATCGCCGACCTGAACAATGTCCGACGCAGCGCCATAGAGTTTGTAGATTTTGCCTTTTTGCGGGCTGGGAATTTCGACGATTGCCTTGGCGGTTTCCACGGAGACTAACGGTTGATCCACGTTGACTTCGTCGCCGACTTTCACCAGCCACTCGACGATTTCCACTTCCGTTAAACCTTCACCCAGATCCGGCAATTTGAAAATGTTCATGCAAACTCCAATGTCTGTTTCACTGCTTTCATGATGCGCGCGGTGCTTGGCATGTATTCCATTTCCAACCGGTATAAGGGCATGACAGTGTCATAGCCGGTAACCCGCTGCACCGGCGCCATCAGGAACAGCAAGCCCTGCTCCGCCAGTTGCGCCGCGATCTCAGCGCCGACACCACAATGGCGCGCCGCTTCATGCACGATGACGCAGCGACCGGTTTTCTCCACGGACTTGAGGATCGTATCCATGTCCAGTGGCTTGATGGTTGCCACGTCGATGACTTCCGCGCTGATGCCTTGCTGTTCCAGTTGTTCCGCCACCTGTGTCACTTCATGCACCATGGCGCCCCAGGTGACCAGGGTAATATCCGTGCCTTCACGCAGGGTAAAACACACATCCAGCGGCAAGGCTTCGCCATTGTCCACCACGTCCTGTTTCAATAAACGGTAGACGCGCTTGGGTTCCAGGAATACCACGGGATCAGGGTCGTTAATGGCGGCAAGCAACAAACCATACGCGCGCGACGGCGATGATGGAATCACCACCCGGATGCCCGGCATGTGCGCGAAGATCGCCTCGGTGCTTTCCGAATGATGCTCCGGCGCATGGATGCCGCCCCCATAGGGCGCTCGTAATACCAACGGGCAGGATAAGCGGCCGCGGGTGCGGTTGCGCAGGCGTCCGGCATGGCTGATCATCTGGTCAATCACCGAATAAATAAATCCCATGAACTGGATTTCAAACACCGGGCGCAAGCCTTCCGCCGCCATGCCAACGGCCATGCCGGCGATCAGGGTTTCCGCCAGGGGCGTGTCCAGCACGCGGTGTTCACCAAAACGATCCTGCAATCCCACGGTGGCGCGGAAGACGCCGCCATTGATGCCGACATCCTCGCCCAGCACCACCACGCGTTCGTCATCCTGCAGCGCGCGCGCCAGCGCCAGGTTGACCGCTTCTACTAACGCGACTTCCGCCATGCTATTGTCCTTTCCCGGTGATAGACTGGCGCTGCTGCGCCAGATCATGGGGCAATGATTCATACATATATTCAAATATAGACTCCACCGGCTGCGGCGGGGTGTTGAGATAAATGTCGACCGCGGCGTCCACCGCCTGCGCGCATTCCTGCTGCAGCGCTTGTTCTTGTTTCTCGTCCCAGAATCCCTGGGCTGACATATATTGATTCAAGCGGGCGATGGGTTCGCGTTGCCAATGACGGTTGACTTCCTCTTCGCTGCGGTAGCGGGTGGCATCGTCCGCTGTGGTGTGGTCGCACAAACGATAAGTGATGGCTTCGATCAAGGTGGGCCCGCCACCAGTGCGCGCCTTGTCGAGCGCGTGCTGAAACCGGTCCCTGACTGCGATGATGTCGTTGCCGTCCACCTGCTCGCCGTCGAAACCGGCGGCAATGGCTTTTTGCGCAATGGTTTCGCTGCCGGTTTGCAATTCACGCCGCACCGAGATCGCCCATTGATTATTGTTCACCACGAACACTACCGGCAGTTTCCATAAACCCGCCGCGTTGATCGCTTCGTAAAAATCCCCTTTGGAGGTGGCGCCATCGCCGCAGACAAACACCGCCACGCGCGGTTCTTTTCTGAATTTCATGGCAAACGCCACGCCCACCGCGTGCGGTGCATGGGTGGCTATCGGCACGCAAATGGGAAAGTCTTTTGCCGGTCCCTGATAGTCCATACCGCGTTCATCGCCGCCCCAATACAGGAATATCTCCTCCATTTTGACGCCGCGCAGAAACTGCGCGCCGTATTCGCGGTAATAAGGCAGCAAAACATCTTCGGGTTGCATTGCGCTGCCAATAGCTACGGAGATGGCTTCCTGGCCCAACGATGATGGAAAGGTGCCGAGTTTGCCGGTGCGCTGCAGGGCTATCGCTTTTTTGTCAAAGGTGCGGGTCAACACCATGGCGCGGTACATGGCCTGCAACGCCTGCGCATCGCGCGCCAGATCCGGCAGTGGTTCATGGGCATTGGCGAGTTCATCCAGATACCGGGTGTAGTTAATCTGAAAATTGGCCACATTGGCCATAACCATGGCTCCTAGAATTGAAAATAAACTTTATTTGCAACAAGGTTACTTGAACGCAACCGGATTTATATATGTGCTGTGCGAACTGCCTGCACGGGAAATTCATCGAACGCTGAATTAATTATCGACCTACATTGGCGATCTTTAAAGTTTCGTTTCCGTTTGATTAATGAGATGACTACTGAATAAACAAGAGGTTAACTTAAAACGATATGATTAGCTTAAAATCCCAATTACCCTTAACACGGCGGACGGGTTATGCGTCGCGCGTAAACGACCGCAACAAGCACTCGTTGTTTATCAGGACATAAATCCCGTTAAGAATGCAATTTATTAAACACCGCCGGCCATTAATACGCTAGCGCCTTTACGCCTCACCGTGCGTGATCGATAATTTCCCGCGCGATGCGGTCTGCGACCACATTACTGGGCTGGTTATAATCCCGGGATTGTTTAAAAATATTTAATAAAGAATCATAAATGCCATTGACCTTTTCCATAATCAATTGCTCATCATCCAATGATACCTGGATCAGGCCGCCCGCATTGATAACGTAATCAGGCGCATAAATGATGCCGCGTTTCTGAATGGCTTCGCCAATGGCGGGTTCAGCAAGTTGGTTATTGGCGCCACCGGCGATGATTCCGGCTTTCAGGCGGCCAATCACTTCATGTGTTAGCACGCCGCCGCGCGCGCAGGGCGCGAACACATCGCAATCCACGTCAAAGATTTTTTCCTTGTCCACGGATGCGGCGCCAAACTCTTTGGCAAAGCGCGCCACGGTTTCCGGTTTATTGTCACAAATTGTCAAGCGCGCGCCCAATTGCCTTAATTCCTTCGCCAGGTGATAGCCAACGTTGCCGCCACCCTGGATCGCCACGTGCACGCCTTTGAGATCATCCGTGCCCTTGCTGAATTTCACGCCGGCCTGAATGCCGCGCAATACGCCGTGCGAGGTGTAAGGTGAAGGATCACCTTTACCACCGGCATTGTTCGACGTGCTGACAACATGGCGGGTTTTCCGCGCGATGAGATCCATATCACTGACACTGGTGCCGCTATCCACGGCTGTAATATACCGTCCGCCGAGTGTATCCACGAACGCGCCAAAAGCTTCGAAGTAAGCTGCGCGGTCCGCGATATGCTCCGGTTTGATCAGCACCGACTTGCCGCCGCCATGCTTGATACCAGAAATCGCCGCTTTATAACTCATACCCTGCGCCAGCCGCAGCGCGTCATATATAGCAGCTTCCGTGGAATCATAGGCGACGCAACGGCAACCACCCAGCGCGGGACCAAGATTGGTGTTATGAATGGCAATAATCGCCCGCAATCCGGATTTGGCGTCGGTTTTGAAATGTAATTCTCCAAACTGCATTTTCTCGGCAATTTGGAATAAATCTTCTTTATGCATAACTTTTTGTAACATACATTTTGTCTTGGTTGTTTTCTATACCATGTAATCTGATCTGTCATCACTTATCTTTTGTGTCAAATTTTATGACAAAAAGAACACGGCTAAAGACAGAAGCCCGAAGTTTAAAACAACTTTTCACAGCTACTCTAAATAGTCGGCGCTTTAGGTTGCAGACTTGAATTTTTTTCTATAATTAATCGATAGACGCTTCACATTTTCACTTGTTACACATCAGTGTGTGGCAGATGCAATTTAAGCCGGTTGTTTTAGACATTGTTTAAAGGCGCCGGATAAGAAAATAGTCAAGTTAGCAGTAAATCATCACGATATTGATCATGAAGTTCTTATCATTGATCAAGTCCGTGTGCACCAGCAATCCACCGATTTGTCATGCCGTAATCGTGGGTTGCGCTACTCCCCTGACGGTCTACGGCTGAAACGGAAAAACGGGTTGGACATAATGAACAATCCCGCTCAAACAGACGGCTTCGAGTTCGTCGAGTATACGGCTCCGGATACCAGGGATCTGGAAACCCTGTTTTTATCCATCGGTTTTACCCCTATCGCCAGGCACCGTTCAAAAGACGTGGTGCTCTACCGCCAGGGCAATATCAATTTTATTGTTAACCATGAACCCAACAGTTTTGCTCAGGCGTTTGCCAAGATCCACGGCCCTTCCGCCTGCGCTTTCGGCATTCGCGTGAAGAACGCAACGCTCGCTTACGAACATGTGCTCAAGCGCAATGCAAAACCTTACCACGGCCATACCGGCCCTATGGAACTTAATTTACCCGCAATCCGCGGCATCGGTGGCAGCCTGATTTATTTGATAGACCGCTATGGCGTGCACAGCATTTATGATGTGGATTTCCGGCCCATCGCAGGCGCGGATCAACATCCCACGGGCGCCGGCCTTCTGGAAATCGATCACCTGACGCATAACGTGCATAAAGGCCGCATGAATCACTGGGCCAAGTTTTATGAATCGCTGTTTGGTTTCCGGCAAATCAAATACTTTGACATCCACGGCAAGGAAACCGGTTTGCGCTCGCGCGCGATGACCAGTCCCTGTGGCAAAATCCGCATCCCGATCAACGAACCTTCCGATGAAAAATCGCAGATCCAGGAATACCTTGATGCCTACCGCGGCGAGGGTATCCAGCACATCGCGCTCAGCACCAGCAATATTTATGACACCGTCGAGGCGCTGAAAAAGAACAATATCACCTTTATGGATGTGCCGGACACTTACTATGACGCGATTAACGATCGTGTTCCCGGACACGAAGAGGATATCGCGCGGCTCAAAACCAATAAAATATTAATCGATGGCAATGTCCGCAACAGCCAGGGCCTGTTGTTGCAGATTTTTACCAACACAGTTATAGGCCCAATATTCTTTGAAATCATTCAGCGCAAGGGCAACGAAGGATTTGGTGAAGGCAATTTTCAGGCTTTGTTCGAATCCATTGAGCGCGACCAGAAAAAGCGGGGAGTCATTTAATGGTGAAGCCTATCCCGGTTACTAAAGTGGAAGGCGTTGCCTCACGGCAGGCGCACGCCGACCTGCCCGCCAACACCTATGAACGCGAATTGGGACAGCAGGGTTTCTTCGGCCCCGCCACCCAAATGCACCATGCGCATCCGCCCACTGCGTGGGAGTCCATTCAAGGGCCGTTGCAGCCGCGCGCGTTTTACACGCAGAAAATCGGCAACAACGCGCCGAATCCATTTACCGCAACCTTACTGATGCGCAACGCGCATGTGGCGATCCGCTTCTGGACGACTGACAATTCCATGCAGCACCTGGTGCGTAATGGCGATGGCGATGATCTTATGTTTGTGCATCAGGGGCAGGCGGAACTGTATTGTGACTATGGTCATATGTCCATTGACGAAGGCGACTATGTATTGTTACCGCGGGGCACCATGTGGCGCGTAGAAACGGTTTCCTTACAGGCGTTGTTAATCGAAGCCACTAACAGTCATTACGGGCTGCCGGATAAGGGCCTGCTGGGCCACCACGCCATTTTTGATCCGGCGGTATTACTCTCGCCGCAAATCAATGATGCGTTCAAGGCGCAGCAAGCGGAAACACCAACGGACGTGGTGGTGAAACGGCGGCGGCAAACCAGCGTGATTCGTTATCCATTCAATCCCCTGGATGCGGTGGGCTGGCATGGCAATCTGATGCCGGTCAAACTCAACTGGCGCGATATACGTCCGGTGATGAGCCATCGTTATCATATCCCGCCGTCGGTGCACAGCACTTTTCTCACGGAACACTTTATAGTCTGCACCTTTTGCCCGCGCCCGATTGAATCGGATCCCGGCGCTTTGAAGGTGCCGTTTTATCACAACAATGACGACTACGACGAAGTGATTTTCTATCACCAGGGCCAGTTTTTTTCCCGCGATAACATTCATCCCGGCATGCTGACATTGCATCCCAGCGGTTTGACACATGGACCGCATCCCAAGGCGTTTACGGCCGGCAGCAAAGCCGAACGCAAGCAGACCGACGAAGTGGCGGTCATGATTGACAGCCGCGATGCGTTGGAGGTTGCCGGTTTGCCTGACGGTGTCGAGTGGCGCGGCTATGTTAATTCCTGGAAAACCGCGAACGAGGAGCGCAAGCCATGAAGCTGGCATCACTGCGTAACGGCCGGGATGGCATCCTGATCATCGTCAACAGGGAATTAAGCCATTACACCACGGCTCCAGAAATCGCCACGCGCCTGCAGGAAGTACTGGATAACTGGGAACAACTGGCGCCGCAACTGCAGCGGGTTTACGATAAATTAAACCGCAACAAGATTGATAATGCGCGGCCGCTCGACACGCGCGCTCTGGCGGCGCCGCTGCCCCGCGCCTATCAATGGCTGGATGGCAGCGCCTACTTGAGCCATGTCGAACGCGTGCGCAAGGCCAGGGGAGCCGAAATGCCGGAAAGTTTTTTAACGGACCCGTTGATGTACCAGGGTGCGTCCGACAGTCTATTGGGTCCCAACGATCCGATTGTCGCCGCCGACGAACATTGGGGCATTGATTTCGAATCCGAGGTCGCCGTGATCACCGATGATGTTTCCATGGGCACGTCCGCCGGTGGCGCGGCGAAACACATTAAATTGCTGGCGCTGGTCAATGATGTCACCTTGCGCAATCTGATACCGGCCGAACTCGCCAAGGGATTCGGTTTTCTGCAAGGCAAACCGCCCACGGCGTTTTCACCGGTGGCTGTGACACCCGATGAACTGGGCGCTGCCTGGCGCAACTGCAAACTTGCGTTGCCACTGGAGACTTATCTTAACGGCGGCAAGTTCGGCGATCCTGTGGCCGGCGATGACATGCAGTTTGATTTCGCGCAATTGATTGCGCATGCCGCCAGGACCCGGCCCTTGGGCGCGGGCACGATTATTGGTTCCGGCACGGTATCAAACCACGATGAATCGCGCGGTTGTTCCTGCATAGCGGAACGCCGGCTGCTGGAAATCATCGAGCATGGCGAAGCGCACACGCCGTTTTTGAAGTTCGGCGACCGGGTAAAAATTGAAATGCATGATAGCAACCGGCGCTCCATTTTCGGCGCCATTGAACAAGAGGTCACACCATGGACGAACTGACTCTTTACACCTATTGCAAAAGCTCCGCCGCTTACCGGGTGCGCATTGCGCTGAATCTGAAAGGCCTGACTTATCACCCGGTGTATATCAGTTTAATAAAGGAAGGCGGTGAAAATTTCCGGCCCGAGTACCGCGCCATCAACCCGCAGGCGATGGTGCCAACGCTGCAGACCGGTAAACACACGCTGACCCAATCCACCGCGATCGTGGAATATCTGGAAGAGGAATTTCCCGATCCTCCGTTATTACCGGATAATGCCGCCGCCCGCGCGCAGGCGCGCAGTTATGCCCAAATGTTCGCGTGTGATATTCATCCCATAAATAACCTGCGGGTGCTGGATTATCTCGTCAAACACTTCGACGCCGATGAAACAGCGAAATTGCAGTGGCACCAGCACTGGATGCACGAAGGCTTCGGCGCCATCGAAACCAAGCTGGCAAGCAATGCCCTGACCGGGCGCTTCTGTGTCGGTGATACACCGACCATCGCCGATGTGTTTCTGGTGCCGCAGGTCTATAACGCCAAACGTTATCATTGCAAGCTTGATGCGTACCCGAATATCCGCCGTATTAATGACCACTGCCTGGAACTGGAAGCGTTCATTGACGCGGCGCCGGAACAGCAGGCGGATTTTACGGCGTAACCAGGGCGTACAGGGCAAAATTGCAATTCAAAGAATTGGTAGGCGGTAGGGTGGGCATGGCCCACCCATGAGAGACTAATTTGAGCAACAACGGTGGGCGGTGCCCACCCTACGAAAAATGTTACATCGAACCGTAGGGTGGGCATCGCCCACCAGTGCGGCATCGAATATTGGATTGAGCGGTGGGCGGTGCTCACCAGTAAGGCGCCGTTGAGGCACGATGCGCACCTCAGGGAGCATCGTAACCTCTCGCTTGTTGCGGTTCGCGGAGCTCAGCGCAACCAACGAAAATTGATGTTCTAAATGTATGTTTACACAAAGGTAACGGGTTATGGGAACTGTCACCAAAAAAGTCATTGATACTTACGCGCGCAAAAACCAGCTGGAAGGGCTGAGCAAACCATCCCTGATTTCCATTATCGAAAAAAGGCCGGGCTATACCATAGAAAAAGCGCGAAGGTTTCTGCAATTTCAGGATCGCATCAACGCGGAACTATTAACGCATGAAATCATTGTCCACAATGAATTCACGCAATGGTACCGCAGGGGTGAAATGAGCGAGGCGCAGATTAAGGCGTTCGTGCGGCAGTTTTCAGTGTTTTCCAATCTGTTTCTGATCGCGCAGCTGCATAAAATGATCAACGCCGATTCCCTGGAAAGCATGCGCGCGTCCAAGGAAATCCTGGCCAATGAAATTGGCGTGGTATTCAATCCTGTGTCAAGACATACGGCCAAACACAAGCAAGACAACAACACCGATCCGCAGCTGGTATCCACCGAAGGCACCGTGGAAGGCGGCACGTTCCGTTTCCAGGCGGCTCATTTCGAATGGCTGTTGATACTGGCGGAAAAACTCGGCTTGAGCTTCAATGAACTGGGCAAGCGCCGTCATGGTATCGATACGACGTTAATGTTTTGCGATGAACTGGTGCGCTTATATGGCAGCGCGGATTATCTGACGTCCCAGGCCGCGAGCTACGCGGTGGAAAACTGGGCGGCCGCGGGTTTCTGGGATGAACTGGTGGAAGGCTTTGAAATTTATAACCACAAGACCGGCGCCAATCTGCCGCTCGCGTTTTTCAGCTGGCACGCCGAACTCGAAGCCCAGCACGCGCTGCACACCCAGGAGGAACTGGAAGAATTGTATTTTTCCACCGACATCGATGAAGACAAATTTATCCGCGTGGGTGTGGAAATGCTGGATGGTGTGGCCACCTTCTGGAACGGCTTGAACAAGCTCCGGCAAAAAATTATTGAGGAATAAGCGGCGTGGACTATTTTCAGGATTATTTGCCCGGCACTACCTGTTTTGGCTGCGGCAGTCACAACGAGCACGGCCTGCAAATCAAAAGCTACTGGGACGGCGAAATTGCCAAATGCATCTGGCAACCGCAACCGTATCACGAGGGCTGGGCGCAGCTGACCTGCGGCGGCGTGATTGCGACCATTGTCGATTGCCATTGCATCGGCGCCGCGATGGCCACGGCCTGCCGCAACGAGCACCGCGCCCTGGATTCGGAGCCCAAATACTTGTTCGCCACCGGATCGATCAATATCCGGTTTTTAAAGCCGGCCTCGGTCAAAGAATCCCTCGAATTGCATGCGCGTGTTATCAACATCAAGAATGAGAAGAAATACACCTTAAATTGTGATGTATTGGTCAATCAGGAAAAGGTCGCCGACGCCCAGGTAATCGCCCTGCTAGTATACCGCAGCGACCGGCCCGAAGAAGCGGCGCCGGGGTTCCGGCCATAAGGTGATTTTTGGCGATTTTAGCTTTAAGTGCCTTTAAAAATCTGCCGCTATAAATTCAGCGGTTTGTTTTAGGTAGTGCAGTTGCGTAGCAGGAATAGGCGAAATGATTTCCACCCTCACCCTTACCCTCTCCCTCAAGGGAGAGGGTAAGGGGGATAAATTAGCCATTTGAATATTGCGGTTCGCGGAGCCCGACAAATTGTTCCAGACGCTGTCTACCTCGCACGGTTATATGCTCGTCACCTCAAACAACGAACTGACTCGTTGGCTGTAGGCGGTGAGGCACGAACCGCATAAAAACTTCAAAGGTGAAGGAATTAATCACAGATTCATTTAGCGCCAACAGCTTTTCCGTGTTAACAGCACAACCATTAAAACACTGCAAGGTGAACGTTCCATGGATAAACAGTTAGAAACATTGCGGCAACGGGTGCGGGAATTCGCGCAAGCGGAGATCGCGCCGCTCGCCGACCGGATTGACCGCAGCGACACGGTGCCGCCAGAGGTCTGGAAAAAAATCGGCGGCCAGAAGTTAATGGGCATCACCATTCCCAAAAAATATGGCGGCGAGGAGCTGTCATACCTGGCGCATGTGATCGTCACAGAAGAACTGTCCCGCGCTTCCGGCACGGTGGGCTTTTCCTACGCCGCGCATTCCAATATTTGCCTCGACAACTTATACCGGCACGGCGCCGAAGCGCAGCGCAAAAAATATCTGCCCGCGCTGATCGCCGGCGACTACCTCGGCGCGCTCGCCATGTCGGAACCCGAGGCGGGTTCGGATGTGGTGGGTTCCATGTCCTGTCATGCGGAAAAGAAAGGCAATGTCTGGGTGGCGAACGGCACCAAGCGCTGGATCACCAATGGCCCCGACGCCGGGGTGTTGATTGTTTATATGCGCACGGCCGACAAGCAGCAGGCCGGTTCGCGTTCCATTACCGCGTTTCTGGTCGAGCCCGGCATGAAAGGTTTTTCCACCGGGGAAAAAATTGACAAGCTCGGCATGCGCGGCGCGGGCAACTGTGAACTGTATTTCAAGGATTGCGAAATCCCGGAAGCGAATGTGCTCGGGGAAGTCAACGAAGGCGTCAGTGTTTTAATGGCTGGCTTGAACTCCGAGCGCCTGCTGTTGTGCGGCGGCCCCCTTGGCATCATGCAGGCGGCCATGGATGTGGTGCTGCCTTATGCGCATCAGCGCGAACAATTCGGCCAGCCCATCGGCAACTTTCAAATGGTGCAAGCCATGCTGGCGGACATGTACACCCGGCTGCAGGCAGCGCGGGCGCTGGTGTACAGCGTGGGCGAACGTTTCAGCAACAGCGACAGAAGTATCGGCAAGGATGTGGCGGCGGCCTGTCTTTTTTCTTCGCAGGCTTCCGTAAAAGTGGCGCTGGATGCCATCCAGATCATGGGCGGCCGCGGTTACCGCAATGATGAAATACCGGGGCGCCTGCTGCGCGACGCCAAGATTTATGAAATCGGCGGCGGCACCAATGAAATCCGCCGCATCGTGATTGCCCGTGATCTTTTGAAAGAATCCGCGCCCGCAAAACCGTCACCTGTAAAATAATAGGAATCACAGCATGAGCGGTAATAAAAAGAATAGCAACGATGATGACAATGCTATTGTCATCGTAGCGGCGCGCCGCACGCCCATGGGTTCTTTGCTGGGAAGCCTGTCGACGGTGACGGCGCCGCAACTGGGCAGCCAGGTGATCAAGGCCGTGCTGGAAGACAGCCAGGTGGAACCCGCCACTATCGATGAAGTATTCATGGGCTGTGTATTGCCCGCCGGTGTGGGCCAGGCCCCGGCGCGGCAGGCCGCCCTGCTGGCGGGGGTTCCCTCCTCCACAGGATGCACTACTATTAATAAGGTGTGCGGTTCGGCCATGAAAGCCATTATGCTCGGTCATGATTTGATAACCGCCGGCAGCGCCAGGCGCGTGATCGCGGGCGGCATGGAATCCATGAGTAACGCGCCGTATCTGCTGCCAAAAGCGCGCAATGGTTTACGCCTGGGTCATTCTGAAGTGATCGACCATATGTTTTTTGACGGGCTGGAAAATGCCAGCGACAATTTATTAATGGGCCACTTCGCCGAGCGCTGCGTGGACCAGTATGCCTTCAGCCGCGAAGAGCAGGATGCGTTCGCCATTGAATCGGTCTTGCGTGCGCGCCGCGCCACCGCGGAACAACAGTTCGCGGAAGAAATCGTACCCGTGCCAGTTACCAGCAAGAACGGCCAGCAGCTTGTTACCGAAGACGAACAACCGGGAAAATCCAATCCCGATAAAGTGCCGCAATTGAAACCGGCGTTCCGCAAGGAAGGCGGCAGCGTCACCGCCGCCAATTCCTCCTCGATTTCCGATGGCGCCGCCGCCGTGCTGTTGATGCGCGCCGCTGATGCTCGGCAAAATAACATAGCGCCCCTGGCGAAAATCATCGCGCACGCCAGTTATGCCCAGGCCCCCGAAGATTTCACCACCGCCCCTATCGGCGCGATAACACGCTTAAAGGAAAAAACCGGCTGGCGCGAAAACGATATTGACCTGTATGAAATCAATGAAGCATTTGCCGTGGTCACCATGGCCGCCATGCGTGACTTGAAACTGGACCATAATAAAGTCAATGTCAATGGCGGCGCCTGCGCCCTGGGCCATCCGATTGGCGCGACGGGCGCACGGCTGGTGGTCACGCTATTGCATGCATTGCGGCAGCGCGGCTTGAAGCGCGGCATTGCCGCCTTGTGCATCGGCGGCGGTGAAGCCACTGCCATTGCCATCGAGATCATATAATTGCAGGACAAACACAGGTAACCCATGCCCGTCATCAAATCCCAATTGAGTGTGAATTCAGACGCGTTCCAGGCCAATGCGAAATATCACAGAGCCTTGACCGAAGACCTGAAGCTGATGATTAAAAAGCTCAGCGAAGGCGGACCGGAAAAAGCCCGCATCAAACACGCGCAACGCGGAAAACTTCTGGTGCGCGCGCGCATTAAAAAACTGGTGGATCAGGGCAGCCGCTTCCTGGAATTTTCGACCATGGCGGCTTACGGGCTTTATGATAATGAAGTGCCCTGCGCCGGCATCATTACCGGCATCGGCGCCGTTCACGGCCAGGACGTGGTGATTGTCGCCAACGACGCCACCGTGAAAGGCGGCACTTATTATCCCATCACCGCCAAAAAACATTTACGCGCCCAGGAAATCGCGGCGCAAAATCATTTGCCCTGCATTTATCTGGTCGATTCCGGCGGCGCATTCCTGCCCCTGCAGGATGAAGTGTTTGCCGACCGCGATCACTTCGGCAGGATTTATTACAATCAGTCACGCATGTCCGCAAAAGGCATTCCGCAAATCGCGGTGGTAATGGGATCGTGTGTCGCGGGCGGCGCGTATGTGCCGTCCATGAGTGATGAAACGGTAATTGTGAAAAACCAGGGCACGATTTATCTGGGCGGCCCGGAACTGGTGAAAGCCGCGACCGGCGAAACAGCGGACATCGAGCAACTGGGCGGCGGTGATATGCATTGCCGCACTTCCGGGGTCAGCGATCATCTTGCGGATAACGATGAGCACGCCCTGCAAATCACCCGCGATATCGTGGCCAATATGAATTACCGTGGCGCGGCGTCCATTCCGCAACAGGCTTATAAGGATCCCTTGTACAGCGCCGACGAACTGTATGGCGTTATCCCGCAAAATCCCAAAGAACAGTTCGACAGCCGCGAGATCATCGCGCGCCTGGTGGATGGTTCGGAGTTTCATGAATTCAAGGCGCTGTTCGGGCGCAATCTGGTGTGTGGCTTTGCGCACATCATGGGATACCCGGTAGGCATCCTCGCCAACAACGGCGTGCTGTTTTCGGAATCGGCATTGAAAGGTACGCACTTCATCCAGCTGTGCAACAAGCGCGGTGTGCCCCTGCTGTTCCTGCAGAACATAACGGGCTTCATGGTGGGCACCCAGTTTGAACAGGGTGGTATCGCCAAGCACGGCGCGAAAATGGTTTCCGCGGTATCCTGTTCCAATGTCCCCAAGTTCACCGTCATCATCGGCGGCTCTTTCGGCGCGGGTAATTACGCCATGTGCGGCCGGGCTTATGCGCCCAGGCAATTGTGGATGTGGCCCAACGCGCGCATCTCGGTGATGGGCGGTGAAATGGCGACCTATGTGTTGAGCTCGATCCGCGAAGAAGGCATGAAAGCTCGCGGCCAGCAATGGAACGCCGCGGACAAGGCGGACTTCGAAAACACCATCATGCAGCAATTTGATACGCAGTCGCACCCGTATTATTCCTCCGCCCGGCTGTGGGACGATGGCATCATCGATCCGCGCGATACGCGGCAGGCGCTCGGCGCGGGCTTGCGCGCCGCCGCCAACGCGCCGATTGAAAAAACAGAGTTTGGGGTCTTTCGAATGTAAACAACGCTATTTATGCCGCCAAATAGGCTGTGTAGACATGGCCCGCCAATGAGAAATTTGATTTGTTACAACGGTGGGCGGTGCCCACCCTACAAAAATATTTTCGCCGAACCGTATTAATGTAGGGTGGGCATGGCCCACCGATTAAGCACCGTAGGATGATGACGAGCACATGCAGAAGGTGAGACCGGGTACCGGTCGAGAGGCTGGCCTGGGCCATGTGCGAGGTACGAGTCCAGGGAAGGACGAGTTACGAGCCCAGGGATGGGCGAGGTAGACTGCGTCGGGAACAAGCAGTCGGGAGCGCTGTCAGGAACAAGCGCCGAGAGCGACACAGAAAGCCAAAGCCGAGGATGAGGGGTGAAATAGATTAGTGCGGAAAAACTTGAGTTTTTTCACCCTCACCCCAGCCCTCTCCCTCAAGGGAGAGGGAGTAGTGCAGCGCCGCAGGCGGTGAGGAACGAACCGCATCGGCCTGGGATGTAGTGATTTTTGTAATGAGGAGCGGGCATGGCCCGCCGATGTAGCAGATCGCATTTTTTGTTTGTGTAAGTAAAAAAGGCGCCACCATGGCAGAAAACCTACTAATATCCACCGATGAACGCGGCATTTGCACCATTAAGCTGAATCGCCCCGAGGTGCATAACGCGTTTGAGCCCGACCTGATTGAAAATCTGTCGATTCAGCTCACATTCGCCGCGGATGATGATTATGTCAGAGCGATTGTTATCACCGGCTCAGGCAAAACTTTTTCCAGCGGCGCGGATATCAACTGGATGCGCTCCATGATCAAGTATGATCACACGACCAATAGCATGGATGCCATGAAGATGGCGCAAATGCTTCACAAGCTTTACACGCTGCCAAAACCAACCATCGCCCTGGTGAATGGTTCAGCCTACGGCGGCGCGCTGGGCATCATCGCGTGTTGCGATATTGCGCTTGCCAACAGCAATGCGTCCTTTGCCTTTACCGAAGTTAAGCTGGGTATTGTACCCGCCGTCGTATCGCCTTATGTGGTGAGCGCCATCGGCCATCGCAATGCCCGGCGCTTGTTTTTAACCGCGGACAATTTTAACGCCGGACAGGCGTTGCAAATGGGATTGCTGCACAAGGTTGTCGAACCTGACGCGCTGGATGAAGCGCTGGTGCATGAACTCGACCTGCTGCTCGGCGCCGGACCATCCGCGCAACACGAATGCAAACGTTTGTTGCATAAACTCACCGGCATTGCCGACGATGTGTCGGAATATACCGCGGAGCTGATTGCGCAAATCCGCATCTCCGAAGAAGGACAGGAAGGGCTGCTGGCGTTTCTGGAAAAACGCAAGCCGTCGTGGTTTAAATGACAACATAGCGGCTTTCAACGCAAAGGCGCAGAGACGCGAAGAATTTGCAGGATCAGTCGTAGGATGCGATAAGGAACGAACCGCATCGGCCGAACTAATCTAAAGATAAATACCGATCCGCGGGGTTTTCTAAATCGCAAATAAAAGGTCAGTCAAGTCATGCTACCACTGCCGGAACAAGTCACCATTGTGGAAGTCGGTCCTCGGGATGGCTTGCAGTTCGAGCCGGTCACGTTAAGCACCGCGGACAAGGTTGCCTTTATCGAACAACTGGCCGATTGCGGTTTGGCGCATATCGAAGCCGGCAGTTTTGTCGCTCCCGGAAAAATTCCCCAGCTAGCGGACAGCGATGAAGTTTTCCGTCAATTAACCCCACGCAATGCGGTAACCTTCACCGCGCTGGTACCCAATGAAAAAGGCATGCAGCGCGCGTTAAACGCCGGAGCCACATCGATCGCGGTGTTCACCGCGGCATCCGACACTTTCTGCCGGAAAAATATCGGCTGCTCTATTGATGAATCCTTTGCGCGATTCAAACCGGTGATGGAAATCGCCAAGGACCACGGCATCCGCGTGCGTGGTTATATCTCGTGTATTTTCGGTTGTCCCTACGAGGGACGCGTTCAGGTAAACAAAGTGATT
>JAKEGK010000195.1 GCA_022627515.1 Gammaproteobacteria bacterium
CACTTCAAAAATCATCCGCGCTGAACGGCCGGTGCGGCGCGAAGCGCGCAATTCATTAATGATGTTCCAGCTGTCTTCGCCGAGAAACCGCAATACGATTTCCCGGTCGGTAAACGAGGTATAGTTATAGGGTATTTCCCGAACGCGCTTCACTGTTGTCCTTCACTGATGTCAGTGTACTTCCTGGATGGTTGGTGAGTGAAATGTAAAAAGGGATCGCGCCATTGATACTTCGGTTGCTCAACGGCGTTGAACGCTATCGTTGTCATTCTAGCGCATCTCGCCTGGAAGGCGAATAGTACGCCGGAGATAGAAATTAAAAAGCCGGGAAGGATATCGCAGTTGATCACCAAAGATAACAACAGCAAGTGCAAAATCAGAGTGCAGGTTACCGCGATATCCGCTGGTTCGATTTAAAGAATCGCATCGGCAGGCGTTGCCCAAATGACGAACAGGTAACGGGCCGCTTTACCGATTGCTAAAAATATCACGGTGAGTATTGGATTCAGTTTCAAATAACCGGCGGCCGCACACAGCGGGTCGCCGATGACCGGCGCCCATGATAACAATAATGTCAGGCTTCCCCACCGTTGCAGGCGCTCTATGGCAGTGTGATGTTCTTTGCGTAATGCTTTGTTGGGAAAACGCCACGCAAGAAAACGTCCCAGTAAATAGGTTGTAAATCCGCCGAGCGTATTGCCGCTGGTTGCTACAAGCAGTAACAATCCTGGTGGCGCGGTGGAGTTGGCAACCAGATAGGCCAATAACAATTCCGAACCGCCGGGCAGGAGCGTTGCGGACAAAAACGCGGAACTGAATAATCCCCATAAACTGATTGTTGTCTCGGACATAATATAATGGAGCGGCTGCTTAGCACAGGAATGTAACCCGCTATACGGGCAGAATATTAAACTGACAGTACGCGCCGGGAAAAATCACTACGCAAAAAAAAAGCGACCGGGGCCGCTTTTTAAATTTTGGTTGTTGTTATTATTGTGACATCAGTGATTTCCTCCACTGACTGAACAGGAATCTACCTGTAGCTTATCCCTGAGTCAAGTCTGGATTGAAAATTAATGCAAAAAAAACGGTACATCAGATCATGTCTGCTGCCGGATCGAACCATAAACCGATGCACTAACTTTGGGACGGATATCGCATCAGGCGTTTTTGATGGTTAAACTCAGCCATAATTTAAGGAACTGCAACTATAATAAGCTGTTGAATGCATATATTATTATTCAATGTAATTAAAACGGAAAGAGACTATTGAGATAGCTGCAAACAAAGTCGGAGTTTTATAACGAATCCGTCTGCTATCAATATAAAACAAAAACTGTCATTTTAGTAAAACGGTAAAAACCATCGCGCATTCACCGCTTGAATGGCGCTAACGTGACTTGAAGTTTATGCACGAATAACTAGTATTAGCTTGGCTGTTTAACTACTTAAGTAATGAAAAACTATACCTAGGAAAATCTGTTGCTCGAAAAATTACGCTTGAAACTGGCCGGTGCGAAGGCATTACCGTTCCTGGTATTGTTGGGCATTTTGTGCGGGCTGCTGGCGGGTGCGGTTATCATTGCATTGCGCTTGCTGATCGAGTCGTTGCAAGCGGGTTTTCTGCCGGATGCGGATCCGGAAAATTATGAAGCCTTGTCGTTGTGGCTGCGGTTCATTCTGCCGTTGGCCGGGGCGCTGTTAATTGGCGTCCTGTTTCAGTTGCTCTATAAAGAACCCGTGCAAGTGGGTGTTGTGCACGTCATGGAACGCCTGGCTTATCATCAAGGAAATCTTCCGGTCAGAAATTTTGTGGCGCAATTTATTGGTGCGGCAATCAGTATCATTGCCGGCCATTCGGTTGGCCGCGAAGGGCCGGGTGTGCACCTGGGCGCCGCGGGTGGCAGTTTCATTGGCCAATGGTTAAAGTTGCCAAACAACACCTTGCGGATACTGGTTGCCTGCGGCGCCTCCGCTTCCATTGCCGCGTCGTTTAACACGCCGATTGCCGGTGTGATATTCGCGATGGAAGTGATAGTAATGGAATACACCATTGCCGGATTTGCGCCGGTGATCCTGTCGGCTGTCAGCGCGGCAGTGCTCAGCCAGGCGGTGTTTGGCAAGCAAGCGGCTTTTTCAGTGCCGCTACTGCACTTATCAAGTCTGAGCGATTTGGTGTTTCTTCTGGTGATGGGTGTTGCCATTGGTGCGCTGGCGGCGCTGTTTATATGGATTATGCGCTGGACCACCAAAATGTCGCAAAAGATCGCCTTTATTAACCGCATGCTGCTGGCCGGCGCCGTGACCGGAACCGGTGCGTTATGGGTGCCGCAGATAATGAGCATTGGTTACGACACTGTAAACGCGGCAATTCTTGGCGAACTGGGAGTCGGATTGTTGATTGCCATCGTGGCAGTGAAGCTGCTCGCAACAACCGTTAGCCTGGGATTGGGATTGCCGGCCGGTTTGATCGGGCCAACCGTTGTGATTGGCGCGGCGGCAGGCGGCATCATGGGCAGTGTGGCGCATGCCATCATGCCCAATGACGTCGCATCAGCGGGTTTTTACGCCATGCTGGGCATGGCGGCAATGATGGGAGCGACATTGCAGGCGCCATTGGCTGCGCTGATGGCATTACTCGAATTGACCGTTAACACCAACATTATCATGCCGGGCATGCTGGTTGTTATCGTCGCCGGATTGACCAGCAGCCATCTGTTCCGTCAGGAAAGCGTGTTTTTGATGCTAATGAAAGAACGCGGGCTGGACTTCCGCAGCAATCCGGTTGCGCAGTCATTGCGGAGGGTAGGTGTCGCCGGTATTATGACGCGCTCCTTTGCGCGTTCGCCCAGTCTGCTGCGCCGTGATGCAGCGCAGGAATTGCTGCAGAAAGCGCCGGAATGGCTGGTGATCGAAAAAGATAATCTGCCGGCAGCTATCATGCCGAGCGCAGATCTGGCGCAGTTTCTCGCCGTGAATCAACAGGACGAAATTGATCTGCTGCAAATACCCGCTCAACGTTATGATAGTGTAGCGATAGGGATCAGGGACACGCTGCAACTGGCGCTGGAACGCATGGAAGAACTAGATCTGGATGTTTTATATGTCGGGCACCTGTACATTGGTCATAAAGGCGGGGAACGTGCGAACCGTGCCGCTATTCATGGTGTGGTTACCCGGCAGATGATTGAGACGTATTACCGTTATCATTGATCAATTGTGGATTCTATCAAGCCCGGCAGGAGAGCCCGATGCATACGATGCCCTGGATAATGTCGCTGCATATCATCTTCATGGTGATGTGGTTTGCCGGTCTGTTTTATTTACCGCGCCTGTTTGTTTATCACGCCGCGTGCGAGGATGCGCCGGGTGATGAACGTTTCAAGGTGATGGAACGCAAGTTATACATTATTACCAACATTGGCTTTTACGGTGCGTTATTGTTTGGCTTGATGCTGGTATTCGGTTACGCGTGGGATGCGTACTCGAACACGGGCTGGTTCTGGGTCAAGGCGGTAATGGTAGTGGTTCTTATCGCCTATCATTTTTATTGCGGTCACCTGGTAAAAGTGTTTCGTGACAACAGGAATACCCGCAGCCACAGATTCTACCGCATGATTAATGAAATCCCGGTGCTGCCGCTGTTTGTGGTGGTGTTTTGTGTGATCGCTAAGCCGTTTTAAATGAAGAGAGTTCGGCGAGGCTGCTGTTGCTGTCACGCAGGCCGACCGCATATAACCAGCCTTCGGCGTCAACCAGTTGCCGTCCCCAGTGATAAAAAAAGCTGGAACGCCAGTTGCTTGCGGCATGGTTGGGCTGATGGGGGTACAGATCAAGCAGATCCAGCCCGCGCTTCAGATCAAAATACATATCGGTAAAGTCATAAGCCAGGCTTTCACACATGTGCAGCTTTAAATCATACTTGTCGAAATCCGGCCAGATGGTTTGGTCGCTCAGAAAAAATTCGTTCAGACGCATGAATAATTCGCAACGGATGTCATCGTTTTCCAGATGATGGGTATAACTGTACTGTTGCGGCGTGTCTAACATTACGATGGCGGCATGTAGTTTTGGCAGCAGTTGCCCCATTTGCTGGATCCATGTGTCGCCAAGAGGATTGGTCTCCAGGTTCTCGATTAGCTGGCAGTACTCGTAAGCAATACTGGCCATTCCGCTTAACGAGTCCATGGGACGTTGTTTCATCAGGGAGTCTGTTATGTCTTTCATAAAGATTAAGTGTAGTCGACAAATTGCTATTTGTTTATCAGGTGTTTAGAGGGCTTAAGAGCGTATTTTATCGTTATGTTTTTACGTTTCCCGTATTCTTTTATATAAAGTAGTTCTATAGATTTGCCGCTATTTTTTAGAACATGAATAAAAAATCCATGGTATTGCCAGTGAAGCCTGTTTGCGGTTACTCCGGATCAGTTTCGAAGAGTTATACTGATTTCAATCAGTTACAAGTGCTACACTTGACAGTACCGAGTTGTTAAAAATGATAAAAAAACCGGTGTGATCGGACAGATCCGCGGACACACATAGACACGAAATTTGAAAACGCCGCGCGCGTAAAAGGGATAAACCGATGAATAAGAACGCCACCGTACCCGTTGTGTTGGTGTTTGCTGGCACAGATCCCAGCGGTGGCGCCGGGGTGCAAGCGGATATTGAGACACTGGCCAGCATGGGTTGTCACGCCGCGCCGGTAATAACCGCTGTTACCGTGCAGGATACGGTAAATGTTAAACGTTTCGAACCCATGAATCCCGCATTGGTTATTGAGCAGGCAAGAGCGATCCTGGAAGATGTGCCGGTGGCCAGTATCAAGATTGGCATGCTGGGCAGTGTTGAAATTGTGGAAGTCATTCACACCATATTACTGGACTATCCGGATTTGCCGGTGGTCCTGGATCCGGTGGTTGCAGCGGGTGGCGGAGGCATGCTGGCCGACGACGAAATTCTTGACGCCATGGTGAACCTGTTGTTTCCCTATGTCACCATTTTGACCCCCAACAGCCAGGAAGCCAGGGCTTTTGCCCAGGAAGCGGACTCCCTGGATGCATGCGCGCAGGAACTGCTCGAAAATGGCTGCGAATACGTGTTGATCACCGGCACGCATGAAAACACCCCCACCGTCATCAATAACCTGTACTCTGACCACCAATTGATAGAGTCTTTTAATTGGGAGCGGTTACCCTATAGTTTTCACGGCTCAGGTTGTACACTGGCCGTCGCTATTGCGGGTTTGCTGGCCCAGGGCCTCGACCCGGCCAATGCGATTTATGAAGCGCAAGAATATACCTGGGAAACATTAAATCACGGTTATCGTATCGGCATGGGACAATCGATCCCCAACCGGTTATTTTGGGCGCATGGAGACGACGACGAATAAAACCCGCTTTGCTTTGTATGGCTTGTACGTCATCACTCCGTGTTCCAGTATCCAGCCATTATCCACATTCGAACTGCTAGACAAAATCCAGTGCGCCATTGAAGGCGGCGCGCGCATTGTGCAATACCGCGAAAAATTGCTGCCTGCATCGATTCGCCGGGAACAGGCGCTAGCCATCAAGACACTTTGCGAGCGTTATAATGTCTGTTTTTTAGTGAATGACGATGTGCCGCTAGCGGCTGAAGTGGGTGCGCATGGTGTGCACCTGGGGCAAAAGGATGCGCCGCTGGCTAACGCCCGCAATATGTTAGGCGATTCAGCGATTATAGGTATTTCCTGCTACAACCGCCTTGAGCTGGCGCGTACGGCGCAAGCGGCGGGAGCGGATTATATTGCTTTTGGGCGTTTTTTCTCCTCCTCCACCAAGCCAGACGCGGTACAAGCCGATGTCCAACTCCTGATCCGGGCGAAATCTGAACTTTGGATACCGGTAGCTTGTATTGGGGGAATCACGGCCAATAATGCTAAACTACTGATCGCCGCGGGCGCCGATATGCTCGTGGTGATCAATGCCGTGTTTGGCGCAGAGGATGTCAAACAGGCGGCGCAAGAGTTAGCAGAATGCTTTTGAAGCACGGCAGGCCAAGCGCATCTGTTGTCATAACAAAGATAAAACAAATCAGTTAAGGATTTCATTATGACGCGATCACATGAATTATTTGAACAGGCTCAACAATACATTCCCGGCGGCGTGAATTCCCCGGTGCGCGCATTCCGCGGCGTCGGCGGCGATCCCGTCTTCTTCAAGCACAGTGAAGGCGCGTACCTGATCGACGAAGATGATAAGCGTTACATTGATTATGTGGCATCGTGGGGGCCAATGATTGTCGGTCATCAGCATCCGGATGTCATCAAAGCCGTACAAGAGGTAGTCGCGCAAGGCATTGGTTATGGCGCTCCGACGGCGATTGAAACTGAAATGGCCAAACTGGTGTGTGAGCTGGTGCCGTCAATTGAAATGGTGCGCATGGTGAACTCCGGCACCGAAGCAACCATGAGCGCGATCCGGCTGGCGCGTGGTTACACCGGCCGCGATAAGCTGGTGAAATTTGAAGGTTGTTATCATGGTCATTCCGATTCGCTACTGGTGAAAGCGGGTTCCGGCGCCCTGACCCTGGGCGTTCCCACCTCGCCGGGTGTGCCGGCGTCCCTGGCGGAACATACCATCACGCTAAACTACAACGATATTAATCAGGTGCAGCAATTGTTCCGGGAAGTGGGTGGTCAGGTAGCCTGCGTGATCGTGGAGCCGGTTGCCGGTAACATGAATTGCATTCCTCCGGTGCCGGGTTTTCTCGAAGCCCTGCGCGAAGTCTGCGACAATTACGGCGCGGTGCTGATATTCGATGAAGTTATGACGGGATTTCGCCTTGCATTAGGTGGCGCGCAGCAGCATTATGGCGTGAACCCGGATCTGACCACGCTCGGTAAAGTGATCGGCGGCGGTTTGCCGGTGGGCGCTTTTGGCGGCAAGAGAGCCATTATGGAAAAAATCGCGCCGCTGGGTCCGGTCTATCAGGCGGGAACGCTGTCCGGCAATCCGGTATCCATGGCTGCGGGATTAGCTACATTGAAACTGATTCAGGCGCCAGGATTTCACGATAAGTTAAACCAAACGGCCGCCATGTTATGTGCTGGTTTGAAACAGCGCGCCAAGGCGGCGGGCATACCACTCACCACCAACCAGGTCGGCGGCATGTTTGGTATTTTCTTCACTGGCGCGGATAACATCACCTCCTTCAAACAAGTCACCGAATGTAATATAGAGCGCTTCAAGGCTTTCTTTCATGCCATGTTGAATGCGGGAGTCTATCTGGCGCCGTCCGCCTACGAGGCGGGATTTGTATCCGCCGCGCATACACCCAGGGAGATCAATGCGACGCTGGATGCCGCGGAAAAAGTATTTGGCACTTTACGCTGAATGCGCAGTCTGTAGTGCTCAGATAACTTTTCGGATTACCAAAGGATTAAACGATGCGCTGTTGTTTCGCGGCTATCACACCGGTCTTGAAAATTGCCGGTCCCCCCGCTTCGTATGCAATATTGCTGCTGGCGGGAATTATATTGAGCGGTGTTAGCGGATTCACTGCCGCCGCGCCACTTAATGCGCGGTCCGTGGAAGCGCGTGATCTTAAATCCATTGCTATTTATCCCCAATACAAGGCGCCGGCCACGGTAATCGCGCTTAACGAAAGCCAATTGAGCGCCGAGATCAGCGCGATTGTGGAAAGCATACCCGTCGTGGTCGGACAGCAGGTTAACAGGAAAGAAGTGCTGGTGACACTGCGTAAAAAGGATTTCGAACTCGCTTTGCAGCGCGAAGAGGCGGAGTTAAAAGCATTGGAAGCGCGCATTGAATTTGCGCAGTACCAACTGCAACGCGCGCAACAGTTGAAAGATCAGCAGGCGGTTTCGGAAGAATTACTGAAACAAAGAGAAACAGACCTGGCGGTGCTTCAGTCGGAACGGCAATCGCGTCAGGTTTCCCTGCAGCAAGCCAGGCACAATCTCACAAAATGCAATATTGTTGCTCCCTATAACGCCGTGATTACTGAAAAGATTGCCAGCGTCGGTGAGCTGGCGAATCCGGGCACACCATTGCTGCGAATCGTCGATGCGCAACAGCGAGAAGTCACCGCCAAGCTGCAGAGCTATCAAATTGCATCCTTGCAGCAGGCGGTGGAGTTGTACTTTCAGGACCGCAGTAATAACTATTCACTGCATTTGCGCGACGTACTGCCGGTTATTGATCCGATCGCCCGGACCCAGGAAGTACGTTTGACTTTCAATGACGCCAAGACTCTCGTCGGAGTGGCAGGCGAATTAATCTGGAAAAATCGGCAGCCGCATCTGCCGCCGGAAGTGTTGGTGCAGAGAGAAGGCAGTCTGGGAATTTTTGTTGTAACCGCGGACCAGCGCGCCAAATTTGTCGTTCTTGAAGACGCCGCCGAGGGCCGCCCGGCGTTCGTTGCTTTGCCGCTGAATACTCAGATTGTCACCAAAGGCGGCTTTCAGTTGCATGACGGCGATAATGTTTCCATATTGAAGTAACATCAAGAACGATTGCGTGTTGAGTCAAGCAGCCGGCCGGAATTTCCACATCCCTTTATGAATATGTTAAGGCGCTTATTGCAAAACCATGTACTGGCGAACGCCATGTTTGCCGTGGTGACGCTGGTGGGTTTGCTGACGTATTTCAAGATGCCGCGCGCGCAGGATCCGGAAATCAATTTTAACTGGATAAGTATCGTTACGCGCCTGCCTGGCGCATCCGCGGAAGATGTGGAGAAACTCGTGACTGATCCGCTGGAAGAAGCGATTGCGCAGGTCGCCGATATCAAATTTGTATCCAGCACCAGCCGCGAAAGCCTGTCCAATATATTAGTGCGTTTTAATGACATCTCCGAGCGTGTCTTTGATAAACGGGTTAACGATTTGCGGCGCGAAGTGCAGAGTAAAACCAACGCCGAGTTGCCGGAAGACGTTGATGATCCGCAGATACTGGAAATTACCACCGCGAATTCCTTTCCTACCGCAACCGTGGTGGTTACCGGCAAGGCGGATGACGAAATCCTGCGCCGCACCGCGTTGAATGTCAGAAAAGATATTGAACGCATTAAAGGCGTGGATGATGTCAACACCGCCGCCCTGGTGGAACCCGAATTGCTGGTGGAATTTTTTCCGGAACGGTTGCAGGCTAACGGCATCGGTCCGACGCAGCTGGCGGGTACTATCAGCGCTTTCTTCAAGGATATAGCAGCCGGGGATCTGGATGTCGGTAACCGCCAATGGCTGGTGCGATTGATCGGCACGGACAGTGATCCCGGCTACCTGGCGCGCCTGCCCATTATCGGCACGCAGGGCAGTGTGCCGGTGGACGCGGTGGCGCGGGTATTCCGCGGCCGGGAAGTTCCCACCGAAGCAGCCAGCTACGAAGGACAGCCTGCCGTGCTTTATGGCATTACCAAGCAGGCCTATGTCAACACGCTGGACCTGGTGGAGAGTATTCGCGGCTACATCGAACAAAAAAACCAGTTGGTGGATCAATTCGGCATTCGCGTGGTGTTGCTGGACGATCAAAGCATCCCGACGCAAACCGCGCTGAATGTAATGCAAAGCAATGCGGTACTGGGCTTGCTGCTGGTCATTCTGGTCGCCTGGATATTTCTGGGTTCACGTATCTCGTTTTTCCTCGGCCTGGGTATCCCGTTTACTCTGGCGGGCACATTTATTTTTCTGGACATTGCAAACCAGACGCTGAATCAAAGTGTATTACTGGGTATTGTCATCGTGCTGGGTATGCTGATTGACGATGCGGTCGTGGTGGTTGAAGCCATTTACTATCGTATACTGCGCGGTGCTGCGGCGATCGAGGCTTCACTGGATTCCCTGCGCGAAGTTTTCAGCCCGGTGACTTCTTCGGTAATGACGACTATCGCGGCGTTTTTACCACTGATGCTGCTGCCCGGAATTCTGGGTGATTTCATGTTCGTGATTCCATTTGTGGTGACGTTGGCGCTCGCGCTTAGCCTGCTGGAGGCTTACTGGATGTTGCCGGTTCACGTGTCGATGGCAAAACTTAATTTTGAAAATCCTTCCATATTTCACGGCTGGAGAACCCGGATGACACACTGGGTCAGGATTAATTATTCACGCGCTTTAGTGAAGGTGATGCGAAAACCAGGCTTGTCGATCGCGGTGATAATAATTTTATTCGCGGCCACGATTGCGTCATTTGCGGCTGGTTTGGTGAAGATACAGTTTTTTGCGTTTGATCCCATCCGGCTGTTTTATGTGAACGTGGAGATGCCTGCCGGCACCCGTTTGCACGACACTTTAAAACAAGTGGAAATTATCGAGCGTAAAGTGTGGAAACATTTGCTGCCGGGTGAAGCCCGCGGACTTAGCTCGGTGGCGGGACAAATGTTTACCGAGA
The DNA here is from genome assembly GCA_022627515.1 of Gammaproteobacteria bacterium. GTDB lineage: Bacteria > Pseudomonadota > Gammaproteobacteria > SZUA-152 > SZUA-152 > JAKEGK01. The sequence goes on from JAKEGK010000195.1 coordinate 10,389, forward strand.
TGGCTCCATTTTTCGGTGATCAATACGGCCAATTAACAGTAAGTCTGAATCCCAAGACACCGGATATCCGCACCACACCTGATGTCGTGGAAGCCATACGCGCTGACGTCGAGAATACACTGGGCCCTGCAAAAATATCCTTTCTGATAATGGAAGGCGGCCCACCCAAGGGAAAACCCATTAGTGTAAAAGTCCGTGGTGACCGGTTTGAGGACATTCAGAGCGCGGTGCAGGATCTCAAGCAAGTGATCAGGGATATACCGGGCAGTAAAAACCTGTCGGATGATGACAGCCCCGGCAAGCTGGAATTGCAGTTGCAGTTTGATACAGAGGCGTTGCGCAATGCCGGGCTGAATCCGGCCGATATCGCCCGCACCATCCGCCTGTTGTTTGATGGCGAGATAGTCGCGAGCATGCAGCATCAGGGTGAGGAGCTGGATGTGCGGGTGCGCGCCGTTCCCGCGATATTGAATGATGTTGATAGCGTGTTGCAACGCAGCATCGCGTTACCCAATGGCGGTGTTATCGCGTTAGGGCAGCTGGTGAAGGTTGCAACCGGCATAGGCCGCGGCAACATCCGCCATTACAATTTCCGGCGCACGATAACGGTTGAGGCCGATCTGGACAAGGAAATAACCGATACGGTGGTGGCCAATAACATTATCAAGGAACAATGGCGGCAGCTGCAGGTCAACCATCCCGCAATTGATCTGGATTTTTCCGGTGAACTGGATGATATTCAGGAAAGCATGGATTCCCTGCTGATCCTGTTTCTGCTGGGTTTGGGTTTGATTTATTTAATTCTTGGAACGCAATTTTCCAGCTATTGGCAACCGTTCATGATTTTGACGACGGTGCCGCTGGCCTTCACCGGTGTCACGCTGGGATTAATCGTAACGCAGAATCCGTTAAGCCTGTTCACCCTGTACGGGATTGTGGCGTTAACAGGTATCGCGGTTAACTCGGCAATTGTCATGATCCACGCCGCCAATCAACGCCTCACGCAGGGCATGAGTGTGTTACATGCCACGATTTATGCGGCGCGGCGCCGTGTCATCCCCATTATTATTACGTCCCTGACCACGATCGCGGGTTTGTTTTCACTGGCGGCGGGGCTCGGCGGGAAGTCCCTGCTGTGGGGACCGGTTGCGTCCGCGATTGTATGGGGCCTGCTGTTTTCCACGGTATTGACCCTGTTTGTCATTCCGGTGTTATATCGTACGTTCATGCGGCGAACGCAGAAAATCATCGTTCAACAAATTCAGCCGTCTTCCTAGCGAATGGATCTGTCAACGATTCAACCGTTACTGGACTGGATAACACGGCATCCTGAATTGGCCGGATTGATTGTGTTCCTGGTCGCGGCGGGGGAGTCGCTGGCGCTGGTGGGTATTGCCGTGCCCGGCATGGTGTTTATGCTGGGTATTGGCGCGCTGGTGGGATTGAATGCAATTGATCTCTGGCAAGCCCTGTTCTGGGCGGCTGCCGGCGCAATTGTTGGCGACTGGGCGAGTTACTGGCTGGGCCGCCACTTCGATCAACAGCTGCGCCATATCTGGCCGTTATCCCGCTATCCTAAGTTGATTCCTCAAGGCGAAAAGTTTTTTAAGCGTCATGGCGGCGTAAGTGTGTTGTTTGGACGTTTTGTCGGACCATTACGCCCCATTATTCCCGCCGTTGCGGGCATTATGCATATGCCGCAGGGAAAATTTTATTTCATCAACGTGGTGTCGGCGCTTCTTTGGGCGCCGGTGGTGATTCTGCCCGGCGTGGCGTTTGGCGAATCCATTCAACTCGCCAGCGAGGTTTTTTTGCGGCTGATTGCCGTGATCGTCATTCTGATTATATTGGCAGTCACCGTGGGATATATTATCAAGCTGCTGGTGGCCTATGCCTTGATGGCGACGATTGAAACGCTGGCGGATTTTTTTGGATTGCGCAAGGCCAGGGAAAACATTATCAGCCTTGGCTTAATGGGGATGCTGGCCGGAGGCATGGTGTTCTTTGTGTCGCAATATGAAATACGTTATCAGCCGTTGGCAAACAAAGAGGAAGCGGTAGACGCGCAATGGTGGAATGACCATTGGTCCGGGTTTTCCAATTTGCCCATCCAGTTTAACAGCAGATATCCCATTACCATCCAGTGGTGGGGTGCTTTGCATGATATCGAACGTTTTTTGCTGAACGCAAAATGGATAACGGCGCCGGAATTCACCATCAAAAACACGTTGAATTATTTCTTGCCGGAACCACGCTTCGGTCAGTTACCCGTTGGAAAGAAAGAGATGTTCAATGAAAAGGAAGCATTGCTGCTGCTCGCCCCCGGCATGGATAAAAGGCATTTGATTGTATTGCGTCTCTGGGCCGCAAATCCCGGCGTTGGGAAGGATAAGACCCAACTTTGGCTGGGTACGGTTCACAGGATGGATGTGATCTTGCTGGCTGGGCTGGTTCATGTTCCGCTGCAAAGATCTGATTACTCCCAGTCATTAGCTGTGTTCCGGGATAAAGCCGGCGCGCTGCCGCAACAGTTGCGTGTTCGCCAGCAGTACTATCCAAATATAGGGATGACCGAATCATGGAAAGGAGAAGTGCTTATGCTAGAGCTTGCGGGAACAGGCATAGCTGACCAGGCTAGTTGAAGATGTGACGGTGACCCGGCAGCAGCACTTTTCAATGGTGGCGATATTCAGGGCCAACGTCGTGTGACCGACAAACGGCGTTCAAACTAAATCTTCACACGAGTATGCACACAATGGTAAGGCAGCTTTTTTTTGTAATGTAATTTTTACAAGATTGAATTATGCAATGAGTATCAATGTATCTTGAAGAAATGATGTTAAGCGCCGAGTACCGTACCAGTTGAAATTCAAAGACTTAATATAAGCTAAGGAAAATATGACGAATTGGATAAAATAGATGTACCAATGCCTGCGGTAGTATGATAAAACTATAACGCGCAAAGCAGATGGTAATTGTCCGGGTAAAAGATTCGTCATGTATGCAGAAAAATAGCCAACAACCTTTGTATTTTTTCGTGGTACTACTTATTGGTTTGGCAACCACTCGCCTGGCAATAGCGGAATTAATAATGACTGCGCCTCCACGTGAACTCCCTGAAGCCGGCGAAAAAATCTACGCACCACTGGCGGCTCACCTTTCGCAGTTATTGGGTGAGAAAGTTATTTACCGGCATCCGAAGAACTGGCTGGAATATCAGCGTGACCTGCGCCACGATGTATACGATATCGTGTTCGATGGTCCCCATTTTGTCGGCTGGCGTGTTGCGCATTTAAACCATGATGTGTTGGTGAAGTTGCCTGGCACGCTAGAGTTTGTGATTGTTGTCAACAAAGATGATCAGGACATAAAAGCCATGAAGGATTTGGTGGGTAAAAAAATCTGCGGTATACCGCCACCCAACCTGGCTACTCTGACGGTCATTGATCAATTCCAGAATCCGGTACGGCAACCCATTATCTGGGGTGTGCAGGGCGGATACAAAAGCGTTCATGAGACTTTCAAAAAAGGCGAGTGCCGGGCCGCGGTATTCCGCACCAACTATTACGAAAAAACACTGACTAAAAATGACCGCGCCGGTATGCGTGTGTTGTATAAAAGCAAGGCTTTACCCAATCAGGCGATTTCCGTCAGCCCGCGCATTGATTCAAAATACAAACAGGAAATTATCCGGTCGCTCACGCTGGATGAAAAAGGCAAAAAAGCCGCGGAAGGGATCGTCAAACGGTTTGGCGGACAGCAATCCTCTCCATTTATTGCGGCGAAAAAGGATGAATATTCCGAGCACTCCAATCTTTTGGAAGGTGTGGTGTTTGGCTGGTAGCGGTTACAGGCGGTAAACGTCCCCGCATCCATTCGAAAGCGCCGCCGTTTATAGTTATTTACCCTTCGATTATGTTAGTTGTATGCCAGTGTTGCATGAATAATGGGCATTGATGGTTCTGCAACACAAACAGCTGTCGTGAATTTTTACACTTTAGAAATTTAATCACGCAGTATTCCTGGATCTTCCACTTAAAACAGTTGCTTACCAAACTGGTCTTTAATTTGCTTCCTATACACAAAATCCGGCCGCCACCGTCACAATTTGTAAAGTTTACTTTACAGATGGATGCTTGGGTATTTTGGGTATTAAATGAAGTACTTTACAAGCTTTGATTAAGGTGGAAGGATTGGCAACAATGGAAATTCAAACGCGTTCCATTAAAACGGATTTTAATATTTTTACTAAAGTTTAGAGTCTCGCTTCCCATTTCGCCCCAGCTTCCCGAGGCGATTAAGGTCTGATTTTTCTCGATAACTACTTCTTTTAGCTGACTTTCAGCC
>JAKEGK010000196.1 GCA_022627515.1 Gammaproteobacteria bacterium
CACAGATTACCAATCCTAACGTCATTCATCCCGGCCAGGCGCTGCTTATCGATATACCGCAGCAATATTGTCCGGCGCCCGGCGCCAATGACCCTGTTCCCATCGTCAGCGCAGACAAGGACAGCCTCGACGACCTGCTGGCGGGCTGGAACAAATCAACCCCTCAGGAGCGCGAATTAATGAGCTGGTTGACGCCCGTCATGCTGGGCGCCCGCACCGCAAGCATGACGATGATCGACACCAAGTTTTAAAACCAACGCACCGCTGATGGGGGAAATGGTCCAGAATTACAATGACTTTAAAGCCAGAAAAAAATCGCGAGGCGCTTATGACTACAAGCGCAAACAACTGCTCAACAAACTCGACACCAACCTTGGCCCCACCAAGCGCATACTTCATGGCAGCAAACCCGCCAGTGAAGTGCTGAGAATATCCCGCAAAAGGGGCAGAAGGCCAACCATCAGTCTGGAAAAACAAAGCGTAAAAATGTTGAACATCGCCAAAAAGGCCCGTGCCGGTGGCGTCGTACTTTCCGCAGTCGGCTTAGCCGTGGCCTGCCATGAAATTGCCAATACCGCGGATCGGCATACAAAGAATGAAATACTGGTGGAAAGCGTTGGAGGAGTAATAGGCGGGGCAGTCTATGGCGGTTTAGCAACACTGGCCATAGTAGCGATGGTCACGCCTGTTGGTTGGGTTGCCGCGTTGGTAATCGGGGTAGGTGGTGCCGTATCTGGGTTGGCATCCGGTTACGGCGCTAAGCACCTGTACAACACACGTGGGCGGCACATTGATTTTGCAAAGAGTACCGGAGTTGATAGTCTATGCAGCGGATAGAGTCCTTCACTGATTTAGTTCAGTACGGCACGCTGTTTGATTGGTTATTTGTGTCATTTATCATTGGTCTTCCTATTTATTTCTTTGCATTGGTCTTAGTGCAACATATATTGGGTTAGTTACTCGCAAAAAAATTTGACGAACACTTCTTCAAGCCGCCCTTTTTCACACCGGGAGAGGTTGGTGTATACAATGTATGGCCATTCAGCCTGTTGCGTTACGCAACCTATATAGTGCGTACAGCGTTCCCATTGATTCTGCATCAACGACGATTTAAGGGGTATGCATCTCCTTACACACCGTCACTGTGGATGAAATTGTTTTGTCAGTTTTGGCTGATAGCTTTAATACTGTTCATTGTTACCGGACCAACAATATTCGGATTGATGTTTATTGTGACCTCCGGCTAGTTACTCAATACGAAAATACCATAATGGCGTAGGAAGCTGGGTACGAGTCCGTTGCTGACGAACGGCTCTGTTGAAGGATGCGGAGATGAGCACATGGAGAAGGTGAGACCGGGAACCGGTCGAGAAGCTGGCCTGGGCCATGGTGGACTCGTACCTCGTGCTTCCCAGCACTCGTAACCTTCTGCCCCTCAAAGGGAGACGGAATTTGTGGGACAGCAGATATATTCTAAGCAAATTAACAAGCGCCAAAACTCGATTTTTTTACATTACCCAATTAAACTAATACGTATGGACAAAGATACCGCAATAAAATTGATCGCCGAAAACCGGATGAAACTCAATCGCCTCGGTGTAGCTTCGCTATCACTATTTGGTTCAATTGCCAGGGGCGAGGCCAGGCCCGATAGCGATATCGACGTGCTGGTTGAATTTAGCCGTCCCGTGGGAATGTTTGAATTTTTAGATTTGAAAGAATTTTTAGAAAGTATTTTCAACAGAAAAGTCGATTTAGCAACCACTGAATCGCTTAAACACCAGCTTCGTGATCAAATATTAAAAGAGGCAATCCGTGCCGCCTAGACAGTGGAAATTATATTTAGAGGATATTTTAAGCGCGATCGACAAAGTACAGCGGTACACTCACAGTATGGACCTTGATAGGTTTCGCGCCAGTGATATTACCATCGACGCTGTAATCAGAAATTTTACTATCATTGGCGAAGCAGCGCGCCAAATCCCTTCCGAAATTGAACAACGTTACTCTGACGTTCCCTGGCACAAAATGCGTAGCCTGCGAAATATCGTTGTGCATGAATACTTCGGCGTGGATATGCGAATCGTATGGGAAACAATACACAAAGATCTGCCACCTATTGTACCCTTGTTAAAAAATGTCATGGACAATGAATCCTAGAATCGTAACAGCACAGTATAAGGTGATGAGCACATGGAGAAGGTGAGACCGGGAACCGGTCGAGAAGCTGGCTTGGGCCATGTGCGAGGTACGAGTCCAGGGAAGGACGAGTATGTAGGATGCCAGTGAGGCACGAACCGCATCAAAAGGATGGAACAAGCGCGGGGACAACGTCAGGAACCAGTTGCCGAGGAACGAACCGCATCGAACGAATTTCCCGTTCCCACGCAGAGCATGGGAATCAGGCAAAGTTGTGGAATGAAAAACCATGATGACTAAATTGCGGAAACGGGTAATTGGCTAGCGCTGCGTGCTGCCTATGCCGCCAACTCGATCTTGATGTGCTTGCCCAATGCCTTGGCAGCGCGTTCTAAAGTCAACAAAGTAACGGAAGCGTTGTCCGGATCGAGCAGCCGATCCAAAGACGCCCGGCTCGTTTTCATACGCTTGGCCAACTGGGTCTTCGAAAGTTTCTGCTCCTTCATGAGTTCTTCCAATTGGAAGGCGATGACGCGCTTAACGGCAATAGCCTGCGCCTCCGCCAGAACCCCTTCCTGATCCAGGAAATCGTCGAAATTACTGCCGATGTGTTTACTCATATCATTTCTACAGTTTCGCTTTACGCTCTTTGGCCAGCTTTATATCTTCAGACGGCGTCTTCAGCAGCGTTGGCGTGGTAGCGACGACGTCCACTGGAAGGCATAGTTCGCAACAGATGAGTGGTGCTCAGGCGGCATTTTCAGATCGGACTGAAAGTATGTCGGTTTCAGACATTGATCTGACATCAGATGTTTTAAGTGTGAGAAGGGCTTTTGTTTTTCCTGAGCCCAAAACAAATTCGACTTCGAGGCCGTCTGGCTCATAAAGCTCAACAACCGCGCCTAGATCGCCTTTTTTGAGATTGTGCTCGGGAATATCTTTATCCAATACAACTGTATCTAGCAACTTGATCGTCATTCTCAACCTCCTGGGTAGGCGGTAATGAACCTTGGAAAATCTTCTCCTGCTTTTACAATCCAGGCTGTGATCAGCGTGGTAGATTTTCCAAAAGGTCCGGTAATAATACCACGTATTTCGTATTTAACGCCGTATTCAGTGTATTCTTTTAATGTAGCGCCTAATTAAAAAAATTCTTTTAAATCATTTTGAAGGCGATCCAATTATCGCTGGAATAGCCCAAATTACGGAAAATTATGGATTTGAAGCGGCCTATGGGGTGGACGGTAGACAGGAGATAGTCCCGAATTTTGGCTTCCGAAATGACGGCTTGTTCAGTGTTCGGTAACTTCAATTCCAGCACCCCATGGTTGATTTTGTTTGCTAAAGGAACCTGTTCAAGTCAGATACGAATAACACCTATTTTATAGAATAGTACCGAATTTGCGGCAACCTCAGCGTTTAGCCCAGATGCAGTACCCGAGGGATTTAAATGCAACAGAATCCGGGGATAGAGACATCGGCCCCGTTTTTCCCGCATTCCGCTGCGGCTTCATGCGAGCAACGGTTTGCGCTTTGTGCAGCCCAGATGCTGTCATGCAGTCAAGAGCGCTGTCAGGAACAAGCGCCGGGACAACGTCTGGAACAAGCCAGTAGGATGATGAGGCACGAACCGCATCAAAAAGTCCTTTTATCCACAACAAAAAAAATCATAACCTGTTAATATATAATTAATTTATGTAATGCTTCCAATCCGAATTAAATCTAAAAAATTGTCTGAAATTTTTTACATCCAGATTGTTGATCCTTCCAGTTACGCAGGCATGCTAACAAGGTGCGTTAAACCAGTAATCTTAAAATTATCAGTAACCTAAAGCGGCATTAACAGGATAATGATGCTAACTATTCACGCATGATTGATTGTCGGATTGTTTTACACAGTTGGCATGCAATAAGGTTAAAAATAGCTCAAAATTTAAAATTATCCCGATAAAACAATAACTAATCAACCTTGGCACGCATTGTGTAATAATTGAGCAAATGAATTTTTATTGACAGATATTTTTGTTTGAAAGCTTAAGAGTAAAAATGGGGAGCGATATGAAGTTACTTAAAAACGCAATGAGTGCCGTGGCTTTGTCATTAGCAATAGTTGGGACTGCAAATGCGACGATTGTTTTTGAAGATAATTTTAATTCTTACAATGGAGGTGTAGGGGCACTTAACTACACCGGTTTCAGTTCTACCTGGTCTGTTATGGACGGCACTGTCGATTTGATTGGAAACGGATTCTTCGACTTTTTACCAGGTAACGGTTTATATATCGATCTGGATGGTTCAACTGCAAATGCGGGAATTATGGGCCATCTTGAGTCGCTCGCTCCTGGTGATTATACGTTGTCGTTTGATCTGGCCGGCAATCAACGTGATGCCAGCAGCGAACTCACAACAGCAAACATCGCAATATTGTTAGGCAGTGGAACAGCAGCAAGCACCAACATTTCATTAGCGCAAAACGTAGGATTTACTACCTATAATCTGAATTTTTCCATCAGTGACTTACTCAATCCATCTGTGGTCATGTTCAGCTTCGGTGCTAGCGGTGGTGATAACATTGGTATGCTTCTGGACAACGTTGTACTGCAAGACAGAATCAGTGTTCCAGAGCCTGGAATTTTGTCAATGTTAGCGTTGGGATTGCTGGGTATTGGTTTGAGCAGAAGAAAAATAGCTTAACGATATCTCCCCATTTTGGTTTAAGAGACGAAACCCCGCTTCAATGCGGGGTTTTTGTTTTTATACAGGGATACGTTTTTTATACTATGACGGTATAACTCACGCGATTTAAAACTCATAAATTCCTCGCACTTCAAAATTGCATTACTAAAATTTCTTTACACAGGCATGCAACTCTCCGAAGCTGGTTTCAGTGCCTGTGCCTATTAATGAGAAAAGCTTTGGTCGGATAGACGAATATGATTAACTGGCTAGCCGCATTACGATGTAGGATGCGATGACGCACCAACCGCATCAAAAAGCTGGAACCAGTATGTAGGATGCCGGCAAGGCACCAACCGCATCAAAAAGCTGAAACAAGTACGTAGGATGCCGGTAAGGCACCAACCGCATCAAAAAGCAGGAACAAGTACGTAGGATGCCGGTGACGACTGCATGGAGAAGGTGAGACCGGGAACCGGTCGAGAAGCTGGCCTGGGCCATGCAGGAGGTAGAGCAACGCAGGGAGCAGTTGCCGAGGCACGAACCGCATCAAAAAGCAGGAACAAGTACGTAGGATGCCGGTGAGGAACGATCCGCATCATTGTCCTAGAAACTCCATAACCTATTAAAACTTCCCGAAAAATTGAACAAATCCTCACTCTCAGCCAGGTCCAAAAATAGATCCGAAATTCTTTACAATCCGCAGATCCCACCAACAACCGCACAGCCACTCCGGCAAACAAGCCAATAAGCAAAACACCCCAATTATTAAGCAGTTAGAAAGCCATCCACCAAAATCACCCACCCAAAATCGCCAACAACGGTTGTCGAAAAACTTTACAATGCTAAAAATTAAGTAGGCGCACGACTACGTAAGTAGCTGATATGGTGAGAATATAGACAACTGGCACAATACCTGTATATAGAATGAGCAAATCCATCCGAGTTGTTCCCGAAAGGCCTGAAACATGAAAGTCAAAAACCTACTAGCCGCCTCATTGGCCATAGTCGCGTTCGTCGGCATAAGCACGCAATCCTTCGCGATTCCGATGGACTGGAAAGGATACATGGCCCATTTTAAGCATTCAGGATCTGGTGTTCGGTTTAGCAATGTTCTGCATAATATTCGGCAGGGGCATTCGTCAGTGACCGTTTTAAATCCTCCAAGAACATACCGTGCAAAACCCCGTTTATTTGGCAGTCGATTCTTTTGGAAAAGAAATTTTCTTAACACCATTGAGTTGTTAAATAATCCAATACAGTCCGATATCCAGCCAACAACAGATTTGACGGGCAATAGCTATGAGTCCGTAATCGATTTATCGATGGACGAAAATAAAGATGATAGCCCGAATACTATCGAGGAATCCGCAGGTATACCTGATTATGTAGCGGAAGTCTTAGTAAGCGATGAGATAGAATTAATCGAGGAGAGTAAATTAGAACCGGTTTTTGATATGGGTGAAATCAACCTGGATGAAAAAACCTACTCCGATGAAAAGTTAGAAAAAGAACTGACCCAACTCGTTGAACCGGCAACCCAAGCTTCAGTGCCAGAACCGGGCACTGTGCTATTGCTGGGTTTAGGATTACTGGGAGTATTCTATGCAGGTAAACGTAAGAGCGAGAAATTCGGTGATACCGTATTAGCCAGCTAATTAAAGAAAACATTTCAGCTAGCAATAAAAGCCCCTATTCGATGAATAGGGGTTTTTTTTCGAATTCATTTTCTGTATTGAAACGCACAAAACGAGTAATACCTGGTGAAGCAAATATCGGAACGAAATTTTCTGCCAATATAATATTGTAGATGGCTGTACGTTAGTTTTTTACCAGCCCGTTACTTTCTTTTACATTAAAATGCGGAATCCAGATTGAGTACCTGTATAGCACTCTATTGCGCCAGTCCGGCGATTAAGGTAAAACGCCGAAATCAAGATCAGAAGCAACTGATTTTTTAGCCACAACTAATACGATAAGACCAATAAATAACCAAACATCAAAAATAACTCGACATCAATATCGGCATCTTTTCTGCATAATTTTCTTTTAAAAACATGTTATTATCGAAGAGACTTCAGATAGTCAGTTACCTGCAAGTCTTAGAAAGAAAACCCGTTGTATTGATAATAGTTGTGGATGGTTTTCCGTTAACTTATATATGTCATCAGTTCATCGTATTGATGCTATTCAAACTCGGGGAGCGAGGTGCATTAGAGTAACCATATGCACCCTGCTAAGCCTACTTACATTACAATAAGTCATCGATTGATACAGGGAAGTATTGTTTTACTATGAAGTATTGGTACACCGTTCACACCAAACCCAGACAAGAAGCCATAGCTGAAGAAAACCTACTACGTCAGGGTTTCACCGTGTACTTACCCCGTATGCAAGCAACC
>JAKEGK010000197.1 GCA_022627515.1 Gammaproteobacteria bacterium
AAGGTGTAATAAGGTGTAATAAGGTGTAATAAGGTGTAATAAGGTGCAACAAGATGCAATAAGGAGATATGTTGTCAGGCTTTAATAAAGCGCTGATCAAACTCTTCAATAATGCGCAGAAACGGTTGCGGCAGATATTCCGTCACCGCGGTTATCAGCTCAACCGGAATAAACTTGTAATAAGCCTGGGCGATACTACCGGCGATACAGGCCATGGTATCCGCATCGCCGCCGAGTGAAATGGCGTTTCGAACAGCGTCCTCATAATCAGTCGATTCCAGGAAAGCGATAATTGATTCGGGAACGGATCCCTGGCAAGACAGGGTATACATATAGCTGTCACGTATGTCATCGAGGCGCCTGTCCAGGTCATACTTGAAGAGTTTCTGAATTTCGCTTTTGATTTCTTCTTTTTCATAACCTGTGTGCGCCAGGTAAACGGCTAACGCCGTTGCTTGCGCGCCCTTGATGCCCTCGGGATGATTGTGAGTAATCACCGCGCTTTTCCGTGCTTCCTCCAGCACCTTGATTTTGGAATCAAACGCAAATCCGATAGGGCTGACGCGCATGGCGGAACCATTGCCCCAGCTGTTATAGGGCTGGGGATGCGGTGCGTTTAACCATTGAGAAAATGAACGGCCATAACCTGCGTTGGGATAACGCCGCCCGTATTTCAGCAGCAATGGTTCATAGTCCTTGTGATGCAGAATTGCGTCGGCGATTGCCACGGATAATACAGTGTCATCCGTATACGTAGTGCCCGGAATAAACAGGTCAAAGTCTTTGGTCTTTACCGGCCAGCCTTCGTAGGCGGACCCGATTACGTCACCGGCAATTGCGCCCAGCATCCTGATAATCCTGTTTTAATAAATTATATGCGTATTATTTTACCTATAACGTTTCGGGTAATTGACTTGCAGCAATTTTTTATTAATTCAATGTTTAATGTCCGCGGAAATCATTGCCAAAGCGGACGGAAATGTGGTTGAATTCCGGTCTCTTTATATATTTAGGAGGTGCGGCGTGGACAAAAGGAAGAGACATAATTTGTTGTTGATTCTGGCTGTCGTCATTTTGCTGCTGGGTGCGGGGTGGCAGGTGTATCTGATGATAAAGGCCGGGGAAAGCACATCGGCGCAACGAGCGGCTGAATCCTCAACTCAACAGCAGCAATAGTTAAACAACATTGAAGTTACAATTGAAGAGTTTCAATGAAAACCAGTGAATTAAAGAAAGGCATGGTCGTGAATATTGACGGTCTGAACATTCTGATCAAGCAGGTAATTATCCAGACACCGTCGTCACGTAGCGGAAATACTTTATATAAAGTATTGGGACGCAATGTGGTGTCCAAACAAAAATTTGAGAAAACCTACAAGGGTGAAGAAATTGTTGACGCCGTGGATTTTTCCCGCCAGGCCGTGCAATTGTTATATCGGGACGCCGATGGCTGCACGTTCATGGATAGCGAGACCTATGAGCAATACGCCATGGCGGAACAGGATCTGGAAGAAGAGTTGCCCTATATCGTCGATGGCATGGAAGGCATCAACGCATTAATAGCCGACGGCCAGATCATTGGTATCGAAGTGCCGCCCACCGTCAATCTGGAAATCGTGGAATGTTCACCAGGCATCAAGGGCGCATCGGCATCCGCCCGCACCAAACCCGCCACGTTGAGCACCGGCCTTGTTGTTCAGGTGCCGGAATACCTCGCGCCCGGTGAAATCATCAAGATCAACACCGAAACCGGCGCTTATATGTCGCGGGCGTAAGAGCGCGCAGTTCCTGGCGCCGTTTGCTGCGCTTAATTTGTTAATTGCCATGACTCAGACAGAGCATGGCGCACAGCGCCAGATAATTGTTTCAATAATTTCCGTTTTGCTTTTTCCGGGTCTATACTTATTTCTCCCGGCTGGTCTGGCGTTGGCCATAAAGACTGTTGGTGTCCAGCTGCTATCGTGACTCGTATGGAACGAGGAGGCAACGGCGCATGTGTATTGCAGGTGACGTTGTACAAAACATCAGCGCAAAGAAGTTGTGCGCTCATTGTGAGCCGTTTTGGAAACCGGAATGTCCTGACGATGCGATACGGACCGAGCATCGCCGAGCAAAATTTTTTTGTTCCCGCCGCTATGACAAATCCGGACTTTGACGACGCAATTGCAGTGACAAGGGATATCCACTGGGTTGGTTTCTACGATAAGGAAGCCAACTTGCATTGCAATCCTTATTTACTGATCGATGACGCAAATGTGATTTTGTTTGACCCGGGTTCCATACCCCACTTTCCCGTGGTAATGCGCAAGATCATTGATCTGGTCAATCCCAATGAAATCACCCATCTTGTAGTATCTCATCAAGACCCCGATGTTTGTGGCAACCTGGCGGTTCTGGAAGACGTCATCGGCCGCCCGGACCTTAAAATTGTGGCTCATACCAATACTATTCGTCTGGTCAGGCACTATGGCGTGCGTTCCGAATTCTACGCCGTCGAAAAAAATGATTACAAACTGCGTTTGACTTCCGGCAGGGAGCTTCAATTCCTTTTTACGCCCTACCTCCACTCACCGGGCGCCATTGCCACTTACGACACCAGGACCAAAAGCCTGTTCTCGAGTGATATATTCGGCGCCATTTCAGTTGATTGGAAACTCTTCCGAAGCGACAACTATCTGGAACCCATGCGCGCGTGGCATGAGATTTATATGCCCAGCCACCATATTTTGGCGGCTTGCATGAAGCGCCTCTCCCGGCTCGAGATTGACCGCATATTGCCCCAGCATGGTTCTGTGCTTGAGCAACACCAGGTGAAACAGGCGATTCAGTTTCTTGCCGAACTTCCCTGTGGGCTGGATCTGCAGGAGAGTACGCCGTGACGGAAAATATCGTTGAGGTCGGAAAACGTCACGTTGGCGAAATAAAAACAATCAATAGAGAGCTGACGGAAAAAGCCCTGCACTGCGCTGCTTGAGTTACTTATCGCAGGTCAAGGCAAGCCTGTTGACAGAAACGATTTATGAGATCGACGAAAGCAAAAAAGTGCTGCTGGATGTGAACAAAAAGTTGCTACAGCAAAAAGATATCATCGAGCACCAGGTCAGGTTGCTCAACGAGAAAAACAAGGAACTCAGGGCATTCAGTCATTCGGTTTCGCATGATTTGCAGGGACCAATTCGGCGTATAGAAGGCTTTACCAAAATCCTTTTAGAAGACTATAAAGACAAACTGGATGAGAATGCGGTTGAACATCTTTGGCGAATATACAACGCCGCCGAGGACATGGCGGAGATGATTAGGGCAATATTGCGCCTGGGAAAAGTCTCATTTCATCAATTGGCGCTGCAGGAAGTCAATCTTAGCGAACTTGCGGCAAGAATCATTCAGCAATTAAGGCAGGATGAACCTGATCGCAAGGTAGAGGCGGCTATAAAACCGGATATGCGGGTAAAAGGCGACAAGACATTATTGGAAATGATGTTACAGAATTTACTGGCAAACGCATGGAAGTTCACCAGCAAGGTTTCACCTGCCGTAATTGAGTTTGGTGAAAAAATTATTGATGACAAAAGAACATTCTATGTTAAAGACAACGGTGTTGGATTTAACGCTCAACAGACGAATAAGTTATTCAAGGAGTTTAGCCGTCTGCATGGCAAGGAGGAGTTTGCGGGTACCGGTATTGGCCTGGCAATTGCCTATCGAATCATAATCCGCCACGGCGGAGAGATTTGGGCCGAAGGCAGTAAAAACCAGGGCGCGGTATTTTATTTTCAGTTGCACAGGAATATCGAATCATTTTTACAGCTGAACGATACTATCGCCAGAAGCACCAATGCTTGAAAAGTACAGCCAGCCCGTAGCGCTTAGGTTGGGGTGCACCTTAAAAGGTATAAAAGCGCCGTGTACCTCACCACAAAAAGCGGCAAGATACATGAACAAGCGAAACGGCCGGCAATCCCGCAGATTGGGGGGGAGCATCGCGAATCCCGACCTACGCGCTGCGTTCCTTGTTCAGCAGTTTTTTGCGCAGTGACCGGCATGTTTCACCGAAAGGCGAGGCGCCGGCTTTTTCAAACAGCGGCTCGGCCGCATCAAGCTCCAGCCGTGCGCCGTGACCATCGTCGTCCGACATCAACATGCGCGCCAGCCGCAAACGGCCGTGCTCCACATTGATTGACGATTCAAGTTCCTGCCACAAACGTATGGCGTCACGCTGCAGGCGTATTGCCTCGGGTATTTTATTTTCGGCGAACAACAGTTCGCTACGGGCGCCGGCTGCTAGCGCCTGCAATGCCGCTGTCGAGGTATGTTGCGGCGCTGATTCCAGTTCCTGCATCGACTGTTGCGCCTTGGCCGTATCGCCGGCGCGTGACGCAATCATGACGAGATGCGCCAGCATCATGCCCTTTCGTTGCTGGTTGGCCCAGTTGCTATCTTGCAGCGAACGCTCCAGTTTACGGATGGCATCGGCTGCCTGTCCGCGCTCGAACAACAACATGGCGTATCCCGGCTGCGGGTCCCAGCCCAGTTCGTAGGCGCGGCGGAAAGCGCTATCGGCATCGTCCAGGTTGCCGCGCATCAGGTAAAGATCGCCGCGAATGCGGTGCGCTTCGCCTTCAGCCCAGGGCGCGGTGTTGGCCAGTTGCACATGAGCGCTGGCAAGTTCCTGCTTCGCTTCCTGCAAAAAACCGCGCAGTGTCAAAACTTCGGCCCTGTGCATGCGGCAGGTTCCTGGAAACGCTGTTAAGCCGCTGCGTTCACACCAGCGGGTGAAGTTATCCGTCCATTCGGCGGCTCGCCGCCAGTCGCCGCGATTGCGGCAGCACCAGATGACACCGCAATAGATCATTCCTCCCGTCAGAGGTGTGACTTCACACGCCAGCGCGGCGGCCGCGGCTTCATCCTGAAATTCGACGCCGCGGTCAACGTCGCCCGTTGCCAGCAGTGCCAGCCCCCAATACATCAATCCCAACGTCTCGATATCACGGTCGCCGAGATGCTTTCCGATGTCATGTGCTCATTGCGCGTGCTGTACCGCTTCATCCAGCCGGCCGTCAATCGCCGCAAAGCGGCTTGATACCCATTCCCACATGCCGTGTTCGGCGGTCTCTTTCTGCGGATTCGGATAATTGGCCGAACGCTTGAGCCAGCCCTTGGCCACGGCGTAATTGCGTTGTTCGAATTGCACCAGCGTAAGCAGAAGCGCATTATGCGCGGCGGCCTGCTTGTTGCCGCTCATGGCATGTGCCGCCACGGCGCGTTCCAGCGGTGAAATGGCCTCCCCGGAACAACCGGCGCAACGCGCGGCATAAACCCATTTTTCCAGGTCATCGGCATTGAGCGCCTGCTGCCGGTCCGCTTGCTCGAAATGCCTGGCGGCCACATCCCAATGCCTGGCGTCATAATGCAGATATGCCAGTTACAGAGCGCTTTTCTCCATTGTGTCGTGTTCGTATATCGCGGTATCCATGGGGATAACGGCGGAACAGGTTTTCACGACATCAAGACAAAAACGGTAACCTTGCTTGGCATAGGTCCGGATAGCATCCCCGGCGCCGGCTTCGCGCAGCGCGCCCCGCGCCAGGCTCATGGCCCGTTGCAATACGTTGTCCACTACCACCATGCCGGGCCACAACGCTTCCAGTAATTTCTCCTTGCTCACCACCCAGTCGCGGTTTTTGAGCAAATAAACCAGCACGTCAAACACACGGGGCTGAAGCGCGATTTCCTGCCCATGAAGGCGCAGCTCCCGGCAACTGTCATCCAGCTGAAAGTGTGAGAAACGGTAAATCATTGCGGCTGTTTACGTACATTCTTCGTTGTTAGCGATAAAAAATAATAAGTGTTTGGTAAGGGAATGGAAAGGACTTTTTTACCGCCCTTGTCCAGAATAAACAGCATATCAGCAAGGTTCGGCGTGGCCGGACCGGCCTGATAGATCCAATGGCTGTATCGATATATTAACCAAAACCAACAGGAGAAACCGTTATGAAACTCTATACAATACGCCGCCGCAATGCCTGGAAAAATGCCAGCGAACTGGAAACCACCGCCAGTATTTCCGCCCGTGTCGGAAGCGAAGAGATGCCGAACAAGGTGCGCTGGATCCGTTCCTATGTGGTTAAGGAGGAGGACGGAACGCTGGGTACTGTCTGTATCTATCAGGCCGTCAACTTACAGGCTATTCGTGAACACGCCGCGCGTGTGGGCATGCCGGCCAATGAAATTACTGAGGTGGTTAACACAGTCATTATTCGTGATGATCCCCTAACGGATGCGCAAGCGGCCTGAGCGGCTGCGAACAATTGACATCTGTCATAAAACGCGGGATTTGCGAGGTAGCAAATCCCGCTTTTTATCTGGACCTATGCGATGGACTATATCACATTCAATATCATTATTCTGATCGTGAACCGGACCACAATAAAACATTATGGTTGCCCGGTTGGCACGTTGTGGACGGCACCGGCGAAGCATGAATCATGCGCCGCAAGCCGAGGCAATCAAGCGGTTTAGCTGTTTCGAAACTGGTTGCGCGGGCAATTCACTCAGCTTGGCCGCAAAGCAGACGCCGATGCGCTGGCGATGCATCCTCTTGCCCGCAGCCAGGGTGTCGCCATGCTGGCAAATGCCTTTCATGACGAGCGATTTATCAAGCAGGAAGCCAAGCAGATGTGTGATTGGCTGAAAGCGTGTGTGGAAAGCTCCGCGCGCGAAAGAATTTCAGGCGGCCAGGGCGCTGACGAATACTTCAATTACTCAAAGATTCCCTAAATAAGTGCTATTCGGCGCTGAATCAGTTACTAAGGAACCTGATTATTTCCCTCTCTTGAGGGCGAGGGCCAGGGTGATGGTGTAAGCAACAGAAACTTTTATCCCCCCTAACATCCCTCCCTGAAAAGGAGGCGAAATGCATAATTAATCAGAGCTTCCCTAGGTGTCTCCGAATGTCCGCACTAATGTCCTAAGTCAGTCATTGAAAAAAACCCCGGTAAAAAATTACCGGGGCAAGCAGTTACGAAGTTGAGAGTTGAGTGAAGTGACGTGACAGGTGTGTTCAGGCCGGCGGTAAATGGGATAAATCAACGCCAGCCTTATACTCAGTTGAGTTACTTGGCCGGAGCAGTAGTGTCGGCGCTTGGCTGCTCGTTCATTTCCGCCTGAGGCGCCTGACTGATTGCCGGAGTTTCACTGCCGGTATTCGCCTGGTCAGTGGCAGACGCAGGATTCATCATATTGTCCTGCGCAGGTGCGGCGGATTGTTTTTCCGGTTCCAGCTGTTCGGTTGAACCCATGGTTTGCTCGGAGGGCTGCGGGTTTTTGGGTTTGCATCCGGCTATGGCAACCATAGTCAGTAAAAAGACAAACAAAGCAATTAAAATCCTGTTATGCATAATGGGGTTTCCTTATGTTGAGTTGCGTAAAAAAGCCTATTGCCGCGCTTCTATTAAGTTGCGCCGCTTTAACCTTAATTGTTCGCTTTTTAACAAAAAAAGCAATAGAGAACTATGAAGGAATAATGAAGTTTAAGATGCAGCGCGAACACAATAATTGTTTTGTGACCGTCTTATCACTGTGCGCGGGCCGGTTTGGTGTGCAATAAAGTGGGATGAGCGCCCGTTGGGGTAAATACCGGATTCCATCAAAAGCGTCAGGCGGCGGGTTCTGGCATTCGGCGGGAAGGCGTGTTCAATACTTCCTGAATACCGTTAAAGTACTTTGATCCCTTTTCTCGATTACCCGCTTTGCCATGGCTATTACATGCAATGGGCGGCGCCACAGCGCTCCATTATCATGACTGGCGTCAATGACATTTATGTTTACACCGTGTTAAATGTGGTACTCAAAGCATCGTCAATCCTTGATCTGTCTGCGACACTGGCTGGCCTGGCATTTTCACCGCAGTCCCATTGATAAAGGGCAATACCATGGGAGACATTGCTGAAGTTCGTGATTTCGTCCTGTTGCAAAAAAGCGCCGGGTTTGAAAACTTTTTGAGACCCACAGTACCATCCAATATCCGTCAATTGGGTGAATGCGTTTCTATGGGCATAGTGTTTTAGCTCAGCAGTTGAAGCGTGTACACTGTTAAAAAAGCCACTGCGATAGCCAGAATAAAGCCCGCCAGATTGCGAACAATGGCGAAGCGTTTGCCGATCAGCAGCATTTCCGCCGGTAACTGAACGATGCCGACTGTGACCCAGCTAACGATCAATGCGGTCACCGCCAGCAGGCTGACACCACCGGCGAGCAATTCGCCTCCCAGCAGATAACTGGCCAATGGGTTGCCAGCGGCGATACTGCCAACACCCGCGCCGATAAGAACATCGGCAAACGGTTGTTTACCAAACCATGCGGCGACGGTTTCGGCGGGAAAGAGCTGGATTGCCAGACTGGTTAACAGCAGCATGGCCGCCACAATGGGCAACGCGCCGCCGATAGCTCTCAACGACATTGTGATACTGGATGCCAGCCGTTCTTTATTCATACACTCACTTCCCCCCTTTTGCCGCAATGCACCATGATTGGTTTATACCACGTGATGATTTGTCAGCTATGGAACCTCTGATTAATTAAAAATTAATCAGAGGTTCCATATGTATCACCCGACGCTCATTTTCACCCAGACCTGGATCAAGGGAAATCACATTAGCTGTATCATAGCCAGCGGCTTCGCCGATATCATTTAATTACGAGCACATTGGCATGGATTGTTACCAGCGGCCTGTTGATGAGCACTGAGTGCATTCAGAGCTGTCAGCGCGAAGCGTGGCGGTTGAAAAGCCGCACTTAACGGTGAGAATTTAATGATGCAAGGCCGGAAAGTTTAGCCGGCGGAAAACAAGCGTTGCCACCAGCGCTTGCGGCTTTGCGGCAAAAAAGTGTCTTTTGTCAGTTCAACCGGCGGCAGCCGGGAAATAATCCAGCCGGGCAGCGGTGGATTGTTGCTGTATCCGCAGACCACGCCGAGGTTGTTGGGATCATAAATTTTGATAAAACCGGGTTCGTCTTTGTCATCCACATAGACAATACCGCAATACTCTTCCTGATGTTCGCGGCGCAGCAAGGCATCGATTTCGTTAATAAATAGTATCAGTTGTTCTTTGGATAGAGGTGCGGCTGGCGCCGACTCACCGGTTGCGTAGACATACCACTTGTCATCCGCGTGGTTTTTCAGTGTTTCCCAGAAGGCGTCCAGGTCTTCCCATTGGCGCAATCCCAGGAAACTGCCGCGGAAGGCCCGTAAAAATGGTTCGGTCGAAGCGTGATTCATGAAACTCTTTTTGTGGACTACTTTGGTTTATTGACTAATTTGGTTTATGGGCTACTTTGCAGCAAAAAAACCGGAGAGGGGCCAACCACCGCATTCCGGATTTTCAAATGCGGTATTAGACAGAATAATCTGCGGTTATTGCAAGTTCTTTCAGTATTTTTGGAAAGCCAGGCTAATGTTCAATGCGCGCAACCAGTTCTTCGATGCGTTCCGCCACCGCATCCCATAACACCATGGGCCCGCCTTCCTCCATCCATTCAAAGGGCGCCTTGTCTCTGAGCTCTTCGATATAGTCGGCAAGCTCGCCACGATGTCCGGCCAATTCCTTGAGTTCCGCGCTAAGTTCCGCGTTAAGTTCAGCATTTTCAGAACGTATCCTGGAGGCGCGCTCCATCACGTCATCAATGTGCTTCAGTTGGGACTCATATTGCCTGATCTGCTGTGTGGCCACCTGGTCTATGTTAGCCATACCAATCTCCCATGTTTTGAAAAGGAATAAGTAACAGGAACTCGTTTGGTTCCTGATTCACGCACTAACCGCCCTGATACCAACAACTG
>JAKEGK010000198.1 GCA_022627515.1 Gammaproteobacteria bacterium
AGAACTTCCGCCTGCAAAAACGGGCTCCCGCGTTAATCATCGCCAATAAACAGACTAATTATTTGCTGCCCGCGCCTGAGCAATACGGTTTGGGTGGCAAACACAACTATTACTTTTCGCACTTGTTAAATTGCATTTATGATTGCCGCTACTGCTTTTTGCAGGGTATGTATCGTTCGGCGCATTATGTCTGGTTTGCGAATTACGAGGATTTTGCGCAAGTCATTAGGGAAAAAATCGATCAGCACCCTGGTGAGATCTGTTATTTCTATTCAGGCTATGATTGCGACAGCCTGGCGCTGGAGCCAATTACACAATTTGCGGAGTATTTTCTGCCGTTGTTTTCCGGAAAATCAAATGCCATTCTTGAATTGCGCACCAAGAGCACCCAGGTGCGTACGCTGCTGGATAGACCGCCCAGCGAGAATTGCGTTGTGGCTTTCAGCTTTACACCGCAAAATATTTCGCGGAAACTGGAACACAAGGTGCCGGCTTTTCAAAAACGCATCGCGGCAATGAAGAAACTTCAGCAACATGGCTGGAAGATCGGCTTGCGCTTCGACCCGCTGATTTATGACGATGACTATCGCAACAATTATCAGCGCTTGTTCGATGAGGTGTTTTCACAGCTGGATGTTGACAGCCTGCATTCGGTGAGCCTGGGGGTATTCCGGCTCCCGGAGCCTTTTTACCGAACGATGCAAAGGCTCTATCCACGGGAACAACTATTTGCTGCTAAAATCGCACATCGGGAGGGAATGGTATCGTATCAGGCCGATATTGAAAAAAGGCTGCTCGAAGATTGCGAGTCACTATTGTTACAGCATATCCCGGAACGAATTTTTTATCCCTGTTTTATGGAATGAACGCATATGACGAAACCGCTAATTATAGTGACAGGTTCCAGCTCCGGTATCGGGCGCGCGATTACACTGCGGTTGCTGCAAAGCAATTATCCGGTGATTGGCATTGCGCGTTATCGTCACCACGCGCCTTTGGAGCATCACAACTTTATCAGTGTGCCGATGGATTTAGCCGATGTTGATACCTTGCCGGAAAAACTCAATGAACTCGTAGACTGCTATCCTGATGTCCAGGGCATTGTGTTTGCGGCGGGCCGGGGTCAGTTTGGTTCCCTGGAAGAATTTTCCTTTTCTCAGATCAAGTCGCTTACGGATTTAAATTTTATTAGTCAGGCGTATCTTGCCAAAGCCTATTTGCCGTTGTTTAAAAAACGGGGTAACGGTCATTTAATCTTTATCGGTTCGGAAGCCGCGTTAAAAGGCAGCCGCAAGGGCGCCATTTACTGCGCAAGCAAGTTTGCCTTGCGCGGACTGGCGCAGGCGCTGCGTGATGAGTGTTCCAAAAGCAATGTGCGTGTCACCCTGGTAAATCCGGGGATGGTGAATACTGCATTTTATGATGAATTGGATTTTGCGCCTGGCAAGGAACCGGAAAATTATCTGGTGCCGGAAGACGTGGCGCTAACAATTGACTATATATTAAGCACTCGTGCCGTTCTGAGCGTTGATGAAATCAATCTTTCGCCTCTGAAGAATGTTGTGCAATCCAGGAAAAAAACAAAGCAATAATATCAATAAATTACAAATCATTTATCCAGCCTGACATCCTTTTTCTCATCATGCCAGGTTTCTTAAAACGAGCGTTTTTTCGACGGAACGCCCTGTTAATCCTGCTATAAAACCCTACAAGTACTAAGTTTATTGATCTAGGTCAAAGTATGGCATTCCACTGATGACCATAATGAATCCACAGTAAAAATATGTGTTAAAGAATAACTTATTTTTCTGGCCAAATTTTATAAACGATTGATTTTTTTTAACCAGGCTATATAAAGGAAAATTCTATGTTGGGTGCCATTTTATTTGCAGCGCTGTTTGCTCTGGTTTTCTTTGCCTTGCAACAGGAAGGTAACCTGTAACCGCAAAGTAAAAACCGGTTATTGCTTTATTAAGTTATTTTTAGGTTAGACGTTAAGTGAGTTAGTTGTTAGTTGCTACGTAAGCTATTTATCAAATGGCAAGGGACCCTGGTGAAAATCAGGCATTGTAAAAACAAAACGAGAGGAGAAAAGCTAGCGCGTATTACACATGAAAACTCCATCTGGTTCTTCGTCATTTGAACTTACAGGACTAAGTGAGAATGACTAAAAACCACAATCTTTAAAGACGCTTAATAATTATAATTTTCCGCCCCCTATTGAAAACCTGCCCGTGCCAACGGGCGGGTTTTCGCTTTTCTGGGTAGAAGGAATTAGCCGGATATGCTAACGCCTGGTAACAGCAGCCTGAAAATCAGACTTCCTGAAGCGAGCGCTTTTTCTCCACCAGTTCCTGAACCAGCGGACCACAGACTATCTCCAGCGCGTTTTGCATGTCACCGCCTTCCACCACCATGGTGTTGGGCCGCGACATGAACGCGTGAGGAAATTGTTTCAATAGATAAGGGAAATCAATTTTTTTGGGTTCCCGGAAGCGGATTACCACCATGCTTTCATCGGGCCTGGGCACGTCCCGGGCGATGAACGGGTTAGAAGTGTCGACCAAAGGAATGCGCTGGAAATTAATATCGGTCAGTGAAAACTGCGGGGTAATGTACCGGACATAGTCGGGCATGCGCCTCAAAATACTCGTTACGGTTGCGTCGACTGAGCGGCCGATACCGCTGAAATCCGCGTGAATCTTCTGAATCCATTCCAGATTAATGCTGGGTACAACGCCGATCAGCAGATCCACCCAGCGCGCGATATCAACTCCCACATCGGGCCGCGTCAGCAGCTTGTGCCGTTCTTTTACGACTACCGGATTATGGGAGTCGCTCATTTTCCGCATGGACCAGGTGGCTTCGATACATCCGCCGTGCTGACCTTCGTAAAATAGCAAGTCTGTGTCGTGTGGTAGTTCTGCCCAGGGCGTATAAGTGCCTATAGGCTGGTTATATACTTCGGCTTTTTCCTGGGTTTCAACATATTCCCTCGCCAGGCCGGTGCCGCTGCGGGCATATTCGCGGAAAAGACCTTCCAGCCGGTCGAAATAATTGGCTTCCGGCCCAAAGTGGCTGATGGGTTTGCCGCGTTCCGCTGCGGCCGGAAAAACCTTTTCCACTTCTTTGGGTGTAAAACGCCGGAAACTGTTGCC
>JAKEGK010000199.1 GCA_022627515.1 Gammaproteobacteria bacterium
CGCTGATATTGAATCAATCAAAGTGCCTTGTGAATATTGATAACGATTCACAGACTGGCAATCCAGTTTGGTGATGCCGCTGCAGGAGCTGATCTCGTTGCTGATTTCGAGGTAACGGCCGACGGTAAGTTCACCATCGAGAACATAGAGTATGCCAACGGGTCCATCATAGCTGTGCAATGGTGTGGGCTGTTCTCCATAGACTGTCACCATTTCCGCCTCCATCATGTTGTCGAAGGCAAAGCGCCGGCGGCGCCAGGGGTGATCGCAATGCGATTGCGATTTCGCCTTTTCCAGCTGTACGAGGAATTCCGGCAGTTGTTGCAAGGAATGAAGAAGCTGATAGGTATGATAAGCCACGATCCGGGTATAACCATTTTCCGGGTTATTATTACCAATAAAATAGTCCTGTAAACAGGTTCTTAACCGCCACCAGAGAATTGCTGTGCCGTCTCCGGTATAGTCTGTTCCGCCATCCATTTCAAGCGGCGAGTATATTGCCTCCGTTGGCGTAGTATTTCTACTGATCCTATTTTCAGCGCCAAACACTGGCTGCTTCATAGCAGTCACCCATTCTGTCAATCAATCCCATTCGCAACGACACTGCTGCGGGAATATAAGTTTAGTCCAAGACCGCGATTTAACCAGGTGTGAATCTTTGGTAAATGTTCTGGTAATAGTTCATATCGTTCCAAAGCCCAATATGGTTTTATATGCTCATGCTTTGACAAATCCACATCCGCGGTTTCCTGACTAAACCCCACCGTCAATGGCGGTGTCACAAAGATCGACAGCTGATGGACGACAATACCTTATTAGCACGCTATATCAACGGTGATGATGCGGCGTTGACCTGCATCGTAAAACGGTACCAGAAGGACATTTACTGTTTTGTGTACCGGCAGGTCGGTAACGAGGCGGATGCTGCCGATATTACCCAAAAGGTTTTTATAAATTTATTTTTAAAAGCCAGGCAGTTTGAAGGTAAATCCAGTTTCAAAAGCTGGCTTTATCAGATTGCCATTAACCAGTGTAAAAACCAGTATCGATCCAATGACCGGCGCCGGGAGCACGGGGTTGATGAGAGTGCAGAAGAATTTATTTATGAAGACAATAAATTTGATGATGTTTTTGTCATGGAAAAGCGCAGGATATTACAGGACGCGATTAACAACCTGCCTTCGAAACAGCGCTTGACCATGCAGTTGCGTGTCTACCAGGAATGCAGTTTCGCGGAAATCGCCGAAATCATGGCAAGCTCCATTGGCACCGTTAAAGCGAGTTATCACCAGGCTGTTATCTCGTTAACCAAATCCTTAAAAGAGGAGGCTTATGAACCCGCTCAGATGTGACGAGGTAAGAAATTCCCTGCTGGAATATCTTGAGTTTGAGTTGCCGTTAACCGACCGTGAACACTTTTATGAACATCTGACATCCTGCGCCAAATGCCGCGTGACGCATGATGAACTGCTGCAGGTTCTGACAGACGTGAAAAGCATTGGCGTGGTTTATCCTGCGCAAGCCTATTGGGATGGGCTT
The DNA here is from genome assembly GCA_022627515.1 of Gammaproteobacteria bacterium. GTDB lineage: Bacteria > Pseudomonadota > Gammaproteobacteria > SZUA-152 > SZUA-152 > JAKEGK01. The sequence goes on from JAKEGK010000199.1 coordinate 1,540, forward strand.
GCTGGTAACGTGCTGGAAGAGGTCAAACATCTGCAACTGACAGCCGCACAGGTTTCCGCTGATGCAATTCCAGATAGCGAGGCGATGGTAAATTACGCAAGCCACTCTGCCAATCATGATGGCAAGGTCATCGTGTTTTCCCGGATTAAGGACCGTAAGCGCAAAGCGGCGGCGGTACACTCCGGAACGCCGGCCATTACCAATATCCAGCAAGTTACTCCAGGCAATGAAAAGAAAGCAGCCGCGAGACTGTGGTCCAGGATTGCGCTGCCTGCCGCTGCGGCCGTGCTCATGGGTATCGCCGTTGTGCTTTCATTGCTGGAAGAAAATGCAGTGATCATTCAAGACAATATTGGTTTCCAGGCGCAGATACAATCAGAAAAGTCCCTCGCGGAATTGGCGGAAAAAATCGCGCCGCTGTCACTACCTGGCAATCAATTCGGATTTGCGCAACAAAAGGCACTGTTCAATGAGTTTTCCATCGGCTCGATGTTTTCCGAAGCAAAAGCCTATGCGCATGCGGGCCAATCGTTGGAACTGAAAACGCATTTGGCTTTGTTGAAAACCGCGTTGTTGAATGAAGCGGATTCGCAGCGCAATATCATTGATTCTGTCAGCCGGTTACAACTGCAATTGGAGACGCAGCTTGATTTTGCCGGGTTGAACCGGGAACTGACCCGGTTGTTGAATGAATATGCCGCCGCTATCAAGGAACAGGACAGCCAGCGCTATAGTCTGGTCAAGGCCGGCGCCTGGCTGTTTGACTTTGCATTGTCGGTGCTCGCGCAGGATGATGTCAGTATTGTCAAACAATCGAAACAGCTGGCGCAATTAGCAACGGCTTTGCGCGCAACCGGCGCGCCGCCGGGTGTAATAAAATCACTAAATAAAATTCAGGATATTGTTAAGGAGCCAGCATCTTTCACGCAAAGTAAGTATCAGCAGATTTTGAATGAAGTTGAGAATATCCGCAGCCTGTTGGGTTAAACAAAAGCGTTCCAGCGATAAACTTTTACAACACAATTGTGCAGGGATAAACGTGTGACTAATAAAAGAAGCGGCACGTGTCATTTCAGAGTAATGACTATTGCGGTGGGATACATGGCAATCCTGTACTCCGGGACGGTTGCCGCCTTACCCAATCCCCAGGAGCGGATTGACTATTGGCAACAGAATTACAACGCCTTGACTGACGCCGATGATCCGCGCGTGGGGAATGCGCAGCGTATTTTCGGACGCATACTGCAAGCCGCCGGTACCCGCTATGGTGTCATACCCCGCCTGCACATTATCAGAGAAAATCCTTTTAATGTCGTGTTGCCAATTTCAATACCCGACGGCTGGATCATTCTCTCCAGACAGGTTCTGGATATGTGTTATGAGAACCGGCAGCAGGGGGATGACCGCCTGGCATTTGTGCTTGCCCATGAAATCGCTCATCTGCTTGATGATGATTTCTGGCATATGAATTTTTTCAGTGCGCTGAGCCTGTTGCAGGAGAACCGTAACGCCGAACAACAAAAGGTGGTTAACGAAATTCAGGATATATTCACTCATACCGCGAAGATCGAAGCCAAGGAGCTGCGCGCTGATGAAAAGGGAATACTGTTTTCCGCCATGGCTGGCTATAATCCGTTTGCGATTGTTAACGAGCAAGCGGGGGAGCAGGGAAGCTTTTTTCATGAATGGCACCGGTTGTTGAACGTGGCTCAATATGCTCAGCCGGGGCCAGTCACTACCCATCCAACGTCATCGCAACGTTCCACCGCTGTGCTGGCCAGGCTCAAACAGGTCAGCGAGCAGTCTGACCTGTTCAGGCTGGGTTTGATCCTGTATCAAACCGGAAAATTTGAATTGGCCGAGAAAGCTTTTAGTGAATTCCTGCGTTATTTCCCCAGCCGCGAGGTATATCACAACCTCGCCGCAGCGCATCATCAGATCGCATTGAACCATCATCAATCGGATCCGGAGCTTGCAAAACAACGCCTGCTGCCGTTTTATTTGCCTGTTATGGCCGATCCTTACACGCGCGCGGCATTCAGTGTTTCACGCGGTAAACCAGGCAGCCAGTCAACGTTTGGAGAACATATGGAACTGGCGATCAAAAACTATAAGTTAGCGATTGAGCAGGATGCCAACTACTTTTTAGCCTATCAGAATCTGGCCAGCGCGTATCTGGTAAATAATGAACCTTACAAAGCGATCGCGGTGTTGCAGGATATCGCCGCGCGCTTGCCGGATAATGCGAACCTCAATAACATTTTGGGTGTTGGTTTCTATCTGACGGATAACGTGGATAAAGCCGCAGCGCTCCTGAAAAAGGCGATTGCCATTGACGATCTTTATGCACCGGCTTATTACAATATGGGGAAAGTGGCTTATCTGCAGGGCGACAGGAACCAGGCAAAAACCTTCTGGAGAAAGTTTATTGCTATCGCGCCGGAACACCGCTGGTCGCAGCATTTGGCAGCGAATTTCAATTTTCCCGACAGCGCCGCGCCGAAACAGAAAGTAAAAAGTACGCTATCCAAACAACCGGAAGCGCTGGCAGGTGTAAAGGTCGGCCTTTATCTTGATGAACTGCCGGCATCCCTGGGAGAACCCCGTGTGAAAAAATTCATGCTCAGTGAGTCCGAATATCTGTTGCTGGAGTATCCCAGCGGCATCAGCATTGTGGCGGAAGGCGATGAGATAAAGATTATAAACGCCAGTGAAAAATATCCTGCAGCGCAAGCTCAGGGTGTGCGTATCGGCAGCTCCCGTAATCATGTGATTTCCAGCTACGGCTTGCCGGAGCTGCAATTGGATGCGACGGGTGGCAAGAATTTGTTATATCCGCGCGAAGGCGTCTCTTTCCAGCTTGCGGACGATAAGGTGGTTTCCTGGTCGATTTACTAAAAACAAGGCGCTTTATTTATGCTATCCAAATACAACAAAGTTTTAGTAATTTGCGCGCTATATGCGTTAACTAACACGCCGACCATTTTATCCGCAGCGATAACAAAATCAGATGCAGCAGCAACGCAAAGCGCGGCGTCTTTGCAGGACGAGGGCGATTATTATTTTGACCGGGGTTTTTATGCGCAAGCCATCCAAAAGTGGCGCGATCAATACAAGCAACTGCGTGAAGCCCAGGACCTTTCCGGCCAGATATCCATGCTATACAAAATCGCCACAGCACAACGCATGCTCGGCCAACATGACCGCGCCATCCAGGGCCTGGAAGTCGCCAGCAAATTGGTGACATTGACCGATGACGCAAACTTCAGCCTGATGATCCGGGCTAATCTCGGTGGCGCATACCTTTACACCGGGCAGTATAATCTGGCCAAACCTCTGTTGGTGGACGCGCTTTACACGGCGGAAAAGACCGGTAACCAGCGCTTGAGCGCCTTAATCCATAATGATCTGGGAAATTTATATACGTTTACCGGGCAACCGGAAAAAGGATTTGATGCATTTTATAAAAGCGCCAATCTGGCCAAATCCATTAATGACAATTCTCTGGTGCTGCAGGCTTTAACCAATGCCATGATATTAGCGTCGGATCAAAACCAGCCGGAGCAAGCCTTGTCCGATCTTGCGATGTCACTCAACTTCATCGCGCAAATGGCGCCATCCTATCAAAAAGCGTTTACCGTTGAGAAAATTGCTTCCGCTGCTTATGGAATGCTGGAAAAATATGAGCCTTCGGATGCCTCATCCATCGCGTCCATCGTAAAGGTGGTTAGTGAACTGGGTGAACAGGCGCATTACGCGGAAATATCGGGCAATGGCTGGCTGGCGGCAAAATTGTTAATGACGCAAGCGAATTACTACGAGTTCGCGAAGCAGTACGAAGATGCCTTAACACTGGCAAAAAAAGCCATTTTTCATTCGCAATTGATCAGCGACAATAACCTGACCTACCGCCTGGAGTGGCAGGTGGCCCGGATCAACAACGTTTTGAAGAATGAGACGGAAGCCGCCGCGTTTTACCGCAGGGCCATTGAGACTCTGCAGCCTGTCCGGCATCTGTTGTATGACGATCCATTGCAAACTGGTTCTTATGAAAAAGAACAAGGCAATGTATATTTGCAGTTTGCTGATTTGCTGTTGCGCAAGGCGCATAACAGCGACGCTCCTGACTCGGTAAAAGAATTTTTGTTGGAAGCCCGAAACGTTCTGGAACGGCAAAAAGCGGGGGAATTGCAGGACTATTTCAAGAATCAATGCGCAGTCGAAACCCGGGCGAAAACCATCAGTATCGAGGATGCCATCGATGAGTCAACGGCCGTAATCTATCCCGTGTTGTTGCCCGACCGCACGGAACTGCTGGTGAGTTACAAATCCGGCATCAAGCAATATGTTGTGGAAAAGCCGCAAGACTATGTTACGGAGCAAATCCGCAATCTGCGAATCAAACTGGAAAAACACAGCACCCGGGATTACTTGGTTTATGCCAAGGATTTGTACCAGGTGCTGATTGCGCCGCTTGAAAAAGATTTATCGGCACAGCAAGTAAAGACGCTGGTATTTGTGCCGGGGCAATCCCTGCGCACCATTCCCATATCGGTATTGCACGACGGCTCGGCGTTTCTCATCGACAAATACGCCGTTGCAACGACTCCCGGGATAACCTTGACTGACCCAAGACCGTTAACGCGCAAAAACATGAAAGTGTTGCTGAGCGGCGTGTCGGAGCCGGTGCAAGGCTATCCGCCACTGGATTATGTGCCGGTGGAACTGGAACAAATCCAGGATCTGTACGGGGCCAAAATGCTACTCAACCAGAGCTTTGATAAAAACAGCGTCACGAATGAACTTCAACAAACGAACTACAGTGTGGCGCATTTTGCCTCGCACGCCGAGTTTTCCGGCGATGTGCGCAAGTCGTTTATTCTGACGTTTGATGACCGTTTGTCCGTGAATCAATTGGGTCAAACCATTTCCATCGGTCAATCCAGAAACAGGCCCATTGAACTGTTGACCTTAAGCGCCTGCAACACAGCGGCGGGGGATGACCGCGCGGCATTGGGATTGGCAGGCATTGCGATCCAATCGGGCGCCAGAAGCGCGCTGGCATCGTTGTGGGCAATCAATGACAAGGCGTCATCCATGCTGGTGACTGAGTTCTACCGGCAACTGCAGGATGAGCAGGTCACCAAGGCCGTAGCGTTGCAGCGCGCCCAGCAAAAGCTGTTGCAGGATGTGCGCTACCGGCATCCCGGATACTGGTCCCCGTTTCTCCTGATTGGCAACTGGCTGTAGTAAATTCAAATGCAGTTTTGACTATTATTACAGCGCAAGCCTGAATAACCTTAAGCCATAAAATTGATCAGTTCCGAAATCTCAAATCAGTCCACGATTTTCCACAGCACACTAAACTGTAAATCCGGCTGCGGTGTCACCCTGAATAGATGCGATTAAATACCTAATCAAGGAGGCTGCGTATGTATGCCGAAGCACTGACTTCTATATCCGCGACGCAACTAACCGGCTCAATCAATTCAATTAGCACTGAAGAACTCGTTGAGCAGACGCTAAGCCAGGACCCCATCCAGCGTTACTATGCCGCCAAAACAGTGGCAAGCCTGGGGCCGGTGGATTCCGCATTCGTTCCCGCACTGCACCATCTACTGCAAGATGAAGAATTTAATGTGCGTCTGGCGGCCTGTTATGCACTGAGCGCCATGGGGCGCGAGGCGATGATTGCGGTAACGGGTTTATGTCATTTGCTGAAAGACAAAACCATTGGCGTTCGTCAAAGCGCCGCGTACGCATTGCATGCGTTGTCCCCGCTGCCTCAGTCAACACATCGATCACTCACCCTGGCGCTTGCGGACTTTAATCCCAAGGTAAGAGAACATGCGGCAGCGGCACTGGCGTCAAGCCAGCCAAAAGGTGTTTATATTGCGCTTGCTTTGCGTGATGCTTTGTTTGACCCTGTGGAAGCGGTGAGCTAGTATGCCGCCGCGGCTTTGAGTGAAATGGGGGCGGAAGCTAAACTCGCTATACCGGCATTGGTCACTATTTATTTGGAAGACGTGGACGTTGTCAGGGTAATTGCGCGCGACGCTCTAAGCAAAATCGTGCCGAATCTTGATATAACACTGGTTCGCAGGATTTATTCAACGAAGCATCGTGATCCGAAAATTAACAACAGCGCCTCTGAAAGGAATAACACAGTGGCATTCGTTTTGAACTATTAATCGGCAGGTCTCTATAACGCTGTGGGGGAATAAACGCAGCGAATCTCTATATATTTAAGGAAGCGCCCAATAACTGGCTTTTAAGTCATGTCGGCGCTTACGCCCTTTGGGTGAAAGCGTCGAGATGTCTGCAGTTAAAACACATCAATTTGTATATAGGCTTCTTAACTGGAACCTATCTCAAACTTGATAAGTTAGCGATTTCGGGGAACGCCTTTCAAAACCGTCGGCGGCATGGAAGCCGCCGTCGAGCATTCTTTACGAAACAAGAACGGATGGCCGCTATCGGCATCCTGCCTCCCGCAGCACTTATGCGTCCCTGCACTTCGTATTTACAGCGTGTTTTGAAATGCGCCCCCCGGGACCGATATCTTGGTTACCGTGACTTTCTTTCTCTGCTGAATTGTAATATTGAGATAGGTTCTAGTAACTTTGATCCTTGTGTTGCGATTCAATGCGTTCTTCCCAATCCGGCTGCCAGGTGAAACAGCCTCCCTTAAGGCAGAGCAGGCAGCTAGCCTACTCTGGTGGAGGAGAGGCAATTCCACTAAAGCCCTATTGCACGCGCTTGCCTTGAGTGTGCGCTTTACTGACGGCATGCTTTGTTAGCCGGGTCATACGCGCAACATGTGGCTCTGAATTGCGCATCCGTGCTTAACAATTGATTATACCCCACCGGATTTTGCTGTTGTAACCAGTCACACAATTTTTCATTTGTACTTCCCGGCTGGCCGGTGATATAGACAAGCGTGGATGCAAAAAGACCTAACATGCCGAGAATTTGAAAAACGTTTTTCCAATCAGCCAAGCTCATATTATTTCCTCCGTTTGTGTTGTAGACAATATGTTCTGTGTAGATGTTATAATCGATAGTAGAAAACAGTTTACTGCATGCATTTGTTGTTTGTTTGATCGATCAGCATAGTAATATACATATTATTTTCGTCGTCAATTGGTTGCAATATTGCTGTATCTGCAATTGTTAAATTGTAATCATAATTGCTGGGTAGTGAGTAGCTGTTTGTTACAATTGGTTGTGACTTAACGTTGTTTGACAAGATGCTTTTATGTTTAAAGTCGTCAAATTGGCAATTTTTGGAAAATTGGCTGGCCGGATCAATCTTGGAGTCTGGCAATTTTTCCAAAGAATTATTTAAATCAAGTTCGGAGTCTATATTAATAATTCCATCTACCGAAAGTTCTGAAGAGGCATCAATTATATTATTATCCAGAATCAGCATGTTTGTTGCATATACATCAATGTTACCACCAGCGCCTGCGTAAGCTGTTGCCGTAATAGAGTTGCCATTTAACAATAAAAAGCCAGATTTTATATCTATATTTCCGCCATTACCCTCTGCTGATTGTACTGACGTTTTAATATTGCTATTTTGCAAGAGCATAGATTCTGTACCAACTAGCTGAATATTTCCACCGTTTGCTGCAAATGATGTCGCGCTCACTGTGCTGTCAGAAATTCTGCCTTCATTGAATAATATTTCAATATTCCCTCCTTCTTTAAGTTTAGAATTTTCCGAAGACTCAAACCCATCAGCGTTGGCGCGAATTGCAGCGCCATCTTCCAGCGCAAAATTATTAGCCTCAATGTAGATCGATCCGGCGTTGTAAGTACTTTGAGGCTCATCATAGTATGTTTCTGCATATAGTGAACTGCTCATTAATGACTGTGCTTCATGTAAAGCTGTTGTCTCACTATTTCCGGAATTTAATGAATGTTCATAGGCCAGTTGATTTACTCCCGAAATTGTTATCTGGTTGGCGCGCACATGGATATTCCCGGAAGTAAAACTTGAAACAGAGGAGTCGCTGTAGATTTTTCCGCCATCTAGCACATAAATGTTTTGAGAATTCAGTGAAATGTTAGATTCACCACTGCCAGTTCTAACAATACGCGAGAAATTATATCCGCCAAAAAGTGCATCCGGATTTGGAGAAACGCCGGAGATGACAAGCTCCTCGCTTGTTATATTGATAGCTCCAGCATAGCCGTTATCTGAAGAAAATGTCTGTATATAAGATCCGCCTTCGATGCGCAAATATTGGCTTTGAATATTGATATCACCTGATTTGTATCCTCCTGAAGTCCAGGTGCTGATAGCAGCGTTTTGATCCAGTGACATGTTGTTAGCGTTGATAGTAATGTTTCCAGCGTCATTTCCGTTGATTATACTTAGGCCCGCATTTATACCAGTGAAATCTGTAATTGCAATATCAAATGGGTCTTCCAGTCCGGTGATTTGCAAGTTGTTGGTGGAGATAGTTATGTCGCCTGACTTTCCCTCGCCAAATAGCCAGTCTGCCCCGCTCTTTATTGAAGACGCATTCTGAATGTCTATAGTATCTGTGCTATCTATAGTGATATTGCCACTATCGCCCATGGAAAAAGTGCTGGTGCTAACTTGACTGTAATTGTCCAGCATGATGTGTTTGGCATCGACATTAATGTTTCCTGCATTTCCAAAGCTAAGAAATTCCGCTAGTGATTGAATGGACGATCCATTACTAATGTTTAAATTGTCAGTTTTTAATTGAATCCCTGTTGGCGTACCGTCCGCAAACTCTTTTAAATCGGCGGAGATTTTTCCGCCGTTATCCACAGTGATTGATTCGCGTGTGTCTATGTCTATATTGGATTCCATTTGCATGGCGTAAACTTCTGTATCTGCGGATACGTAGGAAGCACCAACCGTCAGTTGTCCACCACGTATAACTACGCGCCCGCCAAATGTGCCGGTAACGCTGACTGTGGAAGCATTGTTAATGCTAATGCTGCCCAGTTCAGAAAATGTGCCTAAATCTGTTTGTTGCGGATCCAAGTTTACTTCGCCATCAGACTTGACACTGGACAAACTGATTTGTCCATCCGGTACACTGACGGTGCTTCCAGTTGTTATCTCAATATCGCCTGCGCTAATCGTGATGCCGGCGCCATCAATTGCATTTAATTGACTACCATCGATAGTTATGTCTGACACTGAATCATCAAGAAATCCAAACGCCGACGGTGCGGCTACTGATAGTGTACTATCCCGGTTGATGTCGGCGTAAAACCGTTCCTGATTTCCAAAGCTGATGTAATCAGCCGTGGTGGCGTGAAATGAGCCACTGATATTGATTTGGGCATTGGGACCGAACATCATGCCATTGGGGTTCATCAGGAACAGGTTGGCGCCCTGGATGGAGCTGCTGATGGTGCCGTCAATGCTGGAAGGATTACTGCCGGTTACTCGGCTAAAAATATTTTGCACATTGTTTGGGCCTGAAAAGTTGGCTGTTTGACCGGTGTTGACGTTGAATTCACTAAAACTGTGAAATAAATTATTGCCCGCCAGCCGGCCCCGGTCAGCGGTGATTTCCATGGTCGATCCATTCAATGTGTCAGCTGTTCCTCCAAAACTCGTATCAAAAGTGACGTCGGCGTTGACGCCGGGTGAAACACAATAGAGACTCGCGCTGCCGATGATGACTGGTAGTATTTGTTTGTAGGGGATTTTGTGAACGTTGTCCATAATCAATCCTTCGTTAAGGAAAATACGCAACCAGTTTGAGATGAATGCCATCATCCTGCAGTGAATCATCATCGGGGTTACTGATATCTTTCAGCGGTTCGGCCCAGTAAAATTCCGCCAGCGCCGTGCGGTTCCATTGCCAGCGCAAACCAGCGCCGACGCTGTAAATGCTTTCCGGTTCCACCGGACCGCTATGCATCCAAGCCCGGCCGTAATCCGCAAATCCGGCGACCTGCACTAAATGCTGCGCGTCTTCGGATTGGAAAATGGCTTTACGCAGTTCCATGGATGCGATAAAGCCATTGTCCCGGACCAGTTGATTTTCGCGGTAACCGCGCACGCTATTGGCGCCACCGGCGGCAATTTGTTCCATGGACATCAAGTCATCGAAAGCCACCTGCAGATCCGCTCTGAATACGGTTTGCAGCCCCAGGCTGGCGTATTGTTTTGCCACCTGGCCTTGCAGCAGCCAGGCAAAAAAATCGCTGTCCGGTTCAAGGCCGTCGTGCTGGGTGGAATCCAATGCGTCCAGTCCCACGCTCATGATATGGCGGAACGAATACACGGTTTGCGGAGAAAATTTCAGCCAATTCTGGATCAAACGTAATGCTGTGATTTTGCTGACGCCATCGACAGCGCCGGAGCCTGCGTATGAAACGGCTGTGCCATCGATGTACGAAGTGCTTTTTCTTTTATCCAGTTGCAGCGTGACATCAAATGTTTCAGAACTCGCTTTGTATACCGGGTAAGTCAATCCAATCGTGGCGGTGTCGGACTTATTCTCCAGATCCAGGCCAATGGCTTTGATTTCGTCAGTCACAATTATAGAGTCGCTTTTCTCGTAGGCGGCGTAGAGAATCTTGTCATCCGCGGTCAGCGGCCATTGATAATTGACATAGCCTTTGTTGAGTCCTTCGGTGTAGTTGACAGTGGCGTCGATCTTGTCGCCGAAACCGGTGATATTAAAATGTTGAAACCTTAAAGTGCCCTGTTCCTCGCCGATCGACGGTGGCTGGTGGTTGTCGGCCTGCAATAAAATGGTATAAGGTCTTTCTTCAGTAATTTCTATATTGAGGATGCTCTCGCCGCGTTTCTCGCCCGGCCCAAGATCGGCGTTAATGCGCTTGATGCGCGGGTCCTGTTGCAACATGAACAGCCGTTCCTGCAATACATACAGGTTCAACGGTTTGTGCGGATCCAGGCGGATACGATCCGAAATATATTGATTCCTCAGGCGGCCTTTATTGGCGACGCGCACATCCGATAATTCGCCCTCAACGATTTGTATGTCAAGCGCGCCGTCCTGAATATCCTGGTCCGGAATGATGGCGCCTGAATTGAGATAGCCATTATCAATGTAGTGTTTGGTAATCAGGTTTTTAATCTGCTGAATATCCAGCGTATCAATTTCATTGCCGATATAAGACGCAATCAGCGCCTGTAATTGTTCGCCGCTGAATACGGTGTTACCGGAAAAATTCAACGCCTCCAGCTTGAACTTTAATACCTGGGATATTTGCTTATCGGAAGGTTCCGGCGGCTTGACCGGCGGCAGGCTGAGTTGGGGTTGCGTTTTGGGTTTGAAAGGCTGTTGTTCCAGCACGTCCGGCCGTTCGTCGGCGGGACGGCTGAGCGGAAAAGCAGATTCCTGCGCGAATATATTGCCGGAACAGAGCATAATCATGAATCCCGTGTAGTAGTCGGATTTGCGCAACATTTTCTTGTGAATTATTTTTTGTGAATTCCACATAAAGAGTCCGGCGCCGCAATCCATTTCCACCACCTGGTGCTACTATCCACCTGGTGCTACTATAAAGGTGGCCGCAAGCGTTGCTATCAATGCTGCATGGATAATGCGTTGTAATACGGAGCATGCCGTGGCGCCGTCCCAGCCATGAAAAACTATGATGAAACCAGTAATACTGCTGAAGTCAACACACCGGACGGAAGTATAAAACCCTCCCATGCACGCCAACAATGGCGGTATTACCAAACGTTAATAGTTCACACTATTTGTTACTAATATTTGGTGTGGAAATTAGCGAACGGCATCTACGCTAGGCTTTTTAAGATGAAAGCCAGCCCGCTACGCGGCAGCGCGAAGTACCTGCTGATAAATCGCGCTGGTTGCCGCCGATGGTTCAAATCCGGTCAATGCCTTGAAAAGGCGCTGGCATTGCTGATAAACCGCGATCGCTTCAATCTTTCTTCCCCGTTGTGCGTAACATTTCATCAAGCGTTGATAGAAGGCTTCCGACAACGGGTCGATTTCGATGCCTTTACGGTAATAATCAATCGCAAGATGGCACTGCCGGTGTTGTTCAAACGCATCGCATACATGTTCCAGGCTGCGGATGAAGCGGCTCTTCTGTTTTTCCCGGAAAGCGATAAACCACGACTGTTCGTCTTCGTTGCCAAGGAAGTGGCCCTGGTAAAGGTTTAATGCCTGGTTGGCAAGCGTCCTGATTTTTTCAAGATCCACGTTGCTGCAACGCAAGGCGTACTTGATGTCATTGAGGATATCTTCCAACGCCCACACGTCCACCCAGCAAACCTGCGGATTTAAAGTGAGGTGGCCGTCAGCGAGCAGCATGGATTCCATGGTCAGAAACTTGCGGATGCGGTGCAGGGTGACGGAAAATGAAGTATGCGCCACGTCACCGTCGGCATCAGGCCATAAGGCATCACTGATTCGGATTTCTCCCACGGACCGGCCGCCCAGTGCAATAACCAGTTTTAACAGTTCGCTGGGTTTGTGCTGGTTTTTTTCATGACTACTAATCAACTGGCCGTGCTTGTGTATAGCGAAATGCCCCAGCGTGGTGATGACGATGGGATAACTGTCCGATGCGCCAGCAATGATCTGCCGGTTGTCAGCCGGCGCGGATAAATCCCGGTTTTTCGTTGTTTGTTTTGGTGTGGAAATAGTCTTCGGTGGCGAAATTTTAATTAAAAAGTCTATGTCCAGCGGCTGTAGTCCGGATGTAGCAGGCTTTTTGTATAGTGAAGTTTCCATAGCTTCCCCTCGGTGATAAATAGGCTATTTACCGCTTGTGACACGGCGAGCGAGGAGAGGGTTTAGTGCGCTGGTTACCGGAGGATTATGTTTTTATGTTAAAAGTTGGAGTAAGAGAAAAATGTCAAGGGTGCGCCATGCAGCGTCTTCAAAAAGCAGCGCAATCAATAACCATCCCGGCTGGCGCTGGATGATTGCCCGGATGTAAGAAAGATAAACTCATCAGCGGATCGCTGGTGAGAAATGCGGGTTAGACTTCGAGTTAAACTTCAAGATAGTCCAGAATACCTTCCGCGGCCTGGCGCCCCTCGTAAACTGCCGTTACTACGAGGTCGGAGCCGCGCACCATGTCGCCGCCGGCAAATACCTTGGCATTGCTGGTTTGATATTTGAATTGATTGTGCTCCGATGCTTTTACCCGGTGCCGGTCATCCAGTTTGATGTCGAAGTCTTTCAACCAATCCGGCGGGCTGGGCCGGAATCCAAAGGCGATAATCACTCGATCCGCGGGGATGATTTCTTCCGAGTTGGGAATCGGTTCCGGTGAACGGCGGCCCCGCGCGTCGGGCGCGCCTAACTGGGTGGTCACCAGTTTAACGCCTTCGACTTTGCCGTTGCCGGTAATTTCCACTGGCTGACGGTTCCAGAGAAACTGCACGCCTTCTTCCTTGGCGTTTGCGACTTCGCGGCGGGAGCCGGGCATGTTTTCTTCGTCGCGGCGGTAGGCGCACGTTACACTTTGCGCGCCCTGCCGGATAGAGGTGCGGTTGCAGTCCATGGCGGTATCGCCACCACCCAGCACCACGACGCGTTGGCCGCGCATATCAATAAATTCTTCATTGCCGGTGGCGAGTCCCAGGCAGCTTCTGGCGTTGGAGATGAGAAACGGTAACGCTTCGTACACGCCCGGCATGTCTTCGCCGGGAAAACCGCCTTTCATGTAGGAATAGGTTCCCATGCCCAGGAAAACCGCATCGTACTCGTCCATCAATTGCTTAAATGGAATATCCTTGCCGATTTCGGTGTTCAGCACGAATTCGACACCCATTTCTTCCATTATCCTACGCCGGGTTTTTACCACGTTTTTTTCGAGCTTGAATTCCGGGATGCCAAAAGTGAGCAGACCGCCGATCTCTTCGTAGCGGTCGTAAACAACGGCTTTAACGCCATGGCGTGTCAGCACGTCGGCGCAACCCAGGCCCGCCGGCCCGGCGCCAACCACCGCTACCCGTTTACCGGTGCTGGTGACCTGCGACATGTCCGGACGCCAGCCTTTGGCAAAGGCGGTATCGCTGATGTATTTTTCAATGGACCCGATGGTGACCGCGCCGAATCCCTCGTTCAGGGTGCAGGCGCCTTCGCAAAGCCGGTCCTGCGGACAGACCCGGCCGCAAATTTCCGGCAGGGAATTGGTCTGGTGGGACAGCTCCGCGGCTTTTTCGATGTTGCCTTCGGCGATCAGTTTCAGCCAGTTTGGAATATAGTTGTGCACCGGGCAGCGCCATTCGCAATAAGGATTGCCGCAATGCAGGCAACGCTCCGCCTGGGACGCCGCAGTTTCCTTGTCAAACTGACCGTAGATTTCCTTGAATTCCTTCACGCGTTCCCGCGCGTCTTTTTTAGCGGGATCCACACGCGGTACTTGTACAAATTGAAAATTATTTCCCATGGTGATGATTCTTTCTTAATCGCTATTGATATTGTTATGAGCCGGTTTGCGCCACGTCAGGCTGCCAGTGTATGCAAATCAGCGAGCAACGCGCTGAGTTCCGCAGCTTTGGGTTTTACCAGCCAGAACTTGGGCGCAATGGTCACGAAATCATTCAATATCATTTGCCCGCGTTTGCTCGCTGTTTCATTGACAAACTCCCTGATCAGATCGCGCAAGTAATTGCGGTACTCTTCCATGGATTCCGGTGATAAGCGATGGATGTCTATCAGCTCGTGGTTGTAGCGGTCGACAAAGGTATTGTCTTCATCCAGTACGAATGCGATACCGCCCGTCATGCCTGCGCCGAAGTTCACACCACAAGGACCCAGCACGGTGACGGCGCCACCTGTCATATATTCGCAGCCATGGTCGCCTATGCCTTCTACAATCGCGATGGCGCCGGAATTGCGTACCGCAAAGCGCTCGCCAGCGAGGCCGGCGGCAAATAATTTTCCGCCAGTAGCGCCGTACAGGCAGGTATTGCCAATAATCGTGGTTTCATGACTGGCAAAGCCGCTGTTTTCGGGAGGTACTATCACCAGCTTGCCGCCCGCCATGCCTTTGCCGACATAATCGTTCGCGTCGCCCGTCAGTGTCATATGCAAACCGCCGGCGTTCCACACCCCAAAACTTTGACCCGCTGTGCCACGCAACCGGATATGAATCGGTTTGTCGCACATGCCAAGGTCGCCGTGGCGTGCGGCAATTTCTCCGGAGAGGCGCGCGCCGATGGAGCGATTAGTATTGTTGACTTGGTAACTGAATTCACCCCCGGTTTTGTTGGTGATGGCCGGCAGCATGTCTTTAACCATTTGTTCGGCCAGCTCGCCTTTGTCAAACGGTTCGTTCCTTGGGCTTTCGCAGAACTGCGGCTTGCCGGTATCGACACCCGCGTCGGAAAGAATAGGGCTCAGATCCAGTTTTTGTTGCCTTGAGGTATGTCCGGGCAATGCTTCCAGTAAATCAACCCGGCCGATGATATCCGTCAGTTTGCGCGCGCCGAGCTGCGCGAGCAGTTCGCGGACATGTTCCGCAACGAACCGGAAATAATTCATAACCCATTCCACTTCGCCCTGGTAATAATCCATGCGCAGCACTTTGTTCTGGGTGGCGACTCCCGTAGCGCAATTGTTGAGATGACAGATGCGCAGGTATTTGCAGCCCATGGCGACCATGGGCGCGGTGCCAAACCCAAAACTTTCCGCGCCAAGTATCGCGGCCTTGATAACATCAAGACCGGTTTTCAAACCGCCGTCAGTCTGCAGCCGGACCTTGCCGCGCAAATCATTGGCGCGCAGGATCTGGTGGGTTTCGGTTAAACCCAGTTCCCACGGGCTTCCCGCGTAATGCACCGAGGTTAACGGACTGGCGCCGGTGCCGCCGTCATGTCCGGCGATGGTGATCAGATCCGCATAGGCTTTCGCCACGCCGGCCGCGATGGTGCCAACACCGGCTTCCGCAACCAGCTTGACGGATACCAGGCCGTCCGGATTGACCTGTTTCAAATCGAAAATCAGCTGCGCCAGATCTTCGATGGAATAAATATCGTGATGCGGCGCGGGAGAAATCAATGAAACACCCGGCTTGCAAAAACGCAGTCGCGCGATTAACTCGTTAACTTTTTTACCCGGCAGCTGGCCGCCTTCACCCGGTTTTGCGCCTTGCGCAATCTTGATTTGCATGACTTCCGCACTGCGCAGATAAGCAGGGGTCACGCCAAACCGGCCTGATGCGACCTGCTTGATCTTGGAGCGCTTGTCGCTATAGTAACGCGCGGGATCTTCGCCGCCTTCACCGGAGTTTGACCGGCCGCCCAGAAGATTCATGGCTTGAGCCAGTGTCTCGTGAGCTTCAGGCGATAACGCGCCCAAGGACATCGCCGCACTGTCGAACCTGATTACGATGTCTTCTATTGATTCCACTTCTTTGATGGCAATGGGCCGGGCGCCGTCCTTGATTTTCAGCAAATCACGGAATGCCAGGGTGTGCCGTTCATCAACAAGCCGGGCGAACTCCCGGTATTTTTTATAGTCGCCGGATTTCACAGCGGCTTGCAGCGCGCCCACAACATCCGGATTGTAGGCGTGATCTTCGCCGCCATGCACATATTTCAGCACACCCCCCTGGATAATCTGCTTGCGGGGATTCCACGCGGTTTTTGCAAGCCGGCGCTGGTCGGCTTCGATATCGTCGAAGTTACTGCCCTGCAAGCGGTTCGTGGTGCCGTTGAAACACAGGCTGACAACGTCGTTGTGCAATCCCACCGCTTCAAACAACTGCGCCCCCCGGTAACTGCTGATGGTGGAGATCCCCATCTTGGAAATAATTTTGTAAAGGCCTTTGTTAATGCCCTTGCGGTAATGGCGCATCAGCTCAACACTGTTGCGTTCCACGATTTCGCCGCTGAGTTGCATGCCTATGATGCATTCATACGCGAGATAAGGATAAATGGCCGTAGCGCCATATCCTATCAATACGGCAAAGTGATGCGAGTCGCGCGCCGAGCCGGTTTCCACCACAATATTGGCGTCGCAACGCAAACCTTCCCTGATCAGGCGATGATGCACGGCGCCGGTGGCAAGCAATGCGTGCGCGGGAATTTTGTCCGGCGCAATTTCCCTGTCCGACAGGATAATCACAACCTTGCCGTTTTTCACGGCTGCGACCGCCTGATCGCAGATGCGGGTCAGCGCGGTTTTCAGTTCGTCATTCACCGGGTAGTTAAGATCAATAATCGTGTGCGCATAATCGGGATCTTTTGTACCGAGCAGTTGTTTGTATTTGCTGTTAGACAGAATGGGCGAATCGATCATCAAACGTTTGGCGTGCGCTTCGCTTTCTTCGAACATGTTTTTTTCCCGGCCGAGACAGGTGGCCAGCGACATGACTATTTGTTCGCGCAATGGATCAATTGCCGGGTTGGTCACCTGGGCAAATTGCTGGCGGAAATAATCATATAAAGGACGAACGTGGCGCGATAACACCGGCAGTGGCGTGTCGTCACCCATCGAGCCGGTTGCTTCCTGCGATTCTTCCGCCAAAACCCGTAATACCTGATCCTGTTCCTCAAAGCTGACGTGGAACATTTTTTTCGCCGCCTGCAAAATCTCAGGACTCATGGGCTTGAAGATATTAGGTTGCTCGATGAGTTGCGAGCCCAATTGCTCTGAGCGGCCTTTCAGCCATTCTTTGTAGGGATGGCGGTTTTTCAGCTCGTTATCAATGTCGGCCGGCAATAACAGCTTTCCTGTTTGTGTGTCGATCGCGATCATTTCGCCGGGCTTTAGCCGGCCTTTCATTATGACGTCCTCGGGCTTGTAATCATAAACCCCGATTTCGGATGCCAGCGTCACATGGCGGTCCCTGGTCATTACCCAGCGCGCCGGACGCAAACCGTTGCGATCCATGGTGCAGGCGGCGTAACGTCCATCGGTTAGCACGATGCCGGCCGGACCATCCCAGGGTTCCATGTGCATGGAGTTGTATTCATAAAACGCCCGCAAATCCGCATCCATGCTGGACATGTTCTGCCACGCCGGCGGTATCAACAAACGCATGGCGCGGAAAATATCGATGCCTCCCGCCAGCAGCACTTCCAGCATATTGTCCAGGGTATTGGAGTCTGATCCGGTCATGGAAACCAGCGGCCGGACATCTTCCATGGGAATGTTGGGTGACTCAAACTTGTGGCCCCGCGCGATGGACCAGTAACGATTACCCTGTATGGTGTTGATTTCCCCGTTATGCGCCAGGAAGCGGAACGGCTGGGCCAGTCGCCACTCAGGCCAGGTGTTAGTCGAAAAGCGCTGATGAAACACGCACAACGCGGATGAAAGTTTTTCATTGTTAAGATCCTGGTAAAACACCGGCAGGTTCTCCGGCATCACCAGGCCTTTATACGATATGACCCGCGACGACAGGCTGGATACGTAAAACATGTTGTCGGATTTTTGCAGCGTTTTTTCCGTGCGCCGGCGCGCTATATATAAGTGGCGCTCGAATGCCGTTTCGTCCATGCCCTCCGGGGCATTTACAAATATTTGTTCGATGACCGGCAGCGTTTTTAACGCTTCCTCGCCGCATGCTTCCGGATTGGTCGGAACGCTTCGCCAGCCCAGCACTTGCAGGCGTTCTTTCGTAAGTTCGTTCGCCAGCCGCTGGCGCGCGGTGGCCGCCAGATTTTTGTCAGTATTCAGAAATACCATTCCGGTGGCATACAGGCGGGCCAGCCGAAAGCCCTGCTTTTGTGCAACCAGCTTTAAAAAAGAATCGGGTTTTTTTAACAACAAACCACAACCATCACCGGTTTTCCCGTCGGCGGCAACCGCGCCACGGTGAGTCAAACGGGCCAGGGCATGAATGGCGGTTTTCACCAGCCAATGACTGGGTTGATTGTCCGCCTGCACAATCAGGCCAAAGCCGCAATTTTCCTTCTCAAATTCGGGGCGATAGAGCCCGCCGGGTAGTTTTTTAGTCACTGACATTTTCCGCTCTAACGTTGATTAAAAACCAATTAGAAAATATATGTTCTTATTATTCATTAGCTTAAAACTGGATGCCCTGCGCTTGCTTCAGGCAAATGGCCGGAAATTATACTTTGCTATACCACGGTATTCAATGCGCAGCTACGAATTCCTATCATGCTAAATCCTGCTGAAAATTGCCAGCAACGTGTTGTTTAGACAATAAAAGAACATACAAATCCCGCGTTTATTAATTACATGGGAGTTGAGACGGTAAAGCACGCACAAGAATACGCACGGTTGTTATTGCGCTCGCGTGATTTCACGTTGGATGCCGCTGAACTGCCGGATCCAGGGTTTAACGCCAGCCAGTTGAGAAGGCAACTGGTCTAATGCCGCATTTACGGACTTTCGGTCAGGATAGGTTCCATAAATCAGATTGTGCCAGTTTTTTCCATTGCGGATCGAGTAAAAGTAAGCCAGTGATTGAGGTTGAATCTGGTGCTTGAGAATAAAACGGTCGATCGTGGTTTGTTGATGTCCGGTCACCAATTGCAGTGTGTAGTGTTCTGGATTTTGCCCCATTATCCACTTTGCATCTTTTAGCCGCGCGTCATTAGCCTGCGCTGCGGCCTGAATTTTGCCGCTGATCTGTTCAGTTGCGGCTGAAGTCGCCGCTGATTGTTCCTGTTGATTGCTGTCAGCGGCTGGCAACGGCGCCGGTTCGGCAGGTTTCTCAACGGTTTTACCAGACAGTTCCGCTTTTAATGAGTGCAAGGAATCCACCGGCTCTGTGACGGAAGCGCCCGGCTGAGCGTCAGCCGTGTTTTCTGGTATGCTTGCCATCGTTGCATTTAGTTCGGGCAGCTTCAGCGGAGTGACGGTTTTGGCGGTGGATTTGTCAATGGTCTCGATTGCGCCGGTTGCCTCGCTGGTGCTTCCCGGCGCATCGCTAAAATAATGCTGGAAAACGTATATCGCGCCTGCACACCCAAGCAACAAAACAACCGCAATATACCTGATGCCGGCGATTTTTTTCTGCGCCTGAATATTACTGGTGCGGCGTATTATCGGCGTGGTTTCAAAAAGCAGTTTGTCAGCTGCTTCGTTTATTCTGGCGGGGACGCCGTCCGACTGTTTGTGTATTTTACGTATGGTTTGTTGCGTCAGGAATTGTTCAGTTTCCATGCCGGCCAGCGATAAGCGGTGATGCAGATAATTACCCGTTTCTATTTCATCGAAGGGCGGCAAATCAATTTTACGGACAATCAAGCGGTGTTTTTCATCCAGTTCCGGTTGGGCGAGAATAATCTTTATTTGCGGTTCGCTAAACAAAATAACGCGAACCGATGTGCCACTGGTGACATTTCTGATGGATGCAAATTCCAGAATCAGGCTTAATACCTTGGTGGAAAACAAATGGGCGTCATCAACGAGCAATATTACTGGTAAAGCCAGCTGCAGCTGGCTGTCGAGCCGTTTTTTCAGATTGGCCAGCATGGTGTTTTTTTGGATGCTGGCGTGCGTAATGCCAAAGCCCACATACACACGCTGCAGAAATTGTTCTTCGGACATCATTTTATGACCTTCCACCTTACAGATTTTCCAGTGTTCACTGGCGCTGTTAATGAACTGCTGCAGGAACATGGTTTTGCCTATGCCTTGCTCGCCGGTTACTACCAGCAGCTCGTTGGTGTACTGGGTGAGGTGTAACAGGATATCAAGGCGTTGCTTGCGGGCAGGTTCGACATAATACATGTCGTTTTCAACCGCGGCGGAAAAGGGCGCCCGATTCATGCCGTAGTGGGCAAGATATTCGGGAAGCTCAGTTTTCTTTTTGAAAACTCCAATCACAATAGTTAATACCGAATTCAATTCCAATTGGGCCGCTTGTCGCCTTGCACGAACGCGACACTGTAACCACGGCTGATATTTTTATCGCGCCACTTAAGCATTGCCTCGAGTGCCGCCTCCTGGTTCTGGAAATGTTCCCGTTTAATGGTGCCGGGTGAGCCTTGTTTTCCCGATTCCCTTATCAAGGTCCATCCGCCGATCAGATCTTCCTGAAGGATAAGGTGCACAAATCGAATCACACCGGTATCGGCTGGTTGCGTTTGTAAATAGATTCGCATACCGCTAAGGTGCAACAGATCCTGTCAGGTCAATTTAATGGGATCGAAAATACGTTCATATTCCCTGATTGCGTATCGGTCCGTCATGCCAGCGATATAGTCGGCAATCACAACGGCCCGCGCGCCGTCGCCCGACGCATTATACTCGATTGAGGCATTTTTGCAGGTATCCGTTGGCAGTAACCGGATATCATCCATAAATGCCTGGAACAGTGACTTGATGACCAGTTTCGCCTTGGTGCTCATGCGATGCACGCGGTAATGCTGGTACAAACTGGTTCTGAGCGTTTTTTTTAACTGCCGGGTTTTTCCCTGCATTTCATCACTGTAAACCGCGATTGGCGCCGGTAATTGTTTGATATCGTCTGCGCACGCGGGGTTGACAGATTTTATTTGTGCGCTGGTCGCCGCAAGAAAATCGGTAATCTGCCGGTTAATCATGCGGCGGATAATTTCATGGATAGCGCGGCGTTCGCTGATAGCCGGATATTGTTGCATCACTTCTTCGTATTGCTGATTGAAGAGATCGACTTCCCGCATTTGTTCAATGCTTAAAAGGCCGGCGCGCAATCCGTCATCCACATCGTGATTATTGTAGGCGATTTCATCTGCGAAGTTGGCGATTTGCGCCTCAAGTCCAGGCTGTTGCTTTTTAAGAAAGCGCTCGCCTATATCACCCAGTTGTTGGGCATTCTTAACGGAACAATGTTTGAGGATGCCTTCGCGGGTTTCGAATGTGAGATTCAAGCCATTGAACTCGGCGTATTTTTCTTCCAGGTGATCAACAATGCGCAACGATTGCAGGTTATGTTCGAAACCTCCGTAATCCCGCATGCAATCATTTAACGCGTCCTGGCCGGCATGCCCAAAGGGCGTGTGCCCCAAATCATGCGCCAGCGAAATAGCCTCGGTGAGTTCTTCGTTGGCCTGTAAGGCCCGGGCAATTGTGCGGCCGATTTGCGCCACTTCCAAAGAGTGCGTAAGCCGCGTCCGGAACATGTCACCTTCATGATTGACGAACACTTGGGTTTTGTATTCCAGGCGCCGGAAAGCGGCGGAATGCACGATACGGTCGCGGTCGCGCTGAAACTCAGAGCGGTTATTGGGCGGCGCTTCGGGGTGGCGGCGCCCGCGGGATGAAGCGTTGCTGGTGGCGTAAGGTGCGAGTTCGCTCATGGCCTTCAATCACAATGTTGTTTCAGTACGGCGTCTAACAATGCGGGATTATAGTCATCACAGACAATGGCTTCGCCAAGGTGCTTCAACAGCACCAGGTTGATTTTGCCGGCTTTTACTTTTTTATCCACGGACATCAGTCCGAGATATTGCTGCATACTCATGCCTGCGGGGCCTTTCACCGGCAATTTTGCTTTTGCGATCAAGGCAACGATGCGATCCAGCGTGGCCGGATCAAGCCAGCCATGCGCCGTTGATAGTTGCGCCGCCATCACCATGCCGGCGGCGACGGCTTCGCCATGAAGCCATGATCCGTAACCCATGCCGGCTTCGATGGCATGACCAAATGTGTGTCCCAGATTGAGCAATGCCCGTTCCCCGGCTTCCAGTTCATCGGTTGCCACGACTTCGGCTTTATTCCGGCAGGAACGTTCAATGGCGTAAGCGAGGCAATCCGGATCCCGGTTCAGCAGGCGATCCATGTTGGATTCCAGCCAGCTGAAAAATCCGCTGTCGCGGATCAATCCATACTTGATGACTTCCGCAATACCCGCGCTTAACTCTCTGTCGTCCAGAGTGTTTAGTGTGTTGGTATCCGCAATAACGGACAGCGGCTGATAAAACGCGCCGATCATGTTCTTTCCCAGCGGATGATTTACGCCGGTTTTACCGCCGACCGAAGAATCGACCTGGGCGAGGAGGGTGGTGGGGACCTGGATGAAGTTGACGCCGCGTTGATAGGTCGCCGCGGCGAAACCGGTCATGTCACCGATGACGCCGCCACCCAGAGCAATCAGGGTGCAGTGGCGGTCGAAGCGTTTTTCCAGCAGCACGTTGTAGATCCGGTTCATGGTTTCCAGGTTTTTATATTGCTCTCCATCGGGCAATATCACGGTTTCTGTCCGGGCGCCGGCCAACGTACCGAGCAACGTGCCGAGATAGAGCGGCGCAATCGTGTCGTTGGTGACTATTAAAAGCTGTTTCGTCGGGGCATGTTGCAATATCAGCCCGGCATTTTCCAGCAAATGATTGCCAATATAGATTGGGTAGCTTCGCTTGCCCAGTTGAACAGTTAATGTTTTCATAGAATCCAGTATTAAAGATTTTTTCCTTTTATGATCTTCTGCAATTTGCTGACAACCTGCCGTACGGTGAATCCGTCAGTTTCAATTACGATATCCGCGACTTCCCGATACAGTGGATCCCGTTTAGTCAATAATTCTTCAATGGTCTTTTTCGGGTTTTTGGTCTGCAACAGCGGCCGGTTCTTATCGCGGGCGGTGCGCCGCACCAGTTGCTCCAGCGGCGCGCACAAATAGATGACAAAACCGTGGTTGGACATATATTTGCGGTTTTTCTCGCTGAGCACCGCCCCACCGCCTGTGGCGAGCACAATACTGTCTTTGGACAACAATTCCTTAATCATAGCGGATTCGCGCAGGCGAAATCCCTCTTCTTTTTCCAGTTCGAATATTAGCGGTATGGTGGCGCCGGTGCGTTTTTCCACTTCTTTGTCACTGTCGTAAAAGTCCCGGCCTAACGCCTTCGCAATCTGGCGGCCAATAGTCGTTTTGCCAGCCCCCATCGGGCCAACCAGTATGATGTTTTGCGGCATAAATCCGGCTTATCAGTTTGAAAAATTGTGTTTATTTTACAAGCGGATGGGGAGATTTAAAACTAAAACTTCATTACCGGATAGTTAAGGGGAAAAGCTGGCGCCCCCTGGATTGGCTAACCCAGGGGGCGGGTAAACTTAAGGTGTTACGGAATCGGTGCTCAAGCTTTGTTTGAGTATTTTGGGGGTGACGAAAATCAGCAATTCATTCTTTTCGTCTTTAATTGTCTTCGAACGGAACAGTGCGCCAATAAATGGCAGGTCACCGAGGAACGGCACCTTGGTTATGCCGGTATTCTTGGCTTGTTCATACACGCCACCCAATACCACGGTTGCGCCATTATCAATGAGCACCTCGGTTTGCACTTCCTTGGTATCAATACTGGGCACACCGTTAAAAATATCGCCCACGCTGTCTTTATTGATAGCCAGGTCAAGAATAATGCGTTCATCCGGCGTAATTTGCGGTTTTACCTTCAGCTGCAACACGGCATCTTTAAATGATACGCTGGTAGCGCCACTGGAACTGGCTTCCTGATAGGGAATCTGGCTGCCTTGTTTGATGATCGCTTCCTGCTGGTTCGCCGTGACTACGCGTGGATTTGAAATTACTTCACCGCGTCCTTCGATTTGCAGGGCGGACAATTCCAAGTCCACCAGGGTATTGGAACCCAGCACGGCAAACGCGATGGAGCCCGGGATACCTGCCGGCGGCAGAGCGGGCAGATTAACGTTCAGACGGTCGTTCAATGAACCGACGTTTACCGGCGGCGGAATCGGCGTACCGCTGGCAATACCTTGCTGAATAATGGTATCGGTAGCGCGCGCACTACCGGACGTGGTGGTGATGGTTGACTCGTTATTGATAGCCGTGACACCGAATCTTACGCCCAGGTCTTTGGCAAAGTTGTTGTCCGCAATGACGATTCGTGATTCGATTATGACCTGGCGAACCGGGATATCCAGTCGGGCTACCAGTTTGCGCACATCGAGCAGCCGATCCGCGGTATCAACAACTATGATAGTGTTGGTGCGGTCATCCACCGTGGTGCTGCCGCGTTCGGAAAGCACGCCCGTGCCTTTCGCCTGCAGAATGGTGGCAACGGTTGTGGCCTTGGCGTAATTCACCTGAATAATGTCGGAGCGTAAAGGTTCCAGTGTCTCAATGGATTTTTTAGCTTCCAATTCCAGTTTCTCACGCGCCGCGATTTCTTCGGTGGGCGCCACAAGTATGACGTTGCCGGAACGGCGCATCGCCAGTCCTTTGGTCTTGAGGATGATGTCCAGCGCCTGGTCCCAGGGGACGTTTTTCAAACGCAGGGTGAGGTTACCTTTTACGGAATCACTGGTTACCATATTCAGGCCGGTGAAGTCGGCGATCAACTGCAGTACCGCGCGAACTTCGATATCCTGGAAATTCAACGACAGTTTTTCACCTGTATAGCCTTTTTCTTCCTCTTTTTCTTTCTCTGCTTCCGCCTTGATTCTGGGTTTTACTTCCACGGTATAGGTTTGTCCGGCATGATAGGCCAGATATTCGTAGTCACCGGCAGGCGTAATGGATAAGCGCACCCGGTTGCCGACCCGTGTCGTATCAATAAATTGTACCGGTGTGGCGAAGTCAATGACGTCGAGGCGTTGCAGCAAGTCATTGGGAACGCCGGTGTTGCCAAAATCAACGAATATCTGATTGCCTGATTCGCCGGTGCTGGCTGGTGTGTTGGCGTCGGACAAGGTTATGATAATCTGGCCTTCGCCCTGTGCGCCGCGGCGAAAATCAATATTGGTGATGTTGTGCAGCGTGTCATCGCCGGGCACTGCTGTGGAAATTTTGCTGGGAGCGCTGGGCGCCTCCTTGCTGGCGGCGCGGCCGCCGTCCAGAGTGACATACACATTACTGCCGCTGACTTCAGTCTCAAACGGCAACAATTGAACGAGGTTCAGTATGACACGCGTGCGGTTACCTGCTTCGACAGCGGTAATGCTTTTCGCAAAACCGATGCCGACATTTTTGTTTTTCCAGGTCAATGCGCTAACGGTATCGGGAAAGTCCAATGCAATGCGGGCAGGATTATCGATTGTGAAACTGCCGGGTTCCACAGCGCTTCGTGAAAAAGACAATTTAAATTGCACCCGTTCGCCGGGCAGCTGAGTAAACGTAACATCCTGCAACGCGGTGCCGCTGCCGGCGTATCTTGGCCGGGGCGGAGGAACCGGTTCCGGGACTGTGCGCCGCGGCTCAGGCTCCGCAACCGGTTCGGGTTGTGGTTCCGGTGCGGCTGTCGCCGGTGCGGCGGCGGCGGCTACTGTGGCGGATTCGCCGGAAGATGCCGAACCTTCATCGCCCGGAAAGGTTACAAACATATTGTTGCCTTCAGAGCGGATCTTGTATGCCTTGAGCGTGTCGAGGTCAATGGAGACACGGGTACGGTCGGTGGATTCGCTGGCTTTTAAGGATTTTACTCCCGCAACATCAACCGGGAGCGGCAGGCTCCACGGTAAATTATTTTTGGTTTTGGCTAGGTCAATTGATAACCTTGCCGGACTTTTTGACGTAAACTCCGTTGGTGTGGGAGGGGCATTGGAAAAGGCCAGCCGGATTTCCACGCCGCCGTCAGCGGTCGATTTAAAGTCCGCAAAATCCAGCGTTCTGGTTATTTCCGCCTCTTGCGCGAAACCTGTTGCTGCGGGAAACGTGAAAAGGGTGAGCGCCAGAATGACAAACGCTGTCAGGCCGGTTATTTGTGTGATTATGCCGCAATGATTTTTGGGCAGCCTTCGCATCAACATTTTGCTGGATACAGGATTTGTCTTTTTAGTAAATGCCATTTCTACAGTCCTCATCGCGATAATCATTCGCTCACACTTAAGGTGGCCTGACGTCTCACCCAGCCACCAAGTCCATCCGGTACGGTTTCTTGTAATACAATCTCAGTTTCCGTTACGCGGATTATTTCTCCATAATCCTGGCCGATATAACGGCCTTTTTTGGTTCTGTACAAGGTGCCATCCTTGGCTCTTATCAACGCCCAGCGTTCACCACCCTGTTCCAGACTGCCAACCATCGCCAGGGTATCCAGAGGAAACTGCTCCAGGATTTCACGCTGGCGCTTCATGTTGGGACGATACGCGTCATCAGAGCGAACGACTTTGCGCGCCACCGATGCTTGAAACGGATCACGCAACGTTGTTTCGTCGTAAACGTAGGTTTCGTATGGCTTGATTTCGGGTAGCGGTGGTATGGGCGGCGGTTTTTTTGCCTTTACCTGCGCAACATGCGCCTGCAGGTCAGATACATTGTCGTTGACGCAACCCACCAGAGCGATAAACAAAAATATGGTACCCAGGATGCTTTTTAACGGTAGTCCTGCTTTATGGTGTGCGGGGGTAAATTGTGTATGTGTTGCTAACATCATTGCAGCTGATACCTGTCCTTGATTGATAAACTAACTGAATTACTTTTTACCTTTTTTCGCTGCGGTTGCTTTGGCTTTTGACGCAGCTTTTTTCGCATCCAGTTCTTCCTGATCCAGATAACGGTACGTGTTGGCGGTCGCTTCCATAATTAGCATTGCGTTACCTTCATCTTTTTTCCCCTTTTTTTGTGCTCCAATCTTCAGATTGTGCAGGGTTACGATGCGCGGGAGGGCGGCTATCCCGCTGGCGAAATTGCCAAATTGATGATAGGTTCCCACGACACGCAGGTTGATCGGGTATTCGGCATAGAAGTCCTTGGTTACTTCCGCGCCGGGTTTAAACAATTCGAATTCCAGACCGGCTTTGAGTCCTTCGCGCGAGACGTCCACCAGCAGTTCCGCCACTTCGGTTTTACTGGGGAGCTGCAATAATAATGCCCCAAAGGATCGTTCCATTTCTTTCATTTGTTGTTTGTAGGCGTCAAGATTTGCCGCAACTGCCTGCTTGGATTCAAACTCTTTTTTCAATTCCTCTTCTTTTGCTTTTGCATTCTCAAGCACTTTGATCTGGTCCTTGGTGTCGAACCAGTAGCCGGCAAAGCCAACAGCCGCGCATATTAAAATAATGGCAACCAGTTTCACCGGTAACGGCCAGTTACCGGCGTTGCTAAAATCCAATTCATTCAAATCAATGTTCACGCTTTTTCCTCTTCCGCTTGTGCCGGGGATTTTGCCGAGGGCGCTGTTTGAGTGACTTCCAGGTTAAACCAGCTGGAATTTTCATATTCTTTTTTCGATGAATCGATCACGCTCAGCTTGGGATTGCTTAGCCACTCGGACGCATCAAGATTGCGCATAAACGCGGAAACGCTGTCGTTGGAATCGGCGACGCCGGTAATAGTTAACTTGTCACCGTTGCGTGAGGTATCCAGTAAAAAGACGCCCTTGGGTGTTGCATTGGCAATTTCTTCGAATAAATGCACGATTTCCGGGCGGCTGCTTTGCAGTTTTTGAATAACCTCCATACGCGCCAGCAGGTTTTCCTTGGCGTTTTTCAGGTCGCGAATTTCCTCGATCTCCTTTTCCACTTGCTTAATGGTGTTTTCGAGGAATTGATTTCGCTGATTCTGGCTTGTGATCATGCTGGTCATTTGTATGTGCACGAAAACCACGGCTAATGCTGTAACAATAGCGGCGCCACCCATCGCGGTATTGAACTGGCGTTTTTTGGCAGTGCGAAGTTCTTCACGCCAGGGTAACAGGTTAATATGCGGCATTAATCAAAACTCCTTAAGGCCAGACCGCACGCAATCATCAGTGCGGGTGCATCATTGCTAAGCGCCTGTGCTTTTACACGGGACGCCAATGCCATATTGGTAAAAGGATTTGCAACTGAAGCTGTCGAGCCAACCCGCTCTTCAATCAGTTCATCAACACCCGGAATTGAACAACTGCCGCCGGCAAGAATAATGTGGTTGACGGCGTTGTGGTGGCTGGATGAAAAAAAGAATTGCAGGGAACGGCTTACCTGCTGCGCCATCGCATCCTTAAAAGGTTCCAATACTTCTGGTATATAGTTATCCGGCAGGCCACCCTGGCGTTTTGCCATCCCCGCTTCCTCATAGGACAGCCCATAACGGCGCTGGATTTCTTCAGTAAGCTGTTTTCCGCCAAACACCTGGTCCCGGGTATAAATGATACGTCCATCATGCAATACACTCAGTGTGGTCATGGTGGCTCCGATATCAACGATCGCAACGGTGTTATCGTGAATGCCACCGGGAATCTGGCTTGCCAAAAGCGGAAAAGCATTTTCCAGGGTGTAAGCTTCGATGTCGACGATTTTAGTTGTCAGGCCACCCAGTTCAACGGCTGCGACCCGCGAATCCACATTTTCGCTACGGGAGGCCGCCAATAATACGTCACAGGTGTCAGGATTGGATTCAGAGGGACCCAATACTTCAAAATCCAGGTTAACCTCATCCAGTGCATAGGGAATGTATTGGTCGGCCTCCAACTGAATTTGACTTTCCAATTCGTCTTCAGATAAGTTGGAAGGCATCGTGATGACTTTGGTTATGACCGATGAGCCCGCTACGGCGACAGCAGCAAATTTGCTGCGGCTGCCTGAGCGCTTAACGGCGCGGCGAATCGCTTCGCCAACTGCTTCTACGTCAGTGATGTTTTTTTCTACCACAGAATTTGGCGGTAAAGGTTCAGCCGCATAGGCTTCAACCTTGTATCCATCCGAATGTTGACTTAATTCCAGGAGCTTTACTGCTGTCGAACTTACATCGAGGCCAATAATAGAAGGCTTCCTTGGTGCAAACAATTGCGCTATACCCACATTGAATCCCTGCTTAAAGTTTAACAATGTTTAACAATGTTTTGAGTTGAAGTGTATATCGGTACGGTTTTCGCAAACTTAAAGAAAAGAGATTGAAAAACCTGAGCAAAATGAAATATAGATCAAAATTTAGTTAAAGAACAAATACTATTAGGTTGATGTTATTGAAAGTTTTATACTTTGTCGACATGGAATTTTTGAACTTGATCACACTCTAATCGAACCACTGGCAAGATAATTGAACACTCCGTAGAACAGAAATTGAAAATTGTATGCCTGGTAAATTTAAAAAAATCTTTAGCGCCCCCGTTCTGATTACTCTAGTAAGTGGATGTTTTGTAGCCGTTGCTGTTGCTGGATTAGCCATTTACTGGTTTGTAGTGCCTAAACTTCCATCCATTGAAAGTCTTCGAGAAGTGCAATTGCAAGTTCCGCTCAAGATATATACAAAAGATGAAAAGCTGCTTTCAGAGTATGGCGAGAAACGCCGCGCACCGCTCGACATTAATCAAACACCGAAAACATTGATCAATGCCGTTTTAGCGGCGGAAGATGACCGTTTTTACGAACATTATGGTGTTGATCCCAAAGGCTTGCTGCGAGCCGTTGCCTACTTGATTCGCACCGGTGAAAAAGGTCCCGGTGGCAGCACCATTACCATGCAGGTGGCGCGAAACTTCTTCCTGAGCCGGGAAAGAACATATCTGCGTAAACTCAATGAAATTCTGTTGTCGTTCAAAATTGAACGCGAACTTACCAAGAATGAAATTCTGGAGCTTTATCTCAACAAGATTTACCTCGGTAACCGGTCTTATGGTTTTGCGGCAGCGGCGCAGGTTTATTACGGTAAGACACTGGATGAAATGACCGCGGCGCAAATTGCCATGATCGCAGGTTTGCCCAAGGCGCCTTCCGCCTACAATCCCATTATCAATCCTGAACGCGCCTTGCAGCGGCGTAATTATGTGTTAAGCCGTATGCATGAATTGGGAAGCTTGGCCGACGAAGAATACCAGACTGCGCTGAATACACCCGATGACTCTGAGTTGCACGGCTTGCGCGTCGAAGTTGATGCGCCTTACGTGGCGGAAATGGTGCGGGCGGAGTTGTACGACAGATTGGGGGAAGATGCTTATACCCAGGGTTACAAGGTTTACACTACTGTCGATTCACGTCTGCAAAATGCGGCAAATAATGCGTTGCGCAAATCATTGCTCGAATACGAGGAACGGCACGGTTTTCGCGGACCAGAGGCAAATGTTGATTTAAGCCAGATTTCTGAAAATGATGAAAGCGCCTATCGCGCTGTCCTGTCGGATTACCGGTCTGTCAATAAATTATGGCCGGCGCTGGTAGTCAACGTCGAGGACAAAGCGGTCAAGGTTTACCAATCGCGGCATGGCTACATAAAAATCGAGTGGGACGGTTTAAAGTGGGCCAGGCCCTGGAATGGTGACGGCAAAGATCCTGGTGACGAGCCTTCCAAGGCCACGGATTTTCTGAAAGCCGGGGATATCATTCGTATCGTAAAAACAAAAGAAAGCAAAGGCGATGAGCCGGATATCTGGAAGCTCGCCCAGGCGCCCCGGGTGGAAGGCGCGCTGGTGTCACTGTCAGCGCATGATGGATCCATATTGGCGCTGGTTGGCGGATTCGATTTTGAGAAAAGTAAATTTAACCGCGTTATCCAGGCTGAACGTCAGCCTGGTTCGAATATTAAACCTTTTAATTATTCCGCAGCCCTGGAAAAAGGTTATACCGCGGCAAGTCTTATCAATGACGCCCCCATCGTGTTCGATGATCCAGGCCTGGAAAGCACCTGGCGGCCGGAGAATTACAGTGGCAAGGTGTACGGACCCACCCGGCTGCGCAATGCGCTGATTAATTCCAGAAACCTGGTATCGATACGCCTGCTGCGCGCCATTGGTATACCGTACGCAATTGAATACCTGCAAAAATTCGGTTTTCGCCGCGAGAGCCTGCCGCGTGATCTATCCTTGTCGCTTGGAAGCGCAGCCATTACTCCACTGGAATTAGTTACCGGTTACGCCGTGTTTGCCAACGGGGGATATAAAGTCGAACCTTATTTTATTGATCGTGTGGAGACGGCGGATGGCGTTGTCATCAT
This sequence comes from Gammaproteobacteria bacterium, assembly GCA_022627515.1. Lineage (GTDB taxonomy): Bacteria > Pseudomonadota > Gammaproteobacteria > SZUA-152 > SZUA-152 > JAKEGK01. The sequence goes on from JAKEGK010000199.1 coordinate 33,265, forward strand.
GCGCGCCAATCCATTGGTGGTATGCGACCGCTGTGAACCGGATGCAGACGAGGGTGCGCCGCCCGCGGAACAGGTATTGCTTACACAAACCAATCTTTCCGGGGAAAATTTACCGGGAGACAACATCATTCCGGAGAATACGGCGCTGTTGGTTCCGGTAAACGAAGATCCCAACGACCCTGCGCTTAACGTGAATGGCGAGTCGCAAGCAATCAGCACTATACGTCAGCGTACCGCAAAACGCATTGTGCCGGCGCAAAACATTTATATCATGAATAGTATCTTGCGGGATGTTATCAAGCTTGGTACCGCAAAGGGCGCGCTGGTCTTGAACCGCGGGGATATTGCCGGCAAGACCGGCACCACCAATGATCAGCAGGACGCATGGTTTTCCGGCTTTAATCCGGATGTCGTAGCCACCGCATGGGTCGGATTCGATGAGCCGCAGACTCTCGGCAACAATGAATTTGGCGGCCGTGCAGCTCTGCCCATGTGGATTGATTACATGGAAGAAGCGCTGAAGGGATTGCCCGAACCGGCGATTGAAACGCCGCCCGGCCTGGTGACAGTGCGTATTGATCCGGAATCAGGGCTGCTGGTAGGCGCGGGATTTCCAGGCGCGCAGTTTGAAATTTTCCGTGCTGACACCGTGCCCAAGTCGCTTGATGAAGAGCCGGCGGTAATTGACCTGGATTCAGGCGAGACTGAGCCGGCAAAGGCTACTGAAAATATTCCCGAGCAAATATTCTAAGAATCGCGCTTCGTCAAAATAACGCGTGGATTATCGTCTTAACGATAATCCGCCAATCATGCCTTCACCTGGCGCGGGTTCATCGTGTTGCAGGCTAAGCGATGTTTCATTGCCGCCCACCTTGCCTTCACTCAAACTGATCTTGAGGCGCAGGTTGTTTTGCGAGTCAGC
>JAKEGK010000200.1 GCA_022627515.1 Gammaproteobacteria bacterium
AATGCAGTGAATACCACCTATTCTACCGCACGCGTGGTGGAACCGGCGTTGATCGGGAAAAAGTTTAGAACGCAGGGATAAAACTATTTTTTCATACAGACTCGAAACAATCCGCAATAGATTGGCGGATCCAAGAGCCATCATTCCCTGTCACATTTTGATTCTCAATCCAGCCTAACTGACATCGATGCCGGTACAAACCTTGCCGTGAACCGTTCCGGCACTATTGATTGGGCACCTCAAAAAATTCTTCGAATGGCTTGCCCTTTTGATCCACACCCTGCCGGTAACGCCATACTGTGCCCGTTTCGAGGTCGATTTTAAAAATGCTTTTCACCTTGACCACGGCGCCGGCTTTGGTCACGGTTTCGTGTTCCGCGGTGAATATCTTAAACCGGCTGTTGTAGGTTTGCGGTTCGTTCTCATCGATAATATCGGGCGCTGCCATACCACTACCCGCAAATAAACACAAACAAATGCCAGCGAAAAGTCCTGAACGAAAATGGGTTAACATGTATTTCTCCAAGCTACAAAAATCTACAACCTATAAAAGCTTCAATCAATTTCTACTAATAGCGTCGTCAACTGGCTGTCGTTACGCACATCAATAACGCTGTAAAATAAAAGAATAATATAAGCGGATATTCACTGGCAATTGTTATCACAAGATCAAGTTCCAAGATAATCTTTTCGCTTCATACAATATGCGCGTATTTTTACGGGCACTGGTACACATCAAATGTCTGTTTGCCTTCTTTTATTTCCGAAGTGGGAACAACCACATTCCCGCCATAATCAATCGCTGCATTTCTTGCGAGCGTTTCCAGCTCTTTTTGCACTTTTTCCTTGCTGCGTTCCACGCCCATAACCTTGCTGCGCAGAGACGCAGTGGTATTCGCAACTTTCTTGCAATCGGCAACCTGCTCCGCTGTGCGAACCGATACGCTTTCAGCTTCGCTGGTCAGTTTGACCCAGGAACAGGAAACCAGTACAAAACACGGCAGAACTAATGATGCCTTCCTCAACATCGCCACGACTCCAGATAATTTCGATTTCACGAATTGTCACATCTGACCAACTGTTCCTTGATCAGCCCGTAAAACGACTGACCGCCATTAAAAAACCACCCGAGCTGGGCGCCACACTGCCGGCAATGAGCGAACTGCCACAGGTAACCCGCAAACCAGCTGTGGAATGTGGTTGACTCACCAGCGGTTATGCAACCCGTTGCGGATGAAAAACAGCGTAACAAAAATTTACTGCCGCCGGGATTGGTTTTTACATGCGAATGCCCGCCTTCAACACTGATCGCGCAATTCTCTGACGTAATTTTCCATTGGCATACCGCGCAACAGTACAGTGCCTGATTTTCATCGACGTCTGCATGTTGTGATTGCGCAACGGGTTTTATCCGCAACTTCCTTGATGTATCAAACCAATAACCAACCATGTTGAATCAACGCTCAGTGACTACTGCTGGTATTCCCGATCAGCCGCACATTCAGGGTTCTTGCCCGCGGGCCGTCCAACTCGGCGAATATCAACGACTGCCATTCGCCCATCGCCAACGCCCCCTCGATGACCGGAATCGGCTCGCTGCTGCTAATTAGCATTGCCATAATAAGTGCATGAACATTTTTTGGCTCGTCAGGCGGACAGTCCCGTAAATGTAATTCATTATGCAAATACGCCTTGTTCGCAGGCACCGCGTGTTGAAAAAATTCCTTGATATCCTGTAACAGCCGTTGCTCGTATTCGTTGATAACGCATATTCGTAATAAACAATGCGGTGGTGGTATGCCGGGAGGATACTATCGTCACCCCATCAATAATCCCTGCTTCCTTGATCATTTAGCGCACCTTGGGCGTCAAATCAATAAATTGCATTTTTTCATGTGTCTGTATATCCAGGATCCGGGAAATTATTTTCATTGTATTGAGTTACAACGGCTACGCATCATGAGCTTTCAATAATTTACCGGCTGATGGTAATCAGAATTTATAGCGAAATCCCAGGGTGATCGCATCAATGCCAATCTCCTGACGGTCATAATATCTTATGTATTCAGCAACGAACGCGAGGTTCTTCACTGATTGTAGAAACTCTTCCGCACCAACGCCCCACGCAAAACCATCGTACTTGTCATCGTCAACGGGCGGCGCATCGTCAATTTTTATTTCAGTCTGTGAATATCCCACCAACAGGTAAAGACGTACGTCATTATAAGAGGAACCGCTGCTGATACGAATAAATGCGGCGCCCAGTGAATCGATCTCGTACTTCTGGTCATTCAGCTCGTCGTCATCCCAGCTTTTGCCGTATTGCAGTTCCAGCGCAAAATTTTCAGCGAACTCGTAGCCTAGTTTCAAGGAGCCAAAGAATGGCTTTGCTTCTCCGCCTCCCGTGTCGATGATGGACTGCGCACCTGCCAGATTCATATAGAAGTCACTGGCAACAGCAGATGTTATCCAGGTTCCAAACCATATCACCAGTATTTTTACAAATAACTTCATGATTTATCCTTACTCAGAAAATCGCCGCGCCTTTTGCGCTGACTAATATTTGGCCGCGGGCGGTATTATAGCAATATATTCCCAGGTATTAAGCTGACTTGCTTTCGATTTGCGCTCGATATTCGCTGATTTTCAACAATTTTCCCCGCAGAGAATCTTTGGCTACCATATTCGGAACAATGTAGCATAACGGATGCCACTCAATTTGAGCAATTATCGATCAGATTGGTTGCAACAAATGAGTTGTAAGATTTAAATGCAATTCACGCCGGGGTTAGCAGTATCCGCGGTATTCGCATTACCATCGGTATCAACAGGCGGGGATCCAAGCTGGCTGAGCACCAGCGTCAGGCTCTGACAGGTCATTTGCCCGTTACCGGAAAGTCTCAACTCCGTTAAGCGGGTGAGTCCGGACAACGGAGTCACATCCATCAACGCGTTATTGTCCAGGCTCAATACCGTCAATTCATCCAGGCTCTGAAGCGGTCCGGGATCAATAATGTGATTTCCGCTTAAATGCAACACTTGTAATTGCGACAAATTCTGCAATGCGGCGGTATCACTGATATTGTTGTAATGCAGCCACAAAACTTGCAGGTTGGTAAGTCCCGCTAACGCAGTCACATCACTGACCTGATTATCATAGAGGTTCAGCGAGTTGAGCGTGGTTAATGAAGCCAGCGGCTGAATATCACTGATTGAGTTGCCATAAATGGACAACGATGTCAGCGCAGTCAGCGAAGCCAATGGCGCAATGTTACTGATACCGTTGTTATCCAGCCTTAACATGTTCAACGTAACAAGATCTGACAGGCTGGCAATATCCGTTAATGAATTACTTTCCAGCAGCAATGTTTCCAGACTGGTCAAGGCGGACAAATGAGTAATTGAAGTGAGCTGATTGTAACCCAGGTTGAGCCGCGTTAACGAAACCAGACCCGCCAGGGGGCTGATGTCTGTGACAGCATTTCTGGACAAGCCGAGATTTTTAAGATGCACATACTGGTTTGCGGCAAACACGTCAAGATTGCTTATCTGGTTATTATCAAGTAAAAGATTCTCCAGCATGCCCATGTTGGCAAGAGCGCTGATATTATTTATATGATTGTTATCCAGCAACAGGTCTTTCAGTCCTGTCAGTTGGGCGATAGCCGCCAGATCCGTGATAGCATTACCGGATAAATACACCTTCTGCAACGCAGTGATGCCGGCCAATGCGTCAACGGATGAAATGCGGTTATTGTATAAAAGTAATATCCGCAACTCAGCCAGATTTTCCAACGGCGTTATATCCGCAATATTGTTTTGACTGGCGTCGAGAAAAACCAGGTTTGGCATGTCCGACACTGGCGATAGAGTAGTAACTTCATTCGCCGCAACGGTTAATTCACTCATGGCGCTCAGAGTCCGCAAGGGCGCAATGTCCGCAACATTGTTTCCCGCAATATTCAAATATTTTAATTCATAAAGATGTCCTAGCGTGCCGATGCCGGCAATGGTGTTAAAGCTCACATCCAGATTCTGCAGATGCGTGAGCGGTTCGAGATCCGCTATGGTTTGAATAAGATTATAGCCAAGATAAAGACTGGTCAGCCCGGCAAGCCCGGTTAAAGGATTCAGGTTAGCGATCTGATTATTGGCAAGATTCAAATAATGCAGATTGTTCAGCGCGGCAAGCGGAGAAACATCAGTGAGCTGATTGTTGGCCAGATTCAGCGTGGTTAAACCGACAAGGTTTTCGATTCCGGATAGATTCGTAATTCCCCGGCTGGAACAATCCAGTGCGCCATTGATCTGCCCGGTATGGCTCCAGCCGTTTGGCTCAGCGATGGATTGAATGCATAGCTCCAGGTTTGGATCGGAAAAGAGACTATTCAGACTGACGCCTGAATATTGGATTTTTTGTTCCACCGGCAAAGTGACTACCCTGTTGTCCTGGCAGGACATCAATAGCCAACATAGCGCCATGCAGAACGGCAGAAATGCAATCCGACTTTGCTTCACAACTTCAACAGCGAGCCCACCGGCGATAGCACCAATGCCTGTGGACTCTTCCTTTCCCCGATTATTATTTATCCCGAATTGTTTTTAAATCCATAACAGGCGCCTGGCGCGCCCGCTGCCTAGCATTTTTAATCAGTTTTTCCTTTATACATTGAAAAAACGCTAAAGCAAATCAATTCACATTACTTTTATTACTAGAGTGTTAAGCATAGTGGACGCAAATTACGTAGATAGATTTTCCTGAGCTACGTAAGCTGATATTTTAGAAGGTTTAGGAAACCAGCTTAAGTTGAGTAATCATCAAATACGGCAGCTGTTTAACCGGCTGATGCGCATTCTTTGTTATCGTTTTATTCCACCCGCGCTACCTACGAACCTGTTATATTTTTTATCACATGCATACTTGCGCCTCAAATACCGCTGGAGTTCCGCGTCATGCGTGGCTTTTTCAGAAAGAAGTTAAAATTTTTGAAAAACGCTCTTGATCCTGAAAATAAAAAATGCCCCGGATTGCTCTATTGAGCGGGGCATTTTCTATTTTTTGCACGTAACGCCGGTTATACGTTCCCTGAGCCTGTCGCTATTCGCTGGCCTGAAAGATTAATAAAACCGGCAAACTCAACATCGCGATGCCCAGAATCATGTTCACAAAAGCAGCCACTGGTAATGCAAGTATGCCGGAAATCATCGCAATGATTGCATATAGTTTGTTTGGTTTCTTCATAATTAAAATACCTCAAGTGTTTCCATTGTTGTTACCTAGTCATGAACTTCGGACAACCTCACAGTATCTGTTTCCACCTGCCGCAAGCCATCCGGTTCGCTCCCGCTTTTTCCCTTTTTCCAACCTGTTAATCCACCTGGTCAAAAATGGTAACTTGCAGCATAAAACAGCCATTCCCGCGACGCAATCAGAGATATTACTCAATGAATAACCCTGTTTAATTTAACAACATCAGACATTGATTGTTCACACGCCGGGCCACTGGAGCAAAGACAACCGGTTTCGGTTCCCCATAAAAACAATAAGTTAGTTATATGCTATGCTAGATAGAATTTAAACACGAAACGTAAAATAATCTTTCCGGGAGTACGCAAATGCGACATGTTTTAAGGGTATCAGGATTACTGGTGTTATTGCTGCTGGGCGCGGAATCTGTTTCGGCCGGTGTTACATTCGGCGCAAAAACCGGTCCTGTACAGCCGGGCCTGGATGGCATAGAGGACCCTATTAATGCCGGCGTTACTATTGGTTATGAGTCTGGAATCGCGCTTGGCGCCCTGGGATTTGAAGGTGAATTTACAACAACCGTTAAAGAAGGTGAATTCGGGGTCCAGAAATTAAACATCGACACTGCCGGCGCTTATGCCACATATCGCTCACCGGGTTTATTATATCTCAAAGGCCGTGTGGGTTATGCGGGCTGGGATGCTGACTTCAGCGTGGCAGGCAACACAGACGATACATCCACCTCTTACGGACTGGGTCTTGGTGTCAGTCTTAAACTGATAAAAATCGAATTGGAATACACGCAAATTGACGATGACATAGATTTTGTCAGTCTCGGTATTCAATTCTAGATTGTGACGCAGTTCTCACTTTGGCCGCTGAATCCGGACGCCACGCAACGCATCTTTAAACTGATGCCAATACCATTGAGCGGCCAGAGCCTCAAAGCTTGCCGCTTCCTAGCAGTTGCGATGTTTTTAATATAGCAATCGCTGATTTGGCGTCGGTGATATCCCCATTCATTACCCACTGCAGTGCATTGTTCAGCGAAATCCAATGCACCTGAAATACCTCATCCTGAGCCGCGTGGGATGTGGTAGCCGACAACCGGCGGGCGAGATAGAGATACACCCGTTCGCTAAAGACGCCGGGAGAACTGAT
>JAKEGK010000201.1 GCA_022627515.1 Gammaproteobacteria bacterium
TGGGTTCGTTTGCCGCCGCCTCATCAGTGTTGCTCTCTGGGGCTGTGGTGGCGCTGGCGGCATACCAGCTGCTGCATTTTTCCTATTGGGATGAGCATTCATTGCTGCAGGCGATAGCGTTGGCATTACTGGGCATTTTGTCGTACCTCGCCAGTGTTATCGCCAGTATCCGGCTCGTTGCCTGGGAGGGCAATCAGCGCAGGGCCAGCGCCGGCGCGTGGCTGGTGCTGGGATTATCCTGGGCGCCGGCATTTTACTACCCGATGTGGTCGTTGTTTGTGATGGCCGTGATTCTGGTGCTCGCCAGCATTTGGCATATTGAAAGAAGGTATGATGTAGAGCCGGTGCTTTATAAGAAAATGACTTCCAGGCCGGTAAAGTATCTGGTGTTCCTGCTGATGATGGATCTGGGACTGGTGATCTGGGATTATCAGGTTAATACCGGTTGGGCGTTGCATCTGGGGGGGGCATTCATGGCGGCTGCGGTGGGATGCTGGTATGCCTATGATGCGCAGAACAAGCATTTCCGGTTGATCATGATTATCGCCACGCTGAACTTTGTGGCGGCAATTGTCTGGCCGCCCTTTATATTGCATTTTCTCCATAGTGTGTTAATCGGTTTACCGCTGGGCTGGGGTATCGGATATCTGATTTATGTCCAGGGTGATATCAAGTCGTTGCCGGTGGTTTCCGCGACGATGCTGGTGTTTCTGGGTTTTGGGCTCGGGTACCTGGGTTATTCGAATCTGGTTCACGCGCAATGGCGGGCCGTATTCCTGCTGCCGCTGCTGGTATTGCTGCTGATCAAATACAGCTGGTCAGGCTCCGCGAAGCTTTCAACAAGCAAGTAACATATCAACGGCGCGCGAGATTGTGTTGCATGTTTAAGCCGGCGTTTTTTTTGCCCCTTTTTTTCCGTACACATCCGCTTCTCCTTCGGGGCGCGTTTTGAATCTCCGATGTCCCCACAGGTACTGTTCCGGCGCCAGTATAATCTGTTCGGCAATTAATTCGTTAATCAATGTTGCATCCCTGACATCGTCACCGCTGGGAAAATTTTCCAAAGGCGGAAGCACGGTGATGTCATAGGCGATCTCATTCCTGCGGCGTTTGGGAAAATAGGGAATGACCACCGCATCACCCACTGTCGCCAGCCGGGATGTTGCCGTTAATGTGGATGTTGCCACGCCCATAAACGGCGCGAACACGCTGTTTTGCCTGCCAAAATCCTGATCCGGGGCGTACCAGCAGACATTGCCCTGTTTCAAGGCGCGAATAAATCCGCGCACATCGCGTCTTTCGATGATGCCTTTGGCATGTTTCTTACGGCCATCCGTGATTACCTTGTTGATTAACGCATTGCGCTGCCTTTTATACATGTTGTAGGTCGGCACCCGCATGGTCAGAAAGCGGCAACCTATTTCCAGACAGGTCATATGAGCGCTCAATAACAGCACGCCTTTTCCTTGTTCAATCGCCGAGATGATATGTTCAATGCCTTTTATGGTGACGCGCGATTGTAAGCGCGCATCACCGGCCCACCAGCTAAGTGCTGTTTCAAATACGGAGATGCCGGCGGATTCAAAGCTTTCCCTGACGATCCGCTGTTTTTGTTTCTGATTCAGTTTTGGGAAACACAGGTTGATATTAACTTCGGCAATATGACGGCGGCGCTTTGCAAGCAGGTAAAAAGCATGGCCACCCCACTTCCCGATGGCAAACTGCAGTGTGATCGGCAGCAATATGAGTAAGCGTAAAATTAAAAATCCCGCCGCGGCCGGCCAGTAACGCGGCTTTAATGCAAGCCGCAAGGTGGATTTGTTCTGGGGTTGGCTCACAATGAATTAGGACGATATCCGCATATGTGTTCGGTTTTAAATAATGGTATAGGGCAATTGAACAAACCGGTAATCCGGTAAGGAGCCGGGGCCTTAATTAACGTATTAATGCGCTGACGGCTTTAAACTGTTCGTGCCTTGCGTCTCTTAACCACTCAAACAGCACCGATTCCGTGGTGGTGATCATGGCGCCCGCCTGCTGCATCCTTCCCAGCGCAACCTGCCGATGTTCCTTGAATCTTGAATCAATGGCGTCGGCGACCACGAACACCTGGCAATTCCTGTCCAGCAGATCCATGGCGGTCTGTAACACGCATACATGACTTTCAATTCCGCACAGGATGAGTTGCCGGTTTTCCTTGTTTAACACCCGGTCTTCAAAACCGCCGGCATTGCAGCAGGAGAAACAGGTTTTTTCAATGGGGATCACACCGGCGGGGATGGCGTGCATGAGATTTGGTTCTATATTTCCCAGGCCTTTGGGGTATTGTTCTGTCAGGGTGACGGGAACGGACAGCAAGTTGGCGGCGTTTAACAGAATCTCACAGTTGCGGAGCAGGGACTTGCGGTCGCTCATTACCTGCGTCAGGCGGGTCTGCACATCGATAACAATCAAATGACTATAGCGCGCGTCAGACAACCGCGGAGCGTTGCTGGTGGTCATTATTTATTTTTGCAGTAAATTGTTAACAGTCGCTATATCCGGCGTGTCCAGCATGCCGGCCGCCTGTTTCAGCGCCATATTCTGCAGAATGTAGTCATAACGCGCGCGCGCATATAATCTTTCGGAATCAAAGAGTTCGCTGCGCGCGTTCAATACATCCACGGTAGTGCGCGTGCCCACATCAAATCCCGCTTCGGTAGCCTTTAACCGGCTTTGCGAGGAAATGACCGCCTGTTTTAATGCGGACACCTGGCTGATGGCGGATTTAACTCCCAGGAATGCGCTGCGCACGGATTCCTGTGTCGCACGGCTGGATTCCTCGAGATTTTCCAGGGCGCGGGTCAGGTTTTGTTGCGCCTGGCGGACACCGGCGCTGATACTGCCGCCCGCATAGAAATTCATGTTGAAGTTAACGCCCACAGTCGTGGAATCGTATTCGCCTGCCGTGTCATTGTCGGAGTGATTGTAGCTGGCCGATAAATCCAGTGTCGGGTGATGTCCTGAACGCTGGATGTCAACCGCGTCCTGCGCCTGCTCCACAAAAAATCTGGTCGAAACAAGTGATGGGTTTTGCTGCAGCGCCAGATTGGTCCAATATTCAATATCGTTGGGATCGGGCGGGTCCAGCGGGGTTTCTTTCTGTAACGGTGAAAGATGTTTGTGATAACGCCCCGTGATCCGGCGCAGCGCTTCCACTTCATTATCCAGGATATTTTCCGCCTCAATGAACTGCGAGCGCGACAGGTCATACCGCGCCTGCGCTTCATGAACGTCCGTAATGGCAACGAGACCCACATCAAAGCGCTGTTTGATTTGCTCCAGCTGGCGTTCATTGGATTCCATTTCCGCCTTGGAAAAATCCAGGTTGTCCAGGGTGCCCAATACCCTGAAATACTGGGTGGAAACGCGGATTATCAGATTCTGCTGCGCCAGTTTGAAATCCGCATCGGATTGCTGCACGAAATTTTTGTTTTGCGAATGAGACGCATGATTTCGATAATCATAAATCGATTGGCTCAGGATCGCCGAGTAACTGGTGGTGCCGCCGGCGCTGGATAAAGCGGGTGCATTATCGTAGTCAGTATCGGAATATCCGGCACGCAGATTGATTTGAGGCAGAAACGCGCCGCGGCTGATTTTGACCGACTCATAGGCGGAGTCGCGCGTGGCGACCGCCGCCCGGATCGTTGGATCATTTTGCAAGGCCAGTTCAAAAATGGCTTGCAGATCTTCCGCATGCGCTATTGGCGGGCACGCCAAAATTAACCATGCGCTGACAATCGATATGACGGAAATGGAAGTGTTGGTTGCTTTCATAAAGGTAACGGATTCTTCTTTGGGTTATTAATTCTTTGGATTACAGATTCTTTAAGTTATTAATAGGTTGGCATTCCCGGATCAATGCTGGTTGCCCACGCATGTACACCGCCAGTCAGATTCTTAACATTGGTAAAACCCTGGTGCTGCAGGAAATAACACACTTGCAAGCTGCGCACTCCTGTATGACAGATGACAATAATTTCCTGTTCATTGTCCAAATTTTCCAGCGCGCCGGGGATTTCCCGCATCGGGATCAACCGGGAACCATCGATGTGGCAAATGGCGAATTCCCAGGGTTCGCGGACATCGAGCAATAACGGTTTTTCGTTCCGTTGTTCGAGGCGCTCTTTAAGTTGTGTCACAGTAAGGCTTTGCATTCAATTACCATTTCAATCCACTTTATTTATAACTGCAGCGGTTTAATCAAAGCTCAGGATCGGCAATATTAGGAAATGGTAATATGTGTTCCGCTAAAACACAAATTGCGGCGGCTTTTCCGCATTAATCAGTGGGGGTATTACGGTTTCAAACAATTCCTCTTCGGACCATTGATTATCGCTAATGCGGGTGATCAGCATCGCGGACATGGCAGGCGCACTGCCAACGATTACGAATAATCGTCCGCCTGATTTAAGCTGGCGCTGCAAATCTTTACACATGACCGGCAAAGAACCGGTGACCGCCATAACGTCATAGGGCGCATGCTGGCCCCACCCTTTGCTGGCATCGCCAATTTCCAACGTGACGTTGGTGATGCCATGTTGACGTAACTTTTGTGCGGCTGATTTGGACAATTGTTGATCGATCTCGATTGATATTACCTGCTTACCGAGTTTTGCCAATAGCGCGGTCAGGTAACCTGATCCTGTACCAATTTCCAGAATGGTATCTGATCGCTGGATATTGAGCGCCTGCAGCAGCCGCGCTTCCTGAATCGGACTCATCATTGTTTGACCATTACCCAAAGGAATATGGGTGTCCGAATAGGCCAGTTGACGATAGGCGGAGGGCACGAAATACTCACGGGGAACTTCAGCAATAGTCTGCAATACCTGCGCATCCAATACTTCCGCCGGGCGAATCTGTTGCTCGATCATATTGAAAAGGGCTTGTTCCATAATCGTCTCGTTCATGGCTGATTTTTTTTATATTCAAACAAATAGTATTCAAACAAATGGACCCAAAGAGTAAGATGTTTCGGCTATCCAGGCAAGAGAGAATCGTCCGGTTACCGGCATTTTTATTCAGGAAACGACTTGTACATTTTCCGGATTTGTGGATAACGCCGGTTTGTGCAGGACCTTAATTTGGAATTTCCTGTTTAAGCGTGGTCACGCTGCAATGGCGGTTCCGCATAGGTCAAGACGCTTCGCATCGGTTCAATAGTTTCGCCAATTATTGAAGTGCAGTATTTATTTAGAATGCGGTGTTAACTAATAGGTATCATCAGCTCAGTGTTAACGCGTGATTGAAGATTTAAAAATGACGGGCGCAGCGTTTCAATTGTGTCTCTGATTTTGTACGTGATGTTGTTCAGGGAATGTTTCACGATTCTGTAATGCGGCGCGCTTAAAATTACATACTATGTTTGCTCGCACTTGTGGATTTGAAAGCGGGTGCAGTGTGGATTTTAATTTTACGGGCCAGAAACAATTAAGCGCGCGGTAATATATTGCCGAATGCTAAGCGAATGACAGAAATTCCTTGGGCTGAATACGCATGTCATCCAATTTGGGAAAATTCTGAATGTTTCCTACGTGACTGCGTTCTGAATACTTAAATAGTTTAAGCAATTTACTGATTACGTGTATACTTAAGTGCAGACAGTTATACTCAATTCAACACAATATAAGTAGTACTTGCACAATATACTGGCTTGCTTAACTTAATTGTTAAGCTGGCTGGAAGACAGAAGGGGGCTTTCATATGGGCAGCAACTTGTACGATAGTGCCGGTTTTATTGGCATGAAGGTAAAACTATCGGTCGTTTTGGTTATTGCGATTTTTCTTTTACTACCCACTCAGAGTTTTGCAAATAGCGGTATAGCGTCAGACGTCGCCGCGGCGTGTTCACCCAATCCCACTATGCCTGATGTGGGTTCGTGTTCGGCGTGTCATTCCACGACTAACAATCGTGGTCCTAACGATTTGACGGCGGCGGGGCAGTGGGCGTTGAGTCCAACTACGTTCATAAATTTTTGTCCCAATTCGGCGCCGCCACCATCACCACCTCCATCACCTGCGCCTCCACCAACACCCGCACCGCCACCGGGTATGTCACCGGCGCCTCCTACTCCTGGTAGTATGGGTGGCAGTGGAGCGAGCAGTGATGACGACGACGACGATGACGATGCCGAGGATGATGATGACGGTGGCGGCAGTTCGCCGCTACGGTCTCTGCGGAGCCGTCTAAGTGCTTTGAGACTGCGTCTTAGCGCACCGTGATTAAATGATCTAAATATCCCGGCTATTGATTCATTGCTGGACATAAAAGGGTTGGTAATGCCAACCCTTTTTATTTGAGCATAAATTGACAATTGAATGTTTAATAAATAACCAGCGCATCGATAATTTCTTTTTTATGATCGATGCCCTTGTATCCCGGTCAATTATTCGCTACTGTCGGAGTTTCTTTTCAACTGGCTAGGGGTGCCTGAAGGCGCTAACCGCGTCTCAGTGCTGAGATTAGACCCTTTGAACCTGATCCGGATGGTACCGGCGTAGGGAAGCATCTCGCTTGATTCATCACGCTATCCACCGCTGTTTACCAGTAACGGATCTTAATTACAGGATTACAGGATTACAGTATGAGTGTGATTGCGGAACAATTTCTGAGTCAGACAGCGAAGATCAACGACGCGTCAGTCCAGCCTTTTCCTAATTCCAAAAAAATTTATGTACAGGGCAGCCGTGCGGATATCCGCGTGCCCATGCGCGAGATTACCTTAACGGATACGCCGCTGATGATGGGCCAGGGTAATGCCGTGGAAAAAAATCCGCCCGTAATGGTGTATGACACATCAGGCCCCTATACTGATCCGACGGCCCGGATCGATATCCGCGCCGGGCTGCAACCGGTGCGTAAAGCCTGGATTGAAGAGCGCAATGATACCGAGCAATTGCCGGGCCTCTCGTCCGAGTATGGCCGGCAGCGCTTGCAGGAAACAACCCTGGACCGCCTGCGGTTTCAACACATCACCCAACCGCGCCGCGCCAAAGCCGTCTGCAATGTCACGCAAATGCATTATGCCAGGCGGGGCATCATTACGCCGGAGATGGAGTTTGTGGCGATTCGCGAAAACATGCAACTGGAGCGGGTAAAAGTCGCGCTGCAAGACCAGCATCCTGGTGAAGCGTTTGGCGCGGCAATTCCCAAACAAATCACGCCCGAATTTGTCCGTCAGGAAGTGGCGCGGGGCCGCGCGATTATTCCCGCCAATATCAATCACACCGAACTTGAGCCCATGATTATCGGGCGTAACTTTCTGGTGAAAATTAACGGCAACCTCGGCAACTCGGCGGTGACGTCGTCCATTGAAGAAGAAGTGGATAAGATGACCTGGGGTATTCGCTGGGGATCGGACACCATTATGGATTTGTCTACCGGCAAAAACATTCACGAAACCCGCGAATGGATTATTCGCAACGCGCCGGTGCCGATCGGCACGGTACCCATTTATCAGGCGCTGGAAAAAGTCCATGGCAAAGCCGAAGAACTCACCTGGGACATATTCCGCGATACCTTGATTGAACAGGCCGAACAGGGTGTGGATTACTTCACTATTCATGCCGGCGTGTTATTGCGTTATGTGCCGTTAACCGCCAAACGCACCACTGGGATTGTGTCGCGTGGCGGATCGATCATGGCCAAGTGGTGCCTCGCGCATCACCAGGAGAATTTTCTTTACACCCACTTTGAAGATATCTGCGACATCATGAAAGCCTATGATGTGGCGTTTTCGCTGGGCGATGGCTTGCGCCCCGGTTCCATCGCCGACGCCAATGACGCGGCGCAGTTTGGCGAACTGGAAACGCTGGGCGAACTGACCAAGATTGCCTGGAAACACGACGTGCAAACCATGATTGAAGGACCTGGCCACGTGCCCATGCACATGATCAAGGAAAACATGGATAAGCAACTGACGCTATGCGACGAGGCGCCGTTTTACACATTAGGCCCGCTCACCACCGATATCGCTCCCGGTTATGATCATATTACTTCCGCCATCGGCGCGGCCATGATCGGCTGGTTTGGCACTGCCATGCTGTGCTATGTGACGCCCAAGGAACATCTGGGATTGCCCAACCGCGATGACGTTAAGGAAGGCATTATCACTTACAAGATTGCGGCGCATGCGGCCGATTTGGCCAAGGGGCATCCGGGCGCGCAGATACGTGATAACGCCATGTCAAAGGCGCGGTTCGAATTCCGCTGGGAAGACCAATTCAACCTGGGATTGGACCCCGACCGGGCCCGGGCCTACCACGATGAAACCCTGCCCAAGCAGGCGCATAAAGTGGCACATTTCTGCTCCATGTGCGGCCCCAATTTTTGCTCCATGAAAATCACGCAGGATGTGCGGGATTACGCGGCACGGCAGCAAGCCGAAGAGCAAGGCGGCATGGCGGTGGATTTTGATGCGGTCATTGAAAAAGGGCTGCAGGAAAAGGCCGAAGAGTTCAAACAGCAAGGGGCGGAAATCTACAAGACTTTGTAGCCCTTGCTTGTCATCCTTATTTGGGTAATCACGCTTGCGATCGCGTTGATTTAACATGCTGCTTATTGAACACACTTCATAACCTAAGAGGCCATTCCTTTTAAAACGCATTGATTCCGCCCTCGATAATCCTCATTCGAGAGACGCCTTGTTACTGCATTTTATACTCATCTGCCACGCGGTTTAGCCGTGCTGGCATTGAGTGGATCCTTGCTCACTACTATTTACCTGTTAATTATTTATCGCCAATTCAACAACAACGGACGATTAATTTCGCCGTTCGTGTCTTATCTTCACCTTACGATGCTTTAAATTCGGCTATACTCTTGATACGTGTCAATAAGTGATATTTATTCAAATTTGATATGTACTGACTGAGTGCTAGCTTTAATAAATCTGATCAGAGAAAAGTTCAGGAAAAACCACAAGAAATCTAAAGGAGGATGACCATGTGGGTCACCAAACCTGGTGCACGGATGTTGGCTGCAAGCTGTCTGGCATTAATGTCTTTCTCCACCACCGCCGAGCCTGTAAGTGAAGGCGCAATGCTGAGTATCACCTGTAACGGTTGTCATGGTCCCGATGGCAAAAGTACCGGCTCCATCCCGGCTATTGGTGGCAAGTCAGCAGACTATATTGAAAAAGCCTTGCTGGATTTCCGCGATGATAAACGTCCGTCAACTGTCATGAAGCGGCATGCCAAAGGGTACAGCGATGCGCAAATCAAACTCATCGCGGAATATTTCGCGGCTAAAAAATAACGGGAGGTGGCAAAATGAAAAAGAACATGACACGCCGGAATTTTATCAAAGCAAGTGGAGCTATTGTTTCCTCAGCATCACTGGGTTCCTTGTTATGGCCGGTTAAAAGCTTTGGTTTAGGCGGCAAACCCAAGCCGCGCGTGGTGATTGTGGGCGGCGGTTTCGGGGGGGTGACCTGCGCCAGATACATCAAAAAGTTTGACACAAATATCGATGTGACTCTCATCGAGCGGGACACGCAGTTTGTCACCTGTCCCTTCAGTAACCTGGTTTTGGGTGGTTTAAGGGATATGAACTCCATCACCTACAATTATGACGCCGTAAAGAATAAAGATGGCGTCAATGTCATCCATGATGAAGTGACCGACATCGATATGGAGAAACGGCAAATCAAAACCAAAGGCGGCCAAACCTTTGATTATGACCGCGCGGTATTCTCGCCGGGTATCGATTTTCTCTGGGATAAAGTCGAAGGTTATTCAGAAGCCGATGTGGAAACCATACCCCATGCCTGGAAAGCCGGAAAACAAACCACGCTGTTGAAGAGTCAGCTGGAAGCGATGGAAGACGGTGGCACATTTGTTATGGTGGCGCCGCCTAATCCATTCCGTTGTCCGCCCGGACCTTATGAAAGGGCGAGCATGATTGCCCACTATCTGAAAACCAATAAACCTAAATCCAAGGTAATCATTCTGGATGCCAAGGAAAACTTTTCCAAGCAGCCCTTGTTTACCAAAGGCTGGGAAGCGTTGTATCCGGGAATGATCGAGTGGGTGGCGGGCACCAAAGGCGGTATCGTGACCCGGGCCGACGCCAAAAACATGGAACTCCATAACGAGGCGGGCGACACAATCAAAGGCGCGGTTATCAATTATATTCCGCATCAGGCGGCGGGCACGATCGCAAGAAAGCTTGGCCTGGCGGATGCCACGGGTTGGTGTCCCGTCAACCAGAAAACCTTTGAATCAACCCTGCATAAAAATATTCATGTCATTGGTGATTCATCCGTTTCCGATCCGCTGCCAAAATCGGGTTATGCTGCCAGCAGTGAGGGGAAAATGTGCGCCGCCGCTGTGGTTGCCGCGATTAACGGCATCGAGATGCCAAATCCTTCTTACAGTAATACCTGTTACAGTCTCGTCGGGCCGGACTATGGCATATCCATCGCCGCGGTGTACCGTTTCGATGGCGCCAAGATTATCTCGGTTGACGGCGCTGGTGGTGTAAGTCCCGCGGATGCTGATGAGTCATTCAGAAGGGCTGAAGCTTTGTATGCCAGTGGCTGGTACACCAGCATTACGCAGGAGCTGTTTGGGTAACAGAAGCGGGAATACCGCGTGAAGCTTTAAAGCTGAAGCAATACAGGCGCCCGCCGGGCGGACCGGTATCCGGCGGGTGCCTTAACCAAAGCCGCTGACCAACCGTTCATGCAGCCCGCATTTCTCACCAGGCGGCCACCAAAAGCCTAGATGAAATGGAAATGCAAACGATTGTGCAATTTAACCCTTAACACACTGTTTTAACTTTCGGCCTATCGCGGTTCTGGCTTGTCTTCGTGTCCGTATGCGTGCTCTTCACTCAAGCCATAGCTACGGCTATGGCTTTCGCTCCAGAGCGGCGCCTACGAACACGCTTCATCGTGAGGCAGTCCTGCCTCACGATGAAGTCCAGCCCGGCCATTCCCTGGCCGGGCGTTCGCGGCTTATCCGCCGCTCACCCTTCGCCAGCTCCCGCGATCCTGGTGAGAAATGCGGGCTAGTCCAGAAATCTTTTTTGTGTTTCATCATCAGGTATCCAGCACTGGTCGAATTTGCCAAACCACTGATAACGGTGATTGCCTATAAAATCGTATACCGCATCGCGCAGGAAGGGCGGAACCACGATAAAAACATACAATAACGGCCACGGCATTCGCAGCCGGCGCGCAATCCGCAACGCGGCGCCGGATTTTCTGTAGGCGGTGTTGTCTTGCAGTAATATCATTGACGTCAGGCCGGAGTTTTCAACGCTATACTGTTTCACCAGTTGCCGGCCTCTTGATGATTGTAACGGACAAAACCGGAACCGTTTGCGGTTATCGCGTTGTATGACAAACCGGACGCTGGCGTGGCAAAATTTGCAGACACCGTCAAATAGTATTACTGGCTGCTCGAGTGATTCAGGCATTGCAATGGAAATGATATCGTGACTGTGTTTCTATAATCCGCTATTGTTGCGCCACCCGCTTCAAAGGCTCCTGCAACGGGAGTATCCAATTCGCGTGCCTCAGGTCCGGTTCAATCTTCGTTAAATCAACTGAAGGATTGACCAGTGGCGCGGGTTCCCGTCCATTAAGTGAAACATAATTGTTAACCCGGATTTCCACGTTATCCAGGCCATATTCCTTTTTCCACATCGCTTCGAGGTAGTGCGCGAATTGCAAAATCATGTCGGGCCGTATTGCCATTTTCCGGGTCTGCGTTTTAGTCAAATACAATTCCGGCTTAATATACCAGCGTTGTCCTGACGCAGGATCGTAAACAATAAAATCGGCGAACCCCTGTTTATCCCTCAGTTTCATTTGCCAGGCAAACTGGTGACCTTCTTCGGTCCAGCTGACATTGCCCGGATAAAGTAAATGACGCAGCGGAAACAGAATCTGGTACATAAGCCATACACCGAAAAATACCATCAGGGTGTTTTGCGCCAGCATATTGCCGGCGGTGGATGAATAATCGATGGCATTGCGATTGTCTGCGGCGGCAAACCGCCGGGCGCCCGGGTTAATCCTGCGGCTTATTTTATCCGCTAGCTGTTTGGGCCAGTCAGGATCGAAAAACACCAGCGTGCCGAACAGCGTCATCCAGGGAAAAATACCGATATTGAACGTAAAGTGATTCAGGGTATGGAATGCAGCATAAATAACAAATACCGCCAGCCGGGTGCGTTTCCAGAGCAGCAGCAGAGCGCCCACGACATGTAACAGAATCACGCCATATGCCGCGGCTGCGATGGCCCAATCCTGAGTATACAGTTGTCCCACCAGAGGTAAATCCGACCGCATTGAAAGCCACATGCGCAACGGTTCCAGATTCAGCCAGTCGGAATTGATTTTTACCAGGCCCGCGTATAAGTACACAATTTCGAACTGCGCCCTGAGTATCCAGATTGACCAGGCGGGCACCGTATGCGAATGCAATGCAGGCCGTATTTTCGCGTCCACTGAGTAGCAACGGTTTGCGGGAAGAATGATCAGCAGAAAGCTGATCAGAATGACCAGGTAAAAATGATTCAGATAGCGGCTCTGATCAAGCAAGAACAGATAGCAAAATGCAACAAAAAACAATAGGGCGCTGAGCCGGTAGAGAAAGCCTGTCCCGATAAAAATTGCCAAAATGCCCATGGCAATAAAATGATAATACATGCCTTCGCCGGCCCAGGGATGCACCCACTCAAAACCATAGTATTTAAAATAAAATCCGGGCTCGATATAGAATGTCCGGATCCAGTCATTCGACCAATAGCGTGCAATTTCCCAAAACATGATGACAGCGAATCCGATGCGAAACACCACGAGAAAGGAGCTATCGATGGGCTTGAACAGATTGGTTTTGAGCCGGTTGGTTAACATGCGGTGGAATTAAAAAAAATGTTGAGATATATAACCCAAGAATATTAATACACTATGTCATATCAAAACGTGTGTTATGTATAGCGCTGGTTCGAATTTCAGTATGCGGTAATGCTGTTAAATGTCAACCATCAGGCGCTGATTATCAGGCACCGCTCTGCTTGCGGAATCCATAATCAAAACCTGTAGAACCGGCAATATGCTGAATCGGTCTAAAAATTACGGAGCTTGCCATGAGGATGGTGAAGTATCAGCACTGCATTTCGGTGATGTCGGTTTAAATGCGCGTTGCGGCATGCGATCACGCTAAATTTATCAAACGCCATCCCGATATATATGGAGAAAAGGTCTATCGGGGAGTTTGTCAATAATAGTGTTAATACTCTAAGGGAATTTACGACGGGTAAACTTATTGTGCGGGAAAACTATGGCTATCAGTTATAAGGATTGGTATATACCGTTTAAACAGGATATGGTGAGTCTGCGTCAGGCGAAAGAAAGCATGGCATCCGTTCGCGCCAATCAGGATGAGATACCGTTAATGGTGCAACTGGTTGAGAATCCCAAGTTTCAGATTCCCGGTATCCGCCTGTTTCACGGCGCCGTGGATCTGAATCAGCACGACTACATTCACGCAATACTCGGCCGTGGACTGCTGGATAAAGACGAAGCCTTCACCATTGGCTTTACGATGGGATCAACCAGCAAGGTAACCACTACCGAGGAAACCTTGTATGCGTTGGTTTCGCGCTATTTGTATCCCGAGGTTTACAAGTTCGATGAAGAAGCAATCGAGGTGTTCAAAAACGCCGTGCGCCTGGGCTATATTTCTTCCTGCGCGCCGCTGGATGAATTTGATTTTGCACCATATCTGGATTTGCCGATGCGGGAAGTGCGGGCCAGGTTGGGGCTGGAGAAACCGCTGATCCTGGCATACTATGAAATTGAAAAAGCGCGTTATCCGGATGCGCGGGATAGCCAACGGCTGCTTGATGAAACATCGGAATTCGCCGTGAGCATCAGGCGGGTCAGTTAATTTGTCAGGTGTGTTTCACCCGGCATTCATGGGTCAGCTCGCGGCTGCCATCCGCCTTGATCGTATCAATTCGCACGGTAAAACCCCATAAGCGCGACAGGTGCTTGAGCACTTCTTCCGCCGCGTTGTTTAACGGCTTTCTGTTGTGCTGTATGTGGCGCAGCGTCAACGAACGGTCCCCGCGAACGTCAACGTTGTAAACCTGAATATTCGGTTCGCGTGTGCTGAGATTGTATTGTTCCACCAGCGCCTGGCGGATTTTCTTATAGCCGCTGTCATTGTGAATGGCGGTTATTTCCAGGGTGTTCTTTGTATCGTCATCCAGCACCGCAAACAGGCGCAGATCGCGGATCAGTTTCGGTGACAGGAACTGTGCGATAAAACTTTCATCCTTGAAGTTGCGCATGGCGAAATCGAGGGTGCTCAACCAGTTGCTGCCCGCGATGTCCGGGAACCATTGTTTGTCTTCCTTGGTTGGATTTTCGCAGATGCGCCTGATATCGCTCATCATGGCGAATCCGAGCGTATAGGGATTAATGCCGCTGTAGTAAGGGCTGTTATAAGGCGGCTGAGCTATCACGTTGGTATGCGACTGCAGGAATTCCATCATGAACCCATCCGTCAGCAGTCCTTCGTCGTAGAGTTTGGTCAGTATGGTGTAATGCCAGAATGTCGCCCAGCCTTCATTCATGACCTGCGTCTGGCGTTGCGGATAAAAATACTGGGCGACCTTGCGTACGATGCGCACGATTTCGCGTTGCCAGGATTCCATTAACGGCGCATTCTTTTCAATGAAATATAACAAATTTTCCTGAGGCTCTTCCGGAAAACGGATCTCTTTCTTCTTATCCAGCTCCTTTTCGAAGACGGGCAGGGTGCGCCACAAATCATTCACCTGGGATTGCAGATATTCTTCACGCTCCCTTTGCCGGGTGCGTTCCTCTTCGGTCGATAAAGGTGAAGGGCGTTTGTAACGATCGACGCCGTAATTCATTAATGCATGACAGGAGTCCAGGACATGCTCCACTTCAGTGACGCCATAACGTTTTTCACATTTGGCGATGTATTTTTTGGCAAACACCAGGTAATCAATAATGGCGTCGGCGTTGGTCCAGGTGCGGAACAGATAGTTGCCCTTGAAAAACGAGTTATGACCGTAACAGGCGTGGGCGATTACCAGCGCCTGCATGGTCATGGTGTTTTCTTCCATCAGATAAGCGATGCAGGGATTGGAGTTAATCACGATCTCATAAGCCAATCCCATCTGGCCGCGTTTATAGCGGCGTTCAACATCCAGGAACTGTTTGCCAAAAGACCAGTGATGGTAACCCAGCGGCATGCCGACCGATGAATAGGCATCCATCATTTGTTCGGAGCTGATAATCTCAATCTGATTGGGATAGGTATCCAGATTAAATCCTTCGGCAACGCGGGCAATTTCCTGGTCGTATTTCTGAATGAGTTCGGGCGTCCACTCCGAGGTTTCGGATATCGGCGTCCGCGTTTTGTTTGTATGGGTAACGGAAGTCATGCGGCGTGTTTCTTGAATAGTTCGCGGAATACCGGATAGATACTGGTCAGGCCGGCGATATCCTGGATGGCAAAGTTACCGTAAACCTCTTGCACCTTTTCGTATTCGCGCCACAGGCTTTGATGTTCATAGGCCGTGATTTCAACGTAGGCATAGTATTGCAGGCAAGGCATGATCTTGTTGACCAGTATTTCGCGGCAAGCCGGTGAATCACCTTCCCAATTGTCGCCGTCTGATGCCTGCGCCGCGTAAATGTTCCATTGCGATGTTGGGTAACGTTCCGTAATAATCTCGTGCATAAGTTCCAGCGCGCTGGAGACCACGGTGCCGCCGGTTTCACGCGAATAAAAGAATTCCTGTTCATCCACTTCTTTTGCGGTGGTGTGGTGCCGGATAAACACCACGTCAATATTTTTGTACGTCCGCGTTAAAAATAGATACAGCAGGATGAAAAAACGCTTGGCGATATCCTTGCGTTCTTCGTTCATCGAACCCGATACGTCCATCAGGCAAAACATGACGGCGCGCGTAGTTGGGGAAGGTTCCCTAATGCGGTTGTTGTAGCGTAAATCAAATGTATCAATAAACGGGACGGCGCTGATCCTGGTTTTCAGGCGCCTGATTTCTTCCTCCAGCTCCAGCAATTTCGGGTGATTTTCTTCATACACCTGTTTTAACTCTTCGTATTCGGCTTCGGTTTTCCTGAGCCTTTCCTGATGAGGCGCGCGCAACGCCATGCGCCGGGCCAGCGCGCCTTTCATGGAACGAATGACGTTAATATTAGTGGGCACACCGCTGGTGGTATAACCGGCGCGCACCAGCTTGTGTTCGGAAATGGTCGCCAGCTGGGTTTTTACCAGATCGGGCAGCGCCAGATCTTCAAAAAAGAATTCCAGGAATTCCTCGCGGGAAAGCTGAAACACAAAATCATCGTCACCTTCACCCGTATTACTTGCCTTACCTTTGCCCTGGCCCGCGCCGCCGCCGGCCGGCGGCCGGGGAACCTTGTCGCCGGTAACAAAATCGGTATTGCCGGGCTGCACGATTTCGCGGCGGCCGCCCGGACCATGGCTGAAAATGGGTTCATTGGTATCGCGGGTAGGGATATTGACCGTCTCACCCTTGTCAATATCCTTGATGCTGCGCTGGGAGATGGCGTCGGAAACTGATTTGCGGATTTGTTCCCGGAAGCGGCGCAGGAACCGTTGTCGATTGACGGCACTCTTGTTTTTTCCGTTAAGACGCCGATCGATAATCTGGGTCACGTGGGATACTACCGTTTAG
This sequence comes from Gammaproteobacteria bacterium, assembly GCA_022627515.1. GTDB lineage: Bacteria > Pseudomonadota > Gammaproteobacteria > SZUA-152 > SZUA-152 > JAKEGK01. Next base: position 16,763 of record JAKEGK010000201.1, read on the forward strand.
GATGCCTTGCGTACTCTCAGATACCACTCTGATAACAGGCGAACCTGTTTTTCAGTGTAGCCTTTGTTAACCATGCGTTGAACAAAGTTTTTGTGTTTGCTCTGGTCTTCCTGAGAAGCTTTGGCGTTAAAGGAGATAACGGGCAGCAGGTCTTCGGTGGTCGAGAACATTTTCTTTTCGATCACTTCACGCAACTTTTCGTAACTGGTCCACGTGGGATTCTTGCCCTCGTTATTGGCGCGGGCGCGCAGCACAAAGTTGACGATCTCGTTACGGAAGTCCTTGGGATTGCTGATGCCCGCCGGTTTTTCAATTTTTTCCAGTTCCTCGTTCAGCGCGGCGCGGTCAAAACTTTCACCGGTATCCGGATCGCGGTATTCCTCGTTTTGTATCCAGTAATCGGCGTAAGTGACATAGCGGTCAAAAATGTTCTGGCCATATTCGGAATACGATTCGAGGTAGGCGGTTTGAATTTCCTTGCCGATAAACTCCGCGTACTGGCTCGCCAGTATGCCTTTCAGGAAGGAAATGTATTTTTCAGCTATCTCCGGCGGGAATTGTTCCTGCTCGATCTGCTGTTCAAGCACATACAGCAAATGCACGGGGTTGGCGGCGATTTCCGAATGGTCATAGTTAAAGACCTTGGAAAGGATCTTGAACGCAAACCGCGTGGACAGGCCCGTCATGCCTTCATCGACGCCGGCGTAATCGCGGTATTCCTGGTAGGTTTTCGCCTTGGGATCGGTATCCTTGAGGTTTTCACCATCATATACCCGCATCTTGGAATCAATGTTGGAGTTTTCCGGTTCTTTCAGTCGGGAAAGAACCGCAAAGCGCGCCATCATTTCCAGAGTTCCGGGCGCGCAGGGCGCGTCTGACAGCGAGCTGTTACGCAGCAGTTTTTCATAGATTTTCACTTCTTCGGACGCGCGCAGGCAATATGGCACTTTTACGATATAGATACGATCAAGAAACGCTTCATTGTTGCGGTTGTTCTTGAAGGTTAACCATTCAGATTCATTGGAGTGCGCCAGGATAATGCCATCAAAAGGAATGGCGGAAAGGCCTTCGGTGCCCATGAAGTTGCCTTCCTGGGTAGCCGTTAACAAAGGATGCAACACCTTGATCGGCGCCTTGAACATTTCCACGAATTCAAGCAAGCCCTGATTCGCCAGGCACAGGCCGCCGGAATATGAATAGGCATCGGTATCGTCCTGGGAAAATTGCTCCAGCTTGCGGATATCCACCTTACCGACGAGGGAGGAGATATCCTGGTTGTTTTCATCGCCGGGTTCTGTTTTGGCGATCGCGATCTGCTGCAGCACGGAAGGTTTTAATTTCACGACCTTGAAACGTGTGATATCGCCATTGTATTCATGCAGGCGTTTGATCGCCCAGGGCGACATGATGCCGCTGAGATAGCGGCGTGGAATCCCGTAATCTTCTTCCAGTATCTGGCCGTCCTCTTCCGGGGAAAACATTCCCAACGGGGATTCATTGATGGGTGAACCCTTGATTGCGTAAATCGGGCAGTATTCCATGAGCGATTTCAACTTCTCGGCCAACGAGGATTTGCCGCCACCCACCGGGCCCAGCAGATAGAGAATCTGTTTCTTTTCTTCCAGTCCTTGCGCGGCATGCCGGAAATAGGCAACGATTTGCTCGATGGTTTCTTCCATGCCATAGAAGTCTTTGAATGCGGGATAGACCTTGATGAGCTTGTTGGAGAAGATGCGGCTCAGCCGGTGGTCTTTGCGTGTGTCAATCAGTACGGGTTCGCCAATTGCCATTAACATTCTTTCCGCCGCGCTGGCGTAGGCGGAAGGATCTTTTTTGCACAAGTCAAGATAGTCTTGTATGGAGATTTCTTCTTCCTTGGCTTCCTCATAGCGGGATTGATAATGGCTGAAGATTGACATGACTGCCTCCAGTAAAACAAAAAAAAGCTACAGAATACGCGGTTCTACATAATATCTATTGCACTACCTATACGCTTTCCATGAACCTTTCGCAAGCAGAACAATAATTACCAGTACTTATAGTAATTAAAGTGCAAATAGCAGGCCAACGCCAGTCTATGCAATTGATTTTTTTCAGACCTTGATGAGTGTCGTGAAAATTCCGGTGATAAGCGTTTTTACTATCAATCTCATCGCTGAAACCGAATAACAGAAACCGGATAATGATACATCCACCATGACATTGCCTGTTATGTATGATTATCTGATTTTGTAAAACAATTCATTTGCTTAGCCTGCTATTCATCATCGGATAAATACTCGATGAACAATATATAAGCTCATGTATATGGGTATCAGCCCGCCTGCAATAAATTCTTTAATATCTTTCCAATGATTGTCAAATTATTGCTGCTGAGAATTGATCCGTTTGCAGATCCGCGCTGTTAAACCAACACTCCAAACATAGACTGATTTGATTGCACACTAGTTCCATGTGACCCGTGAATGAAAGTCTGCACACAAAAAATATGCAGGGCATCGAAGATGAATCTCCTCCCGCGGCATTAACAGGCAAGCAATTAATAGCGGAAGAGGCCGCGCGTTTGACAAGTTGAACGTCAGCGCTGAGTGAGCATTGTTATGGTCAGTTTAGCGAGTGTTTCAGGATGCACACCAAATGGAATGAACACCCGGTGTGCAACTGAAACTTAGAATTACGCCTAAGGAGTAAAAGCTCAGGATTTTTTAGCGGCTTTTTTCTTTTTTGCCGCTGTTTTCTTTTTCGCAGGCGATTGCTTTTTAGCGGATGGCTTCTCTTCGGCTTTGTTGCTTACCCACTTGCCATTTTGATAGTGCGCGACCCAGCCGGTGGCTTTTCCATCCACTTCAGTCATTAAATATTGCTCCTTGTTTTTCCGGCTGTAACGCACGATGGTGGGGTTGCCCTCGTCGTCGGTCACAGGGCCATCACACAAATAGTCGAATTTTGGATCAAGCTCGGCGCGATGCGGCAAAATTTCCGCGAGTTTCGGCGCGCGGGTTTCACGTGACTTGGGAAACGCCGATGAGGCAAGAAAAATTCCTGACGCGCCATCGCGCAAAATAAAATAACCTTCCGTTTTTTCGCAGGGCAGCTCCTTCAGATGAACCGGTTCGGCTTTGGGCGGCGCTGGTTCGCCGCTGCGCAGCAGCTTGCGGGTGTTTTTACATTCCGGATTGGTGCAATCAAAGTATTTGCCAAAGCGGCCGGTTTTCAATTGCATGTCAGCACCGCATTTGTCACACACAATCACCGGGCCGTCGTAACCCTTGATGCGGAACTTGCCATATTCCACTTCGACGCCGTCGCAATCGGGGCTGTCGCTGCAAACGTGCAACTTGCGGTCTTCATCGATCAGATAACTGTTCATGGCTTTGCCGCACTTGGGACAACGGTGTTTGCCGCGCAGCAGCCTGGCTTCGCTTTCCTCATCCTCGTCGACATTCACCGCCTCTTCACCGGGGATAAGGTTGATCGTTGTTTTGCAGCGTTCTTTTGGCGGCAGGTTATAACCGGCGCAACCGAGGAAAACACCGGTCGATCCGACGCGGATCATCATGTGGCGCCCGCAGGTCGGGCACTTGATGTCGGTGTCAATGGGCTCGTTACTCCGCATGCCCTTATCATCATTGTCCGCCTTGATGAGTTTTTCCTTGAACCCGGCATAAAAGTTATCCAGCACTTTTTCCCAATGGTTATGGCCTTCCGCGATCGAATCGAGTTTTTCTTCCATGCCGGCGGTAAAATTGTAATCCATCAGATCGCTGAAGGATTCTTTGAGCCGGTCTGTCACCACTTCGCCAATTTTATTGGCATGGAAACGGCGGTTTTCCACGGTGACGTAACCACGTTCCTGTATGGTGGAAATAATGGCGGCGTACGTCGAAGGCCTGCCGATGCCGCGTTTTTCGAGTTCCTTAACCAGGCTGGCTTCCGAATAGCGTGGCGGAGGTTTGGTAAAATGCTGGGATGGATCAACACGCAGCAGGGTTAATTCATCGCCGACCTTAACTTCCGGAAGAATAATATCATCGCTGCCTTTGGCTTGCGGTTTTAACACCCGGGTCCAGCCGTCAAAAATGACGGTGCGTCCCTTGGTGCGCAGTTCGTAATCTTCCGCAGTGATCGCCAGGGTGGTCACATCGAATTTTGCGGGCGTCATTTGGCAGGACACGAATTGGCGCCAAATCAGTTCGTATAACCTGACGGCATCAGCATCGACATTCTGCAAGTCCGAAATCATGACGTTGACATCGGAGGGCCGGATAGCTTCATGCGCTTCCTGCGCGCCTTCACGGCTGGAATACAGAATGGGTTGCTCCGGCAGATACGCTTTGCCGTATTTGTCCATAATATAGTTACGGCAGGCTTCCACCGCCTCGGTGCTCAGGTTGGTGGAGTCGGTCCGCATATAAGTGATATAGCCGGCTTCGTATAAGCGTTGCGCCATCAGCATGGTTTTCTTGACACCAAAACCCAGCCGGGTGCTGGCGCTTTGCTGCAGGGTGGAAGTAATAAACGGCGCTTTGGGTTTGCTGCTGGAGGGTTTGGTTTCCCGCAAGCTGACTATATATTTGGCTTTTTCCAGCACCGCTAACGCCAGATCTGTCTGTTCTTTGTTGCCGGGACGAAATTCATTACCCTGGTGTTTGACCACCTGCACGCGCAGGTCTTCACCTTTGGGTGGTTTCAGCTCGCAATAAACTTCCCAATATTCCTCGGGATCAAACGCGTTGATTTCCCGTTCCCGTTCCACGATAAGCCGCACCGCCACCGACTGTACCCGGCCAGCGGATAATCCACGCGCTATTTTTTTCCACAACAGGGGGGACACCATGTAACCCACCACGCGATCCAGAAACCGGCGGGTCTGCTGGGCGTTAACCTGGTCCAGGTTCAGATCCGAGGGATGCGCAAACGCCTGCTCAATGGCTTTTTTCGTGATTTCATTAAATACCACCCGCTTGAATTGGCCCGGATCGCCGCCGATCGCTTCGCGCAGGTGCCAGGCGATGGCTTCTCCTTCGCGGTCCAGGTCAGTGGCCAGATAAACGGCATCCGCCTCTTTGGCGAGTTTTTTTAACTCAGCAATGACTTTTTCTTTTCCCGGCATGATTTCGTATTGCGGATTCCAGCCGTTTTCCGGATCGATACCCATACGCTTGATCAGTGACTCGCGCGCGCGGATTTTCTTGCGCTTTTCACGGGCCTCTTTGGGGAGTTTGCGTGACTCTGCGGCAAGTTTTGCCCGCTCCGACGGCGTCAATGACGACTTACCGCTGTCACTGCCGCTGGTCGGCAAATCACGGATATGCCCAATACTGGATTTGACGATGAAGTCTTTACCCAAATATTTATTAATTGTCTTGGCCTTGGCGGGCGATTCGACGATAACTAAGGATTTTGCCATCTTTTTTCTTTAAAAACAATAAGTTATGTTATTTTTCCAACTAATTGAAATTTCACGCTTTATTAGAAATACGTGGTAGTTGGGTCACTGTCAAGATGCGCAAGCACAAATAGCACCAAAACACCTACTAGTCGGCTATTTCTTAATAAACATTAACCATAATTTAAATAAGGTTAATATGGAAAGCGAGGTCTTATTAGGCTAATAAATAGCCAGATTTAATAACGGTTGTTAGAACGGATTAATAATTTGTGGCGCCGCCAGGTTTAGTATCTTGTCGTTTTTACAGCAGCCACTAGCTCAAAGTCATTCAGCTTTTGGGCTGCGCAGTGGAAGACTCCCGCTCGATAAACGATTCGATGATTGATACCGGAACCGCGCCAGCCTGTGCTCCGAGCAATTCGCCTCGCGGTGTATAGACCATAAAACTGGGTGTTCCTACCCAGCTATCACCAGTGAGTTCCTGGTACATCGAGGCGACTTTTTCCGGTTCACCGATCAGGTTGGAGAAAGGCACGTTATGCCGTTTCAGGAAATCCATTGCTTCGCTTTTGTTAGCCACGCCATCCAGGGAAATTCCCAACATCTGCGCATCTTTGTCCCGGTGGTCCTGATGGAACTTGATATAGTGATGCGCTTCCTGGTTGCAGACCTGACAATCGGATGCCCAGAGCATTACCACCAGCCACTTGCCTTTACCGGCAAAGTCGGCAATGCTTTGCTGATTGCCCTGGAAATCATCAAACCTTTCTTCAGCAGTTGCAGTGACCGCAAAAACCAGCATTACCACGATGCCTAGGACTTTAAATAATCTTCTCATGCCTGTATCCACCAATGTTTATGTGTGCAGGTTACTGTGACATTGATATTGATGCGCAAGTTTCCCGGATGTTACAGGAACTGTTTATGACAGTGATACGCCAGGCGCGTTCTTCGCGCGCATCACAGGTGCATATGTTCCTGGTCCGTCTCCAGCGTTTCGGCAAAATAGCGCTGCAGAAAATCATCGAAATCAAGCGTATCGTCCGCTTCCATTTTGCGCTGCTTTGCGATGGAGGCTTCAGCGGCTTCACGGAAAAACCGCAGCTGCTCATCGCTTATGGGCAGCGACTGGAAATGGCGGGCATGTTGCTCGGCATGACGCTTGGAATAGGGAAAAAAAGAATCACCGCTTTCCTTCATTTGCTGAAGAATTTTTGCGGAGGGTGTTAAATCAGGGTCTTCCACCATTTGGTAATAGGTTTTCAACGCCGCGGTATAGGGAGCATTCGCTTGTGTGCGATCCATTAATCTGCATACGCCGGACATGGCGTTGAACAATTCAGTTGCCCAGGCGCAAAGTAAAACCGGCTTGCCATTGCGCTGCAACTTCAGTCCGGGTTCCCTGCCATGATGGGCGGAGCTGCTCTGGTTATGGTCAATTTCCTTGAGTTCGCCGGCGCTGATGACAGGGCTGTCATGCAGCAGGCAAAACATCAGGAACGCGTCCAGAAAATACATCTGTGATTCGCTGACGCCCAACGGTTCGAACACATTGACATCCAGGGAACGCAGTTCAATATATTCAACACCGCGTTTGGCCAGCGCAACGGTCGGTTTTTCGTAAGTGCCCGTAATCTGTTTGGGCCGCACCGTGCTGTAATACTCATTTTCGATCTGCAGCAGGTTCGCGTTCAGTTGCTGATATCCGTCGCTGGTTTTTATTCCATGCTTTACATATTCCGGTGATGGTGTTTCGATGGCGCGCCGCAGGCATTTTATATAGGAAGACAGGCTGTCATAGTTGACTTTAATTCCTGATTTGCCTTCCTTGTAATTTTGATAGCCGATGTCGCTCAGACGCAGCGAGGTGGCATAGGGATGATGAAACGTAAATTCATCAAATGGCTCGAGCACCTTTTCGATACCATCCATGAAACTGCGGCAGACGGCGGGTGATGCGCCAAATAGATAAGGCACCAGCCAGCCAAAACGCTGCAGATTGCGGATCAGTTTAAAATAGGAATCCGAAATAAAATCCTGTTGTGACCTCGTGTCCTGCTCCAGAAGCTGGTATTCAGACCAGAAGGTTTTCGGCAACGAATAATTGTAATGTATGCCGGCGATCACCTGCATCATTCTGCCATAGCGGTGGCCGAGGCCCCGCCGGTAAACGGTTTTCATCATGCCTGAGTTGGAGGAACCGTATTGCGCGATGGGAATACTTTCCTCACCGGCCAGTACACAGGGCATGCTGGTGCACCACAGGATCTCATCCTGCAACCGGGTATAAACAAATTTTTGTGTATCGCGAAGAAAATCCAACACCTGGGGTATGGAATGAAACGGTGGCGTGATCAATTCGAGCAAAGCTTCGGAATAATCCGTGGTGATATAGGGATTGGTCAGCGCGGAACCCAGAGACAGCGGATGCGGCGTCTGGGAGATTTTGCCCTGTTTGTTGACGCGCAGACATTCCTTTTCAATGCCAATTTTGCGTTCTTTCAATAAGCTTGCAATGTCGGTGTTTTGCAACTTTGAAAGCTGGTGTTCAAGTTTTTGATACACAGTTATATCCTAGAGCTCAGTGTGCTGCTGATGTTTCAGATGTCACGAATATCCAGGCAAAGGCAACACCAAATATAAAATAATCTCTGGTTTCGACCAGCGGGCTGTCCACGAATACCGCGTCTTCCAGATTATCGTATCGGGCGAATACCCCAACAAAATATTTTTTGGCGTTTCTGGTAATGGAAGCAGTTATACGGCTGCCGCTATAACCCGAACCTGCAAGGTAGGCCTGCCGCTCAGGTGTGACGAATTCAGGAGCCACTTCATAAAAATAATTGTGGTACTTGCTGCCCGCGAAAATCGGCCCGGCACTGACGCTATAACGCATGAATGCGCTGGATTGTCGCACGTTTATTTTGTAATTGATATAGGGCGACAAGGTCCAGCCCTGGTATTGCAAAAAGGGATCACCTGCGGAAAACACAAAACGATAAGGGATATTAAACCAGAGATTCTGATTGCGCGTACCGGATTGCCAAAGTTTGATTTCAAGTTCCGGCCCGGCTTCCAGCAGCAGGTCAAGCCCCGGCATGCCTGCTCTGGCGCTGTCCTCAATATCGGGAACCGGTATGTTGCCCGCGAAACTCAGATCCAGGTTAATATATTTGCTTTCAAATAATTTTCCACGGACACCTTCTTCCCTGTCCACCCGCAGGATATCGCCGCGGTAAATTGCATAGGGAATCGGCAGCACAATATTTGCCTGCGTTTTTGAGCCGCGATAGTGCGGGGCATTTAACACGCCGGCGCCCGCGCCCATTTCCCATAGCGGCAGGTGATACGCATCACAAATCTGTGGTAAATATAATAAAGCACTCAGCACCAGCGCCACCATGGATCGGTTGCGGGAACGGCGGAGTAATGAAAAATCGTTGTTGTTCATAGATGGTTTCAGGTTGTGCCGGCGGCGTTTATTTTAGTGTTATTATCAGGGCGTGGAAACCAACCGGTCAGGAAAAAAATCATGAAAGGCGTCATGCTCGATGCAAAATCCATTGACAATGGCGATATAGACTTCTCGGGTCTTGAGACAGTTATTCCCAATTGGCGTTACTATGACAATAGTCTGGACAGTGAAGTGGTAACGCGCATAAAGGATGCGGATATTGTCATCGCAAACAAGGTCAGGATTCAACAGCACCACATCACGCAGGCCAAACAACTCAAACTGATTTGTATTGCCGCTACCGGCGCCAATAACGTTGACCTTGCAGCAGCGGCGAATGCCGGTATTGCTGTGACAAATGTCACCAACTACGCCACACCCTCGGTCGTGCAGCATGTATTTTGCCTGATGCTCGCGCTGACCAGAAAGCTGATTCAATATCAGGCTGCGGTGCGCGGCGGGCGCTGGCAGCGGAGTCAATTTTTCTGCCTGCTCGATTATCCGATCACTGAACTCTCGGGAAAAACACTGGGCATTATCGGCTATGGTGTATTGGGAAAAGGTGTGGCCGCGGTGGGCGAAGCCTTTGGCATGCACGTGCTGGTGGCGGCGAGAAAAGGCGCAACGGTGGGCGAGGGCAGGGTATCCATGGAGCAATTGCTGTCGCAGTCGGATGTAATTAGTTTGCATTGTCCTTTGACGCCGGAAACCAGTAATTTAATCGGCGCAAGAGAGTTCGGGCTGATGAAGCAGGGCGCGCTGCTGATCAACACCGCGCGTGGTGGAATTGTGAATGAAATGGCTTTATTAAATGCGTTGCAGTCCGGCAAATTAGGCGGGGCGGGTATCGATGTGCTGGTGGAAGAACCGCCGGCGCGGGGTAATCCCTTGCTGGACACGCAATTGCCAAATTTGATCGTGACGCCGCATATCGCCTGGGCCAGCGCGGAAGCAAGGCAGCGGGTGGTGATTGAAGTTGTGAAAAATATTCAGGCGTTTCTGAACGGTACGCCGCGCAA
>JAKEGK010000202.1 GCA_022627515.1 Gammaproteobacteria bacterium
GATACATCGCCTTACCATTGCTTTAGCAATGAATAGATAAGTAAAAAGTAGTTTTACGACACCCTCTTTTAGGGAGGGGGTTAGGGGGAGGGTAAAAGTTTAAAGGGCTTACACCCTCACCCTGGCTCTCTGCCTCAATGGACAGGGAAATAATAAGAGATTCCTTAAAATATTATATTGCATTACCTGCAGATAAATTCGCTATTGGTCCGTTCTGTAATGCCTGAAACAAAAAATATTGAACGTATGCCGTTGTTTTTCGGAACACAAGGCAGATCGCTGTTTGGCTGGTATCACTCCCCGAAAAATAACCGGCAATCGGTGGCCATGGTGATTTGTCCCCCGATAGGTTATGAATATGTTCATACCCATCGTTCACTGCGCCATCTTGCCGATCACCTTGCGCGATCGGGTATTCCGTGTTTGCGGTTTGATTATGATGGCGCCGGCGATTCGGCGGGCGCCGATGAAGATCCGGATCGCGTTTCCGCCTGGCTTGCCAGTATCAGGCTGGCCATCAGCCAGGCGCGGGAACTATCAGGTTGTAAAAGGCTGGGGCTGATAGGATTCCGTATGGGAGCAACATTTGCGGCCATGATTGCCGCGGAGATGGATCTTGCGTGCCTGGTGTTATGGGCACCCTGCCTGCGGGGCCGCAACTATAGCCGGGAAATGAAAGCATTGCGCATGTCAGGGATACATGAGCAACAAAATAGTGAAAAAACGGACACTATTATTGAAGGCGGCGGTTTTGTCCTGACGGAGCAAACGATTGAAGATTTGAGTAAAATTGATTTACATAAAATCATACCCAGGCAAACAAAAACATTGGTTGTCATGAGAGACGATCTGGCCGAGGCTTCGCAAAGGCTGGATCAATGGGGTGAACATGGTGTTCAGTTGGACTACCTGAAATTTTCCGGTTATGCCGATATTGTCGCGGAACCCCATTACACCAAAGTTCCCTTTGAAACCATCGGGCATATTACGCAATGGATTACTTCCGCTCTAGCCGGTGAATCCGCAATTGGTGCAAACCGGACTGTAACAAATACCGGTTCCATTCGTCCCATTTGCAAGTCAGTCTCAATGGCTGTTAGTGCCCCAGCATGCGAAGGCGGGCATATAAACCATGAAGCGGCCGATATCCGGGAGACTATTTATCCATTCGGAGAAAATAATCGCTTGTTCGGAATACTCAGTGAGCCACTGAACGATAATGGGGAAAAGCGGCCGGCGATTATATTGGCTAACGCCGGATCGGTGCATCATATCGGGCCCAACCGGTTGTATGTTTTACTGGCGCGCAACATCTCCCGCGCGGGGTTCCGTTGTCTGCGGATGGACCTTCCCGGCCTGGGGGATAGTTTTATAGACGACATAGCCAGGGAAAATGATTCGTATGTGGCTAGTTCGTCAGCCGATATTGAACATGCAATGCAAGCGCTGCAACAGGAAGTATCGTCTTTCGTGGTGATGGGGCTTTGCTCCGGCGCGCATGCGGCGTTCCATGTGGCGCTTGATGTGAAGTCACAGCCGATTGTAGAGTGCCTGTTGATAAATCCCCTGACATTTTACTGGAAGGAAGGTATGTCGCTTTCCACGTTACCCAGCGTTGATAACAGTTGGCATTATTATAAAAATACCATGCGGCAAAAAGAGCGCTGGATGAAACTGATCCGGGGCCGGGCGGATGTAAAAGCGATCTTGAAAACAATAGGCGAAAAAACAATAAAAATGGCAAAGAGCAGGATCTATGGATTGTTGAGCCATATTAAATTGGCCGGCCCGGAAAGTGACAATTTAAATGATGACTTAAAACGCATTAGCAATACCGGAAGAAAAATTTCGTTTATATTTTCAACCACGGACCCGGGATACGAAATCCTGATGTCAAATGCAAAAACCGCCGTGAAAAAGCTGAGCAGAAAAAAAATGATAGACATCCAGTTTATCAAAGACGCGGATCATACGTTCACAACCAGCGAGCACCGGAATGAGCTTGTTAACAAGGTTGTGCAGCACCTTGTCCGGTGGTATTATTTTTGATAAATGGTAATTTGGAAAATTATATTGGCAAAAAACCTGTTCCAGGACACTAAATTGATAAAATTGGCCCAGACCGCTGACGAGATCTCCAGGTGTTTTCCGGTGATGAAACAACTCCGGACGCATCTTGTGGAAGAGGAATTTTTCAGTCTGATGAAAGAGCTTATGGATGCTGGTTATCAACTCGCTTATCTGGAGCAAAACAAAAGCGTGGTTTGCGTTGCCGGGTTTAAAGTTTCAAAAAATCTGTTTCTTGGCAAGAACCTTTATGTGGAGGATCTGGTATCCGACGAAAGTCAACGCTCTCGGGGATATGGCAAACAAATGATGGACTGGCTGAGGCAATATGCCATTGGCAGTGGCTGCCAGGCGTTACATCTTGACTCCGGTGTGCAGCGCCATGGGGCGCACAAGTTTTACCTGAATCAAAACATGGATATCGTGTGTTATCACTTTCTGGAACGTATTTCTTAAGGCAGGAAAAAGCAACATGTACCCGGAACGATGGCGTATGACGCGGGGTTTTCCGTAAGCATGCTTGAAATATGTAAGTAAAAATTGCAGCTTGACCACAAGAAAGCATATGGCTGAATTTAAATAGATTACAAGGTCAAATTTCATGACTGAAAGCATTCATAAAAATTGCCGCATCGCGGGAGTCAGCAGTTGCGTGCCATCTCGGGTATTTGACAATCTGACAGACACCAAGGGCTTTCCCGAAGATGATATTCGAAAAGTAGTGTCCATGGCTGGTGTCAAAAAACGCCGGATATCGGATGGCAAGATATGCAGCAGCGATTTGTGTCTGCATGCCGCGGGTGAACTGCTGAAAAAAATAAATTGGGAAAAGGAGTCAATTGATGCCCTGATCATGGTAACCCAGACCCCGGATTATTTTTTACCGTCAACCGGCTGCTTGATACACAGGGATTTGGCGCTGTCAGACAATTGCGCCACATTTGACGTCGGGCTGGGGTGTTCCGGTTACCCCTATGGTTTGTGGCTGGCGGCAATGATGATTAATTCAGGACTGACAAGGGTGTTGGTGTTACACGGTGAAACGCCGAGTCTATTTACCAGTCCCGGCGACCGTTCGACGTACATGTTGTTTGGCGACGCCGGTTCCGCCACCGCGGTTGAGAAAGATGCCGGCGCTGATCCCTGGTATTTCAAGTTGCATACAGACGGCGCCGGCTATGATGATTTGATTATTCATGCCGGAGGATTCCGTAACCGCTTTGAAAATGACGCAAGACAGCATTGCCTGCACATGGATGGCGCCGGACTGTTTAATTTCACCATTAAAAGAGTGCCGCCCTTGATCATCCGCACACTGGAAATGGCGAACCTGGCGGTGGATGACGTGGATTATTACGTATTTCACCAATCGAATCAGTTTATGATGAAACACATCGCAAAAAAATGCGGTTTGCCGGCGGAAAAGACCCCAATCATACTGGACGAGTTCGGGAATAGCGGCGGGCCGTCCGTGCCGTTGACAATTACGCAAGGTGTTTGCAAGTCACCGGTTACCAGAAAACTGTCGTTGATGTGTCTGGGCTACGGCGTGGGATTGTCGTGGGGGTCGGCGTTGGTTTCGATAGACCCTGAGACCGCGATTCTGCATTCATCGATCGATAAACCCTGTGTGGCCCAGCTATGAATACTATTGGCAATGACTTTCAAGGCAGAAGGATAGTTTTAACAGGAGTAACTTCCGTCATTGGGCGCGAGATTGCCATGACAGTTGCCAGGCATAACGCAAAACTGGTGTTGCTTGGAAGAAACGATGTGAGCTTGAGGAATATGCTGGCAAGTCTTCCGCCGAATGATCATCAAATAGTTGTCACAGATCTGAATAATACGGGCTTGATAAAGGATGTGCTTAAGCCACTGCTGCTGGAACTCAAGCCAATATACGGCTTTTGTCATTGCGCCGGCGTGGTTCACACCCGATCCTTAAGTATGAGTAAGCCGGAAATGATTCAAAAGCAACTGGATGTCAATGTGCTGGCGGGTATCGAAATTGCAAGATTGGTTACCTCCAGGGAAATGGCGGCTGATAGTGAAGGCAGTGTTGTTTTTATTTCATCGATCTATGCGCATATCGGCGCAGCCGGGCAATTGGGCTATTGCCTCAGCAAGGGTGCAATTAACGCGGCGGTTCGCGCAATGGCCGTTGAATTGGCGCCGCGCCGTATAAAGGCAAATACTGTATCGCCCGGCTTTGTCAGAACGGATATGACTGAAAGCCAGTCCAAATTAAGCCAGGAACAAATGCAAAATATTATAGATAAACATCCCCTTGGAGAAGGATCGGCAAGTGACATAGCGAGAGCTGTGCTATTTTTGTTGTCGCCAGACAACAAATGGATTACGGGCACGGATGTTATTGTTGATGGTGGCTATACCGCCCAATAGCTCTCGGGAAGATTAAAGCGAGGTTGTTAATGCAGATTTCAATAAATGATGTGCTAGCCATGCTGGCTGAAGTATTTGAAGAATCCGTGGAGAGTTTGTCACCGGAGCGCAAACTGGAATCAATCGGCGGGTGGGATTCTATTGGGGTATTGACTCTAATGGCGGAACTGGATGATCAGTACGGCGTCACGCTGACTACGGAAGAAATACAAAATTTTGCCACTATCGCGGATATATTGGCAGTCCTTAAAAATAAAGGCGTGGATATAGCCGAATAAAAAATCATTCCATTGTTATGTCTAAATCCTTTGACCGTTTAAGTAAAGCGCTGGCCAAAACATTGGGGATATCCAGTGTGGAATTGATTGAATCGTTCAAGCCGGCAACGGAATCCGATCTGGAAAAGGTTGTTGCGTTCAGAAAACAATTCTTTACCGATGGTCTTAAGTGGGATGACCGGGACTATCTGAGATGGCGTTATAGTTTCTCTGATAATACCGCTGACAGCCATGGACGTTATTGGCTGTTAAAGGTCAAGGACGATATACTTGGCACGATAGGCATGGAAAGTTTTGAACTGGTGCTAAATGGTGAAGTGAAACAGGCTTGTCACCCACTTGATCTGATGACAAAGCCGGAGCTGAAAGGCGTTGGCATCGGCGCGTGGTTGAATCTTGCGTTAATCCAGAAATCGCCAATCGTTTTTGTGCTTGGTTCAAGTGAAGAAGCCGAAGGCCTTGTGAGAAAGATTTACCATCCGTTGCCGGATTGCATATCCTGGAAATTGCCGATCAACATACTCGGTAGCTTAAAACATAAGCTTAATGTTCCTGGCGTGGTACCTCTGCTGGCAGCTGTTTGGAATAGCTATTCCGCAATTTCCAGGACCGTCAGGTTCAAGGGCTTGATGCCGGAGAACGCGGCGGTTCGTCAAATTGACCGATTTGATCAGGCGGTGAATCAGTTGTCAGAAGAATCTGGAATAGCCGGTATTTTTCGTTTCAGGTCCGCTGAATATTTGAACTGGCGGTTTATCGACAATCCTTGCACGAACTATATTGCGTTAGGTCTGTATGCTAACGATATGCGGTTGATGGCATTTTCAATATGCCATTTCATCTATTCACCGGTTAACCGGCAACAGGAAGCGGTAATTGATGATATATTCTGGTCATCTGATGCTAATAATCAAAATGGCCTGATATGGGCAAAGGCGATGCTTGCGGAGACAGTTGAGCATGCGGTCAGATCAGACGCGAAGTTGATACAAATCGCCGTTTGCTCGGAACCGTTCTCAAGGACGCTGGATTCGCTCGGATTTTTCCCCCGAGGCAGCGGCAGTGTTTGTGGTGTGTACGCGGCCGATCCCGTGATATCAAAGCAGGTTTATAATGACAAGCTATGGTTTATTACCGAAGGTGATGCGCATGGCGAGTACTATGAGCAAGCTATTCCTTAAGTAATCTTTTAATAGATCCGAGCGGCAAGGTACATCCCTGTACGATTCCGCTTTTATCACAGTCAATAAATCTATCTGTTTTGTTCGTA
>JAKEGK010000203.1 GCA_022627515.1 Gammaproteobacteria bacterium
ATTTTTTCTGGCATCGAAGATCCTTACAGGGTAAGTTTTTGCTAGTATATCTTATGTCATCCTCAAAATGAGTTTTGCGACACCCTCTAAAAGGGAGGGGGATTTTATAAATAATCAGAGCTTCCTTAAAAATAGACTTGTTCAGGAATTTTCTAAGCAGACGATTAGTGTACAATTGCGGCAAGATGTTTTAAAAAAAATTATAAACCGTCATTCCGTTCATTCAGATTGAGTATGCCGATTTTTTTTCGTTTCGCAGCGATCCTGTTCCTGTTTTTTGCTCAGGCAGAGGGCCGCGCGTTATTTGCCGACACGACTCGGCAATCAATCGAGCCACTGACAATTGTCATTACCGGTTCCAATATTCCCGTAACAGAACATCAAGGCCGTACAACCACGACGATAGTGACCAGGCAGGAGATCGAACAGCTCAATGCGCCTTCGGTTTCCCGGTTGTTAAATTTATTACCTGGCTTTCATGTGGAGAATTCATCGTCGCGTGGCAGTGTCAATGCCGTGTATTTGCGTGGCGCGGAACCCAACTATACCGCGGTGTTAACCAATGGTGTCAAGGTCAATGATCCCGCGAACAACCGGGGTGGGGCGTTTGATTTTTCGTTGATTGATATTAACAGCATAGAACGGATCGAAATCGTCAAAGGTCCGGTATCATCCTTATACGGTTCGGATGCCATGGCCGGCGTGATCAATATAATAACCCGGCCACCGCAGGATGAGCTCAAAACAAATATTCGGACGGAAGCGGGTTCCAACGATTTGTTCAATGCCAGCGCGTTGACAGGGCACGCGTTTGCCGGTGGTCATGTAACACTAAAAGCATCCCATGCCGATGACGGAGAGCAAATAGAAGGCAGCGGGTATAAGGCTGACTCCGCGAACTTCGGAGGTGATTTCAATCTGAGGGACGACACTACATTGTCCGTTCATTTGTCAATTCAGGAGGCGGAAGCGCAATCGTTTCCGGACGCCAGTGGCGGTCCGGAATATGCGGTCAACCGCGAAGTAGATAAACGCGATACCGGACAACAGTATCATTACCTCGTTTTGCGGCGCGATATCAACGGCACTAATCACGTGAATTTGCAGTTCAATTACTTTCAGACGCAGGAGCAGGCCGATACGGTGGAAATTACTCCAATAATCCCGGCGGTTTCCAGTGACAGCGACTACCAACGGCAAAATCTTCTGGCGGTGTATACCGGCAAACCAACGCCACAGCTGGATGCCAGCATCGGCGGGGAACTGGAATGGGAGGAAGGAACAAGTAACAGCGTGATCGATCCGGAAGGTTTGAATATTCCGGCGGATTTTAACCTGGAACGCCGCTTAGCGGCGCTGTTTGGCGAACTGCAATATCAATTTAATGAACGGTTGCGGACTTATGCAGGGGTGCGCGTTGATTCACCGGAAAACATGCCGGGTGAGACCAGTCCGCGTCTGGGCTTGAGCTATCAACAGAATAATACGGTTTACCGTGTGGATTGGGGCAGGGGATTTAAGCTACCCAGCTTTTATGCGCTGGGTCATCCACTGGTCGGCAATGCGGATTTTCAACCGGAAACCAGTGAGAGCGTACAGTTAACTTTACAACATACTTTTACAAGTTCAACACTACTGGATATTGCAGCTTTCTGGAACCGTTACTATGACCTGATTGATTTTGACAATACGTCAAATGTGCTGGTGCAACGCCCGGAAGCAGGAATCAAAGGCGCCGAGATCGTGGTGAAACATCGTTTCGCGCCATCGCTTTTGATGCAATTGCAATATACAGGTATGAGCATGGATATTGTTGATAGCGACGAGGTGTTGCTAAAGCGGCCGGATAAGTTGGGAAGTTTTGTGCTTAACTGGAATATCAATCACGATTTGCTATGCAGCATCAGCGCAAATTATGTCGGCGGGATTAAGGATGCTTCGATTCCCACCGGCTTGCGAACGCTTGACAGTTACACCCGGGTTGATGCGTCACTGGGCTGGCAGATAAACAAGCACTGGTTCGCGCAGGGCGCGGTGGATAATGTGCTGGATGAGGATTACGAAGAAGCCATAGGTTTTAATGCGCCGGGGATCGGGATGCGAATTTCTATTTCCGCCACGTTCTAGTGTGTTTTTTCTTTACTCTACTGAAGAAATTCCGACCTGTCATGACACGCCCAGTGCCACGGTTCGTAAACAAAACCGTGACGGTTCCCCCTGGGGAACGACAGGCTGAAATCAAATTCCCCGGCGTACCTGTTTAACCAGGCAAAGGCGTCCGTAAGTTCAAACTGTTCCGTGCAGGGCGGGCAGTCGGGGGAAGTGATGTCGATCGCGCGACCAGTGTGATGTTCGCTGTAGCCGGGCGCGGCCAGTACTTTCAGAATGTTCCCGATGATTTGTCCCTGTTCCAGTTTTTTGCGGATCAGTCCGGCCTGATAGTCAACGCCGCGAAATCCGGAAACCATGATCAGATGAATTCCGTCCCTGGCGGCGGCGTGTTTCATTTCTTTCCAGTGCTGGCTGGTTTTTTCGGTCAGCTGGTGTACCTTGCCATTCGCGTCAACTTCCGCCGTTACCAATGAGTGCGCTTCCTCAAACAAATGGAGGTTGCGGTCATGGGCGTAATGTCCGGGGATACCCAGTTCGAGGTGAATCTCATTGACAAGTTGAAGGTAATTCCGGTCTTCGTATGGCACAGCTTTTCCCGTTCAAAATCAGTAATAATTGATTTCAGTGGTCATTTTGAAAATTACATTTCAAGTATGGCGTTTTCAATATCGTACTAAAAATGCCGCACTTAAAATATTGTAGATATCGTTCACAATTTCAAGTTATTCACGTGGTGAATGTTGTGCAGTTGCTAACACCTTTTCAACGATTGCAGCGAAGTCTGTATTGACGCCGTAAAACGCAAAGCCGCCAAAGCCGGACTCCTGGACCAGTTTTGATGGACGTTATGGCTTTCAGAAGTTCTACAAGGAAACCCGCAGCAATCGTGCAACACTATTAATCGTTTCCACGTTTTGCCGAGCGTTCCCGGAACCTGCGTTCGCCAGTGTTTGTTGCTCTGCCAAACGGTCACGCATCACGCCAATCAAATCCTGAAACCATTGCGTCTGACGGGCTTGTTCTTTTTCTGCTTCTGGCAGGCGTTGCCACCCTGCGACAAATTCACTGACGCGTTCCGAAGTCCATTCATCATAACTGATAAAACGCGCTGCCAATTGTTGCGCTGTGTATTGATTATTATTTGAGGCTTGTGTAGCGGCGGGATTTGCGTTGTTGTTGGATTGCGCCATAGCGCCGATGACGATAACCACGGCCAGTATGACGGCGCTGATTACGATGATGCGTATGGTTGAAGGGTGAAGCGGTATTGCGAATTGGTTTGACGGATGATTAAGGCGGTCAGCAGGGGGTTCGGGGCGCGTAGTTGCAATTGTAATAGCTGCTGCATCTGCTCTGTCTATTACAGCTGCTGCTTCTGTATGTGTTGTTTCTGTAACTGTTGCTGTTTGTTCCGCCGCTTCCATGGTTCGTTCCGGGATAGTGTGTCCGGCAGTTATCTCGTCGATGAGCTGGCTGCGTTGGTGACGGTATTCTTGCTTATTTATTTGACCCGCCGCATAACCGCGCACCAGGTTTTTGAGGGTTTCATTAACCATGGATCATCCTTAAGCCATTGCCCTGATTAACATGAGTGTATCATCGCCGCAATAGGAAAAAAAACAGGAAAATTAGGGAAGGCCCGGACTTTCAGCAGAAAATGAATATGCTCACAGGCGATTGGTGTGGATCCGGGATGTCCCGGAGGGTTAACAGCGTATTCCCGCCGGCCGCGATCCTTAATATACAGTCAGCCGGCGCTGCTGTTCACGGCGCGTATGACAACTACGGTGACGTTGTCTATGGCTCCGCGTTGCAGCGTGGTTTGCACCAGTTGCCTGGGGATATCCTGCAGGTTTTCGTTTTGCAGGAATTGCGCAATTTCCTCATCGGAAATGTGCTTGTACAAGCCATCGCTGCACAGCAAATAGGTGTCGTTAAGCTGCGCTTCCTCGATGTCAATATCCACGAAAATTTTTTCAGCCGCGCCCACCGCGCGGGTAATCACGTTGGATGCGGGATGCATTTCCGCTTCTTCAGGAAGCAACAATCCCTGCTGCACCATTTCTTCAACCTGGCTATGGTCGCGGGTCAATTGCACGCATTGCTTGTCCCGGCACCGATAGGCGCGGCTGTCGCCAGCCCATACAAATGCGCAGTGACCATCGCGCGCAATCATGGCGACAACGGTACTGCCGATGGTCCGATTGTCGTTATGTTGTTTTGCCAGGTTTATCAGTTCGGTATTGGCGATAATAATGCGGTCTTCCACTTCATTGACGTAGTCGCTCAGCCGGTCATGGGGCTGTGTTTCATCCAGGATTTCAACAATACTGGCGCTGGCCACATCGCCTGCGTGGTGCCCACCCATGCCATCGGCCACGACCCAAAGCCCGATATCAGAGCGTTCAAGATAGGCATCCTCGTTAATGTGTCGCACGTGGCCGACATCCGTCGCCGCCGCGGAAATCCAGGTGAAAGATGCTTGCTCTGACATTGTTACGGATTCCGGAGCTTATATTGGTTGGGGATACTCAGGTAAAAACTCATAAACGCCGTGGTGTTTTGTAATCCAGTATGTGCAATTGGTTTTGTCGTTAACGTTTATGCTATTCTTTGGATACGGTCATTCCGGATTTGCCCAGATATACCACCAGCATTGTTGTGCCGTCAGTATTAAGCGATAAGACAGCGCGCCATTTAATATTAGCTTCATTATGATATGCAGCAAGTATACCTATATACCGGGTATCCGGTTTTACCCGGCGGACGAAACTGCGATGTTCTTCCGGTTTTAACACAAATTCATCGCGTTCGATGATTTGATTGCCAATGGCGGTTTGTTCGTTGTTAACCAGGGTGGCAAAATCCGCTTTGCGAAAATTATCAACGTCGGATAATTCATAGAAACGCACCATAACCGGTGATGGATTACCTTGCGCATCGGGATTGACATCCTTCTCCGCCTTGATGGCGATATCGATTTTACTGACCATGCCAAGCGCTTTTTTTGTTGCGCTGCACCCGGCGGCGAGAGCGGCCAGTAACCACAACACAGCTAATAGCCGTAACGCCCGGTAAACCTTTTGCAATATCACAAATGCTCCCTGCCGCCATTTGAGGCTGATATCGGTGCTATACACTCAAATCGGTGGTTTTTTTAAATAATTGTATTGAGTATGGTGTTTTATTTTACTCTACAATTGATTGATATGTAACCATATTTAGGTAAATGAAAGTGGAATTATTACACGGTTATAACACGTAAACCAGCGGAGCAGCGGCCGTTTAAAACACCGCATCATTTTGGGATGAGAAAGCAGAATCGTTTTCGACAGTATTGCGTTAAAAAGCAACAAAATATAAACGAGCTAATAATATATGAAGACGCTCCTTTGGTGTGCGCGGTTCCGGTTTATGCCGGGTATTAAACCGATTCAGCGCGCGGAAGCGGGATTAAAAAACCAGAATAATTACCGCCAGCAACTATTTGCTGTTGCCGCCGTTCAATCACCCCGCTTAAGAGATTATCCTGAAAGCGATGTTTTAAAACGCCGCGTTTCAGGTCACAATAGCTCTTAAAAGCAGACAAAGTCGTTTACGGCCATATAGAGCGGATTGCACTACACAAAACCGTCAGCAGTTTCATTTGAACAGACCGGAATAACCATTACATGACACTTACCGAACTGCGTTATATCGTCGCCGTGTACCGGGAACGGCACTTTGGCCGCGCGGCGGAGTCCTGCTACGTCAGTCAACCCACTTTGAGCGCGGCGGTAAAAAAACTGGAGCAGGAACTGGGGGTCGATATTTTTGAGCGTTCCAAGCAGGATATCAGCGTTACGCCTGTGGGCGAACAGGTTATCCAGCAGGCGCAACGCGTGCTGGAAGAAGCCGAAAAACTCAAATTGATTTCCCAGGTGGGGAAGGATCAGTTGACCGGCGCCTTGCGCATCGGCGCTATCTATACCATCGGACCGTATCTGTTACCGCATATTATTCCAGAGCTTCGGAAAAACGCGCCCAACATGCCGCTGGTGATCGAGGAAAACTTCACCGCCCGTTTGCGTGAAAAACTCAAAGCCGGGCAGCTTGACGCCATCATTATCGCCTTGCCGTTTGATGAACCCGGCGTGTTGACGCTGCCATTATATGACGAACCCTTTGTAGCCGTGCTGCCCGCGTCGCATCCGTTGACTCAGAAAGACTCTATCCGCATCAAGGATCTGGCCAGGGAAAATCTGCTGCTGCTGGGCGAGGGGCATTGTTTCCGGGAGCAAGTCCTCGAGGCGTGCCCGGAGTGCCGTGACGCCAACATCAGCGGCGGCGCTTTTCATCAGACCATCGAAGGCAGTTCCATTGAAACCATTCGTCATATGGTGGTTTCGGGAATTGGTGTGACTATATTGCCGTGCACCGCGGCAGGCACGGACAAATATGCGCGCCGGTTGTTGCAGATCAAGCGCCTGAAAAATCCGGAGCCCAAACGCTGTGTGGCGCTGGCGTGGCGGACAAGTTTCCCGCGTCCCAAGGCGATTGAAGTATTGAGAAGGTCGATCACGAACAGCGCGCTGAGTTGCGTGAAATACAAATAATCAATATACCGGCCGCGCCGCCGGAAAGCAGCGATGGAATATTCGTCTGCGGCTCAACAAAGACGTTGTCTGGAAAATCAGGCTCATGAGATAAAGGTTAAAACATGGAACCCATTGTTATTATCGGCACTGGCCTGGCGGGCTACAATCTTGCCAAGGAAATCCGCAAGCTGGACAAGGCGATTCCCCTGCGCCTGATTACAGCTGATGGAGGAGAGTCTTATTCCAAGCCGATGTTGTCCAATGCGCTTGCCAAAGGTAAATCCGCCGGACAACTGGTATTGTCCACGGCGGAACAGATGGCGGCGCAGCTTACCGCGGCAATCCATACTCATACCACGGCCGAAGCGATCGAGGCGCATTCCAAAATGCTGGTAACCACCTCGGGTGAGTTTCCCTACAGCAAATTGGTGCTGGCAACCGGGGCGGAGCAAATCAAACCGCCATTACAGGGTAACGCCGTAAACGACGTGTTTTCTGTGAATGATCTGGATGACTATGCAAGATTCCGCCAGGCTTTGAATTCCGCGCGGCATGTGGGAATCATCGGGCCGGGTTTGATTGGATGTGAATTTGCCAATGACCTGATTTCCGCACACAAACAGGTTACCGTCATCGGGCCATCCGCAACGCCGCTGGATCGCCTGATACCGCCGATGGTCGGTGAGTTGCTGATGCGCGAACTTCAAAAAGCCGGCGTGCAATGGCGGCCGGGTGTGATGGCTACCGCCGTGAATAAATTGAATAGCCGTTTTCAGATCAGCCTGTCCGATGAGTCGCAACTGGAAGTGGATCTGGTGTTATCCGCCGTAGGTTTGCGTCCCAAACTTGCACTGGCCAGAAACGCGGGACTCACGGTAAGTCGCGGTATCGTGGTTGACCGGCAGTTGCAAACGTCGCAAACGGATATTTATGCATTGGGTGATTGCATTGAGGTACAGGGGCTGGTGTTGCCCTATGTGCTGCCGTTAATGAATGCGGCGCGCACCCTGGCAAAGACGCTTACCGGCAATCCCACTCCGATCGTGTACCCGGCCATGCCGGTAGTGGTAAAAACACCGGCGCATCCCCTGGTGGTATCGCCGCCCGCGGCGGGCAGTGAGGGTGAATGGGAAATAGATTTGCAGGATACGGGTGCGCGGGCGTTATTTCGCGGCAGTGATGGATCCTTATTGGGATTCGTACTAACCGGCGATAAAGTGGAGGAAAAAGCGATGTTGTCAAAAGAGCTGCCGCCGGTATTGAAATGAAATGTTAATATTGCACACCCTGCCAAGCCGGGAATTAGACGGCCGCATTCGGCGTTAGCACAGTTGTTCACGCAAATGCGCACTCAAACAAAAACGGTCAAATTCGCGTTAAATTTTACTTCCGCGTCTCGCTTTTAAGCGAACCGGCTGATATATCAAGCGTTGGAAGAATACTGCTAAACGCCTCTCTCAAAAGTTTGTTCGATACCAATACCTGACTAACGCTACTGGAACCTGTCTCAAAATTACCAATCGGTAAAAGAAATCACAGTAATCAGTTTATCGACTTCGGTAGCGGCATTTCAAAACTCGCTGTAAATACGAAGTGCAGGGATGCACAAGTGCCCGAGGCGCGAGCCCATGGATGGGCGAAGGTGGAACAGTGCAGGAGCAATTGTCGAGGATGCCGTATGCGGCCGATATTCACCACACCCATGGTCTGGACCTCTGGCATCGCCTAACTGTGTTGAGAGGATATTGACTGTACAGGTGTTTGGCAATAGTATCTGTTACGAAATTGCTGCGTTTGTTGATCTGGCGCACAGTAACTTCGCCCTGTTGATATAAATTAGTGTTTTTTAGGCGCAAGAGTTCTCTTTAAGCTACAAAAGACAATTTATTTAAGACTTCACATCATTGCTGTCCCATAAATATTTCTCTTAAACGGGAAAGCTTTCGAGATTTGCAGTTTTTAGTGCGCGCTGAAGCTGGTGGAGACTTGGATTTTCAAAATGCAACCGGCCGGTTATGCGCGGTTTTGAGATACTGTTTTCGAGTAACAGGACAAGCTTGTATAGTCGTGCCGCTTAAGGGCAGTTTGGGATTACGTAACATTTCACATCACACGGGAGATATAAATATGATAATTCGTTCCTTGGTTTACACTGCTGCTCTGGTTGTTGCCTTCAACGCAGCCGCAGCAGATGAAGACGTTAGCGTGACACAATCCATCGTGAAGAAAGAAGGCGAGAAGCCCGCGGGTGTAGCCACACAAACCATAACGATAAAAGCCATCGTTGATTCCATTGATCAGAAAAATCGCACGGCCGTGTTACGCAGCACCGACGGCAAGACCAGCCAAACCATCAACATCAGCCCGGATGTCAAAAACCTTGATCAGGTGAAAAAGGGTGATGAAGTAACAGTGGAGCAGGTTGAAACACTCGCCATCGAAGTAATGCCAAAAGGCGAGGCCCCGTCAGCCAAAGCTGCCGCCAAATATGTGGAAGTTGCCAAACCCGGTGAAAAGCCGCGCCGCACGGAACTGCAAATGAGCGAGCTTATCGCTACGGTAACGTCTATTGACTATAAAGAACGCACTTTAACACTGACCGGTCCCGAAGGCCGCATCCAAAAGCTGAAAGTAGGTCCCGAGGCCACACGCTTTGACAAAGTGAAGAAGGGAGACGAAGTGTTTGTGCAGCACACGATTGCCACGGCCATTTCCGTGCAAAAGGCTGAAAAAAAGTAATTGTTGATCTTAGCGCCGCCACGCCGTAATGGCGTGGCGGCGTTTTTTTATCACACGATTTTTTGTAAAAAGTAAAAAGGGGCCGCACCAGAATGGCGCTTGATGTAAGCGTCATTTATATCTGTTTTCAGTGACCGGGAATTAACTTATGTTTTTGCTTCAGTAACCGCCATTCGGGTCTCGCTAATCCGTCAGCGATAACTTGTCTATTTACAAAACTTCAAAAATCTATTTGTAGATTCTTTTAAACACAATTAGATCGATTCTAATGTCAAATGCAGACTTCATGCAGCTGAGTTTCCGTCATAGTACTTTGTTCGCATGACCTCCAAAAATATTTTCCTGCAATATGCCGCCTATTTTCAGTAGCGATCTAGGAATTATCTTACGTAGTGTGCTGTGGAATGTTCGATTTCTTTTTCGTATTTAGCTAAGGTAAACTGTGCACCATTCTTTTTACCATGCGTTGCTTTACTATGAAGTTATTTGCATGTGGTGTCGCACATGCTTGTAACGTCCTATATTTTTTCGCGCTTGTACGTATTGGCTTAAATCAGCTAACTGACTTATTCAGTGCTGCCGTAAATTAGTTTTTGAAGAACCTGTCTCAAAATTGATAAGTTAGCGTCTCCCGGAGTCGATAACCTGGTTTCCGGGACTTTATTTGCTGAATTGTAATTTTGAGACAGGTTCAAGTAACTTTAAGGGAGAACCGAGGTGAAAAAGTTTCTCAACGCCTCTGTAAGCAGGTTTTTAATTATTACTGTTATTGCAATGCTAACCGGCTGTTCGGGCAGCACGGATGGCAATAGTGGTCAACAAGCGGTTAATACAGGTGACAACACCAGCAATTCCGGCGGCGATACCAGTAACAGTCCTGGAACCGGTACCGGCAACACTGATAGCGGTGGAACAAGCGGCGATGGAAGCAGCGGTGGCGGTACCGATGGCGGGACGGGTGGCGGAAGCGGCGGTGGTGGAAGCAGTCCTGGTACGTTTGGAACATTAGCCAGTTTATATACGGCGCAGAATGAGCGTCTTAATGCGCACAACTGTAATATGCTGGCCAATGGTTCACTTGTCTTTGCCCAGTCGGTGTTCCGCTTAATTGGTCAGGCAGGCAATGATGTGAACGCCGTGGTGACATTAACACCGGATAGCCAGTTCCTGGCCCAGTTTGATCAAATCATCATTACCTTGCAGGGTGCGTTTACCAGCCAAGCCAACGTTGAAGGCAGTTACAGCGCGGTGGCGACGCTTAATGGTCAACTTGTTGACCGCACGCAGGGCAGTTTGATTATTTCACTTATGAGCGATACGGTTCTGCTGATCAATTTCACTGAAGACAGCAATCTGCAGTCCTGCCATTTGAGTGGCGCTATGTACCTTGATGAAACCACTGACACCGGCAATGGTGGAGGTGACAGTGGCAGCGGCAGTGGAAGCACCGGTGGAGGAACCGGCGGTTCGGGTGGTGATACAGGAGGCGGTACAAGCGGGGACGGCACAGGCGGTACCGGAACAGTAACCGCCGGTATGGTGGTTGCGAATGGACAGTTCGGTTCCTTGCAGATGCAGTCCGCGGAGTTTCCCGCGGACAATGGCGCGTTTGAAATGACGACGGTGCTGTTTGTAAATATGCAAGGCAATGAAATGTTTGCCTGGACTAACGAACAGCAAACGACGGTAAATATTTATATGGGATTGGACAACAGTAACACGACGTTAAATAGCGTCAACAATCAGGAGTATCTCTGTGATTGTTTTCCTACGGTTGATCTGGTCAACAACCAGGTTTTCTTTAATAACGTGGTGCTGTATAAAACCACTTCGCCCACGGGATCGATGATCGTTAACGGCACACTGACTTTTCCGCAAGCCAATTAGTGATTAACGGCTGACAACTTGCGGCGATCGCAATCCGTGCAAACAAAAAAAAGGGTCAAATTCCAGTGGAATTTGACCCCAGCGGCTCGCTTTTAAGGGAATCAATTAACGAAGCAGGAAGTTAAAGGAGTGAACGTTCAATTGCCCCCTAATAAGTTTGCTCGGTACTTTCGCTACAAAATACGCTACACAACAAAACATGGTGCGTACGGCTGCTGTGCTGAGTTGATCTGTTACCTAAAGTTTGGCAATAAAACTCAGTCCACGAAACACGACTAATCCTGATTTTGTGTAGGAATAATCTTATCTATCCAATGCGATTAACTTAGAACATTCAGTTATTTACTCAGGATGCGGAGTGAATGTTTTTGCAAAACAAACAATTCTTACAACATGCCCTGACATTGTGAAAATATTCATCGTGCACAACCGGAATTAATTTGCCCCTTTTGTATATAGAGGGCTGGCGTATAAGGACAAATGTTGTCGCGGAACTTCACGGATGGCCGAAGCACCTTTGGGGATTTATATATGGTTCAAGGCGATCTCTTGACTAAACTGCCTGCGGGGGAGATTGCATAATATGGCCTGGCATCTGGTTTCGCCGCAGCGTGGTTTGCGGTAGGTTGCGAAAGATGGTATCGCAACGTGGCGTCCAATTTGCGTAAAGCCCGGTTGGAAATGCGGAACGGCGCGGGGCCACCGCAACTAAACCAACGATCCCCGCGTCAATGCCATTGTGGCAAATCAACTTGTTGAACATCATTTCATTTATAACTCACTGTATTTAAAAGATTTAAAAAAGTATACAGATGTATACATTCAGCTATATTTATATACATTCGTAAACTTTTAACACTTTTAATAGTTGAATCAATACAGGGAGAAATACATGACTTCCAAGATGGTGCCCATCAGCATACGTATTTCCCAGGCCGATGTGGAATTTATCAGCCAGCTGAAGGTGACGGGTGCGGCAACACCAAGCGACAAGGTTCGGGCAATCATTGCAGAGGCGAAACGCCGCTCCGAGGGTATGGAGGATTACCGCAGCGCGTTTCAGATGATGCAGGAATTATTTCAACCGGTACGTGAACATATTCGCGCAGCGGAACTGGATATGAGCCAACATTCAGAATTGGTGACTCGGCTGATTGAATGGCTACCGGACATGAGCGCTTATTTGCTCTCAACATTCGCGCGTTCAGAACAGGATATCGGCGAACAGGATTTGCTGGATCTCGAAAAGGGTGTTACGGACCGTATTTTTCGCTTGATCGAATCCGTTATGCAAATGGGCGTGACCCGGAAGTGTCCGTGTTACGATCCAACAGCGGTCAGCCAGCATATCAGGCCGGTTCTAGAACTGGCGAACGCCATATCACAGCAATCGAACTAGAGGAGAAAACCGCATGAAAGAAAGTTTAACGGGTCGAGTAGGCCGCATTATTAGTGGTAGTTTGAATGCCTTGGTTGACGCAGTCGAGAATGCTGTTCCGGAAACGGTTATGGAAGAAGCTATTCGCGAGATTGACGGCGCTATTGATGACGTGCGTTCTGAACTGGGCCTGGTGGTTGCCAAAAAACATATGGCCAACACGCGCCTGATGGAAGAAAATAAAAAGCACGAAGAACTCACGGAGAAAATCGAGCTTGCTGTATCACAATCACGGGAAGATCTTGCGGAAGCGGCAATTTCCCAGCAGCTCGACATTGAAGCGCAAATACCTGTATTGGAAACGACCATCGGTGAATGTGTCAGTCAGGAAAAAGAGCTGGAAGGCTACATTAAAGCGTTGCAGGCAAAAAAACGCGAAATGAAAGAAGAGTTACAGCAGTTTCGGGCTTCTCGAACGGAAGCTGCGAGCATCGCATCCTCCAAAGGCGCGGCTGCAAAAGCTTCTGGCAACGTCGAATCCCGGGTAGACAAGGCGTCGTTCGCGTTTGAGCGAGTCGTTGAAAAAGCAGCCGGTGTGTTGGGCGGCAGTTCACCATCGGGCAGAGAGTCAGCGGTAAAACTCGCCGAGCTGGAAGATCTGGCGCGCAAGAATCGTATTCAAGAACGGTTGGCCGCCATAAAAAACAAATCGAAATAACAGGAATTTGATTATATTACGATGATGCAACTGATTACTGCAAGTGAAAACCTGCCCTTTACCGTCGCACTGACGGTGATGTTCGGTATCGCCTTGCTGGAAGGGATCACCTCGGTGTTTGGCGCGGGGATATCTGCCGTGCTCGATACCTTGCTGCCTGACACGAACCTCGATATGGAGGTCGATAGTTCGGAAATGCGGACACCCAATGTGCTCACCCGGCTGTTGGGTTGGCTGCGCGTCGGTCAGGTGCCAATTCTGATGTTGCTGGTTATTTTTCTTACGGCATTTGGATTGATCGGGCTCGGCATTCAATCCCTATCGCAACTCATTTTGGGAAATTATGCGCCGGGATGGCTGGCGTCGATTCCGGCCGCGGCGTTTGCCTTGCCAACTGTCCGCTTTTGCGGCGGATTATTGGAGCGATTCATGCCCAAAGACGAAACGGAAGCGGTATCTGAAGACTCGTTTGTTGGCCGTGTTGCTATTGTCACACTGGGCACAGCCGAAAAAGACAGTCCGGCGCAAGCAAAATTGAAAGACCGTTTTGGCCAGTCTCACTACATCATGGTGGAGCCTGAATCGAATGAAGAAAAATTTGTACAAGGAGAAAACGTTTTGCTCATTCAAAAAGTGGGTTCAGTGTTTCAAGCCATCAAAAATACCAATGAAGCGTTAACAGATAAGCCTTTAAAGGAAGAATGATCATGAATGTCAGTACCTATGATTTAATGAACTTGAGTAATATCGCGATGATTGCCGGTGTAATCCTCATTGCGCTGATTGTATTGGGATTAATTCTATCCAGGCTATATAAAAGGGCTTCAAAAGAGGTTTCTTTTGTGCGCACGGGTTTTGGCGGGCAAAAAGTGATTATGAATGGCGGTGCGTTGGTTTTTCCAGTGTTGCACGAAATCATACCGGTCAATATGAATACGTTAAGACTGGAAGTGCGGCGCGCCAGGGAACAGGCGCTAATTACCCGGGATCGCATGCGGGTTGATGTGACTGCGGAATTCTATGTGCGGGTCAAACCCAGCGCTGATGCCATCGCCGATGCCGCGCAAACGCTGGGCATGAAAACTTTAAACCCGGATGAATTGAAAAATCTGGTAGAAGGTAAGTTTGTGGATGCATTGC
Organism: Gammaproteobacteria bacterium; assembly: GCA_022627515.1. Classification (GTDB taxonomy): domain Bacteria; phylum Pseudomonadota; class Gammaproteobacteria; order SZUA-152; family SZUA-152; genus JAKEGK01. Next base: position 14,552 of record JAKEGK010000203.1, read on the forward strand.
GCTCGGTGGCCTCCCAGATGGCTATGGAAGAATTGCATGAGAACCGGGTCGGGTTTGTGCAGAAAGTGCTGCAGGGTGTGTCCGAAGACCTGTTAAAAAACGGGCTGGAACTGGAGTCGGTGTCGCTTACCGGTCTGGATCAAACCAGCAAGGAATTCTTTAATCCCGACAACGCGTTTGACGCGGAAGGCTTAACCAAGCTCACGGAAGAAATCGAAGAGCGCCGCAAGAAACGCAACGAAATTGAGCAGAATACCAATGTTGCGGTGGCGACCAAAAATCTTGAGGCCGAACGGCAAACACTGGAAATCCAGAAAGAAACCGAGTACGCGCGGTTGCAGCAGCAGCGTGAAATTGAAATACGCAAGGCGGCGCAACAATCTGAAATCGCACGCGAGCAAGCGGAAAAACAACGGGAAGCGGATCAGGCGCAAATCGATGCCACCAGACAGGTAGACCTGGCGCGCATTATGGCGGAGCGCGCGGTTGAAGAAGAGCGCATTGAAAAGGAAAAAACGATCAAGGAAAAAGATGTGCTCAAACTCAAGGCTATTGAACTGGCGGAACAGGATCGCGCGATTGCCATTGCCGAGAAATCCAAGGAACAATCCGTTGCGCAGGCCAATGCCGACAAGGCGCGGGCAGCCGCGGTAAAAGAAGAGGAAGCTGTGCGTACAGTGCGTGAGACCGAGGTGGCTGAGCGTGCCAAAGCCGTTGAGCTGGTGGAGGCCCGCAAACTGGCGGAACGGGAAGCGATAAAGATTACGGTAGCGGCCGATGCCGAAAAGCAGGCGGCCGAAGACCAGGCGGAAGCCGTCAAAACAATTGCAAATGCCGAAGCGGAACGCTATCGCATCGAAGCACAAGGCCGCGCGGAAGCCGAGAAGTTGCAGGCTGACGCAGCCGAGAAAACTTATGCTGTTGAAGCGGCCGGTAAGCGCGCCATAAATGAAGCGCAGAACCTTTTATCCGTCGACCAGATTGCCATGCAAGTGAGACTGGCGTTGCTAAAACATCTGCCCGACATTATTCGGGAAAGTGTAAAACCCATGGAACAAATTGACAGTATCAAAATTTTTCAGGTGGATGGAATAAACGGCGCTTTCACGGGCGGCAACCATGCGGAAAATTCGGATGGTAAGGGCCACAATGGTAGCCTGGCTGATCAGGTAGTGAATAGCGCTTTGCGTTACCGGGGACAGGCGCCATTGATTGATTCCCTGATGAAGGAAATCGGGCTATCCAGCGCAGACATTAACGGTCTAACCGGTGCGATAAAAGGTGATCTGGACATAGTTCAAGAGAAACCAGCTGGCAGGAAAAAACTGTGATTGTCTGATTGCGGAATACATGAGACACGCCAGCCATTGAAGCCGGCGTGTTGAAGTGGAAGGGAGATATACAAAGTGCATTGTCCGAGCTGCAAAACCACACATTTGATCCCGTCTTTACTCGAACACAACTTACCCGTTTTTTCCTGTAATATCTGTCAGGGAAGTTTTATCGAGATTCTAAGTTACCGTATGTGGGTGGACCACAGCGCGCCGGCAGAAAAGAAAACCGCCGGGATGCTGCTTGCCGTTGATGATTCCAAACACGCAATGGTTTGCCCGCACTGCGCAAAGATCATGTCAAAATATCAAATCAGCGAACACACACCGAACAAAATTGATTTATGCCGCAATTGCGGACGATTCTGGCTGGACGCAGGCGAGTGGCGCTTACTACAGGAACTTGGATTGTATTTGGAAATTCCCAGCATTTTTAACGAACCCTGGCAGAAGGCGATCCGTAAAACGGTTTCCAAAAAATTGCGGGAAGAAAAATTGTTAACACTCTTCGGCGTGGCTGATTACCAGAAGATTAAGGAATTCAAAGACTGGGTGAAAATACATCCGAAACGTGCGCAAATTATGGATTATCTGAATAATCTGAGCCGCGACTAAACCGTTTGCGCGGGCGGCGGTATAATCTGCCCCGGCTTGTGTTTGCGCAGCAGTGTGGTTTGCGCTTGCCATAGCAGTTCCGGGTGCATTTCCTCGAGAAATTCCACCTGGCCGTTTTTGGATACCGCGATGGTTTTGCCGTTGCGGAACAGGATTTTATTTTTGTTGCTGGCGGTAATGCGCTCGCCGGGAAGTATTACGCCGGTGAGATTAAGCGGATCCACCGCGGATATCACGATCAGGTCTTGCGAAGCTTGCTGCGCTTTACGCAATAAACTCACCGCGTCGGGCAGGGCAAACTGTTCGCCGCTGAATCCTTCCACAAACCGCCCGCCGCGGATTTCACCGCGCGCTTCCAGGCGGCGGTAAACATACAATAGTTCGCGCCACGAAGGTAGGTTGTTTTCCCGTTCCAGCAGTTTGCGGAACACCACGCCATAGCGCTTCAACAATGTTTTTGCGGTATGTTCGTGTGCGAGTTGGCTGTTGTCAGCGGCGGCTTCACGGTGGATTAAGGTCCAGCGCCCGGCGTCTTCGATATTAAGCGCGTTGGAGTTCAACCGACGGCGGGTGCCAAAACCGGGACGCCGGCTGGACGGTGTCACCAGTGCCCGCAGGCCGATAAAACTGTCCGAGGTGATGAGGCCGCCGGCCACCAGTTGCCCCAGCGCGGTTTCCACCTGGCTGCGCAACAGATGGCTTTCGTTAACAAGGTCGTCAAAAAACAAGGCCCCCTTGTGTTTTAGCAGATTAAACAAGGTTTGCGCGTTGCTGGATAACTCGGTTGGTTCGTTGCAATTATGGTTCAGCCAGGCGCTGGCGTGTTGGCGCAACAGTAATGCGATAGGAGTGATACTGATGGGCGTGGCTTTGGTTTTGCCGTTGCCTGAGGCAATACGCATCCAGTTGACGCGGCCGCTGTTGCACAGGCTATCTATCCAGTCCGGTAAATAAAACGACATGCGCGCGGGTAGAATGTCGCTTTCCCAGGCTGCCGCCGGAATCGAAAAGCCTTCCAGTTGCGCGATGATGTCTAGCAAGGCGTCCTTGCTTTCCACCTTGTCATCCAGGTGATGCCAGTGAAACAAAAACCGCATAAACGCGCTGACACTGACCGGCTGGACTTGATTGCGCAGGGATTTCATGGTGTAGCGATGGATGCGCGCCAGCAAGCGGCGGTCGCACCATTCGAGTTGCGTTGAGTTACGCGTAAACTGCCCGCGGATCGCGAAACCTTCGCCTTCCAGCGCCAGCAATGCCTGGTCAATGTCCGCCGTATTGACTAACAAATCCAATGCCAGCTGTTGCGCGGTCACCGGACCCAGGCCTTCGAGGCGGCTGCGGATGATTTCCCGCAGTGCGTCTTCTTTTGTGAACGGCTGATTTTTGTTGTCAATGACCGAAGATATTGCCGGTTGATAGTCAATGGCAGGCAATACCAGCCGCATTTCATGCAGGCGTTCGGCGGCCACCCAGATTGAGTGGGTGGCGGTCAGGCGCATTTGAGTGACACGCTGCTCCGCCATTAAATGATCCATAGATGAATCAATGCCACTGTTTGTTTGAATGAAGCCAGTCAGTTCATTGCCGGTGATAAACCCCAGCAGCACCAGAGCATCATGCAATTCATCCACATTGCGCGGCGCGGGCCAGGCTTCCTTTTTCACCTGCGCGACCGCCGCCGCATCGAGATGCGCCAGTTCCGCGGCGCTTTGCGGATCGGCAAAGCGGCGTTGCTGCACCGCCAGGGTGCGGCGTTCTTCCGCCGGCGCGTCATCCAAAAACGCATAAGGCCGCGCGTTCAAAATGGCCTGCGCCAGCGGGGAAGGGCCGTTCAGGTCTTTGCACACGATAGTGACTTCACCGCGGTTGATGCGGGTGAGTAAAGCTTCCAGCCCGTCGATGTCCATTACATCGGTGAGACAGTCGTGGATGGTTTGATTAACCAACGGATGGTCCGGCACTTCGCGGTCACCGGCGATGTTTTCGAAGCAGGCGAGTTGATCGGGGAACACCACCGATACCAAATCCTCGGCGTCGTTGCGCTGAAAATAGGCCGGGACTTTTTTACCGTTGCGGTTGCGCGGCACGGCTAACGCGATATTGGCGTTCCAGCGCCAATGGGTGGGAAACATGGGCGCCGCCAGCAAGGCTTGAATTAAAATCTCGCGCACGGTTTCGGCTTTTAAATATCCAACGACTTCTTCCAAGGGAAAACTGTGGGTGGCGCCGAGCGACAATACAATGCTGTCTTCCATGGCGGCGGCCTGTAATTCAAAGTTGAACTTGCGGCAAAACCGTTTGCGTAGCGACAGTCCCCACGCGCGGTTGATGCGCGAACCATAAGCGGAATGAATAACGAGATGCATGTCGCCGGTTTCATCAAAGAAACGCTCGAAGATAATGGTTGACTGATTCGGCAACACGCCCAGCGCGGCCTTGGCGGCGGCCAGGTATTCCACCAGTTGTTGCGCGGCGCTTTGCGACAAACGATGTTGTTCTGTGAGCCAGGCCACGGTGGGTTCGATGCCTTGCTCCAGGGATTGATCCAGTTGCTGGCGCAAGCGCGATACGGCCTGCGATAGCTCATCACTGCGGCCCGGCGCTTCACCGATCCAGAAGGGAATATTGGGCGGTTCGCCTTTGGCGTCTTCCACGAACACCCGGCCTTGTTCGATCTTCAACATGCGGTAGGAGGTGTTACCCAGTTGAAAAATATCACCAGGCAGACTTTCGAAGGCAAAATCTTCATTCAACGTGCCGATGGAATGGCCTTCGGGCTGCAGGATCACGTCATAGTCAAACTGGTCCGGGATCGCGCCGCCATTGGTGACTGCAACCAAACGCGCGCCGCGCCGCGCGCGCAAGCGGTTGTTCACCCGGTCGTGATGGATATAAGCGCCGCGCCGGCCACGGCGGGTGGTGAAACCATCGGCCAGCATCTTGATGACATCGTCAAAAACAGTAAAAGACAAATCATGATAGGGCCGCGCCTGTTTCAAATGTTGATACAAGTCCTGTTCGTCCCATTCGCGGCTCGCCACTTCGGCGACGACCTGCTGGGCCAGCACGTCGAGCGGCTGCTCGCACAGGCTGAGTTGATCCAGTTCGTTGCGGGAAATGGCATCCAGTAACGCCGTGCATTCCACCAGGTCATCACAGGTCAGCGGAAACAACCGTCCTTTGGGTGTTTTATCCACCGCGTGACCGGAGCGGCCGACCCTTTGCAAAAACGTCGCGATGCCGCCCGGCGTGCCCAATTGACACACCAGGTCCACATCACCGATATCAATGCCCAGTTCCAGGGACGCGGTGGCAACCAGTGCTTTTAATTTTCCTGATTTGAGTTGTTGTTCCGCATGCAGGCGGTGCTCGCGCGACAGACTCCCATGATGCGCGGTCACCAGGGTGGTGCCAATGCGATCAGCCAGGTGATGCGCGGCACGCTCCGCCAGCCGCCGCGTATTGACAAAGATCAGTGTGGTGTTGTGTTCATTGATGAGTTGCGTGAGGCGGTCATAAATTTCTTCCCACACTTCGTTGGGCATGATGGCTTGCAAGGGTGACGAGGTTAATTCCAGGGCCAGGTTACGATCGCGCGTATGACCGGTATCAATAATCTGGCATTTATCGGCAGATTCACCCGTTAGAAATTCGGCAATGGTGGCAATGGGTTTTTGCGTCGCTGATAAACCAATGCGTGTGGGTGTGTGGTGATGCTGGCTGGTGCAGAGCGCGTCCAGCCGTTGCAGCGATAACGCCAGATGCGCGCCGCGCTTGTTGCCGGCCAGGGCGTGAATTTCATCGACAATCACCGTGCGCACGGTGGACAGCATGGTGCGTCCCGATTCCGAGCTTAACAGTATGTACAGCGACTCGGGGGTGGTGACCAAAATATGCGGCGGCGTGCGGCGCATCTGGCTGCGTTCGGCCTGTGGAGTGTCGCCGGTGCGCACCATGGCGCGGATACAGATATCCGGCAAGCCGCTTTCCAACAGCCTATCGCGGATGCCGTTCAAGGGCTGTTGCAAATTCTTTTGAATGTCGTTGGACAGGGCTTTGAGGGGCGAGACATACAATACCCGGGTTTCATCGGGCAGCGGCGCGCTCATGCCGTCGCGCACCAGGTCATCAATGGCGGACAGAAACGCAGCCAGGGTTTTGCCGGATCCGGTGGGCGCGGCAATTAGGGTTGGACGGTTGCGCTTGATGGCCGGCCACGATTGCAGTTGCACTGCGGTGGCGGCGGCAAAGGCTTTGTGAAACCAGTCACGCACCACGGGATGGAAATAGTCGAGCGGCATCCGGGCATGATAACCAAAATCAAAAATGCTTGCTTGTATATAGTAGAGGCAGCTATTGGACCCTGAAACTGTGTTTGGATTGGCGGTGACGGCCGCCTGAAATTTTGAAAAAACGCTGACTAAGCCTGCCGTTTATCAAGAAAGCTCGACCAGTTGTCGGCGAATAACTAATCAATGCGCGCGGAATTCCGATCGCGTTATTTAGTTATCACCCCGTTTGC
>JAKEGK010000204.1 GCA_022627515.1 Gammaproteobacteria bacterium
ATTACAGGACGCCAAGCTGCAAAAAACAACTGCGGCTAACATTTACGATACGGCCTTTTCCCTTGAGGGCAAAGTGGCGCATTTTCAGATAAAGGCCGACAGCGTAACGAATCCGTTTGATACCGATATATTAAGCAACTTTAATTTCCCCGAGCAATTATGACCGGCAACAGCAGCGCCTGCGGGATATATGGCAAGTTACCCGCTCACGGAGATTTTATCAGCCGTAATCTGCCATCGGCTTTCCTCAACTATTGGGATGAGTGGCTGCAGGGATTCATCGCTTCCAGCCAGGAGCAATTGAACGATGACTGGTTGAATACTTATCTGACCGGACCTATCTGGCGCTTCGCGTTATCGCGCGGCTGCGCCGATGGCAACGCCTGGATCGGCGTGATGATGCCCAGTGTCGACAGCGTTGGCCGCTATTTTCCTTTTTGTGTGGTTAACAAGCTGCAAAATGACAGCAACCTGGTGGATATAATTTCTTCGCAGGCCGGCTGGTACGCCGCCATGGAAGACCTGGCGCTTGAGGCGCTGCAAAACGAATATGATGCGGATACCATCATGGAAAAACTGCAGGATCATCCTTTTAACGACCATCCGTACTACTACCGGAGAAATCCATCCTTGCAACCATCCGAAGTCAACGCTGGCCAGACCGTCAATCTTGCTTTGGTTATGGATTTCGAAGAGCAATTGCCGTCATCCACTAACGCGGTGTTGCTTGACTGGCTGATGGCCCGGCAGTTTCCCAGTTATAGTTTGTGGCACAGCCGTGGTTCGGATCTGGTGCAGCCTTCCTTCCTGGTCAGCCAGGGATTGCCGAATCTGGGCGGCGCCGCGGCAATGCTGCAAGGCGACTGGAAAAAATGGAACTGGAATATGCCGTTTCAACTGGCGGCCGACGCCGTGGAATCCGAAGAACTGGTATTCTAAGATGTTGCCCACGCTGGTTAATAACAGGTTAAAGCAAAGAATAAACGGCCAGTCGGTTTCGGCATGGCATTCATCGGCCAGAACCCACGTGGGTATGGTGCGCCAAATCAATGAAGACGCCGTATTCAGTAAAAATGAGTTTGGCATTTGGGCCGTGGCGGACGGCATGGGCGGCCACGAAGCGGGTGAAGTGGCTAGCCAGATGATTGTTCACTCCCTGGAAAATCTGCAATGCAACAACCGCCTGAGTTATTTTGTTGAGTATGTTGATAATGAATTGCAGGAAGTTAACCGCCGCATCCAGCAGCATTCCGACTTGATTCTCGAAGGGCGCACACTGGGCAGCACAGTGGTTACATTGATTATCCGCGGCCGCATCGGTGTCTGCCTGTGGGCGGGCGATTCGCGCCTGTACCGGTACCGGCCCGGGAACCTCCAGAGAATGTCCAGAGACCATAGCAGGGTGGAAGAACTGATTGAACAGGGATTCCTGCTGCCGGAAGAGGCGCGCCAGCATCCTCATTCCAATGTAATCACCCGCGCCGTCGGCGCATATCAGGATTTGTATCTTGATAACAGTGTATTTGACGTGATGCCGGAAGATACGTTTTTACTGTGCAGCGACGGTTTGTATAACAGCGTTAGTCATGAGGAAATGATAGCGCAATTACAATATGCCGACATACAGGAATGCGCGCAGGGTTTAATTGATAACGCGCTGGTCAATAACGCGAATGACAATGTTTCCGCGATCGTGGTGCGTGCGCGCACGTAATCGCCGCATAACTGATATCCGGAATCCTATTTTTAATATGTATAACCTGCAGGTGCGATGCCGTGACGAAGTTGATAGATGATCCGCCAGAGCTGGACAATGATCCTGATCGTACCCGTATCAAGGATATCGACCATCCGGATGAAACCCGTATAAAACCCGCCGCCAATTCCAGGCAGGTGAATAACAGCGCCGCTCCCGCAAGCATTGCAAATTCCAGCGATACCCGGATTCGTTATCATGATACGACGCGTATCAAGCCCGGAGCGGCGCTTGCAAAGCCGCCTGGTGCTGCCGGCTCTGGCGCCGGTGATCAGTCCGGTTTTCCCAATAAAGAAACGACCCGCATACAAAGAAGACCCACCGGATCATCGTCCGCTGCCGGACCAGGTGTTACCCGTGCTGTGGAAAAACCAGCACAACCGCCGGCAAATAAATTACCGTTTGCGTCGCCTGAAGGTGAAACGCCTGCCATACCGCAAGCCCGCCCGATCCAGAAGATTACATTGAAGAACCGTTTTGTACTGGATGAAACCCTGGGTGTTGGCGGCATGGGCGTGGTGTACAAGGCGATCGACAAACGCAAAGTCGAGGCCAAAGACAGAAATCCCTATATCGCCGTCAAGATTTTAAGTGAGGATTTCCGCCACCATCCGGACGCTTTCATAGCGTTGCAACGCGAAGCCGGAAAGTCGCAGCGTATCGCCCACCCGAATATTGTGAATGTGCATGACTTTGACCGGGATGGCGACACGGTGTTTATGACCATGGAATACATGGAAGGCACGCCTTTGGATAAATTGCTCAGGGAAAATAAAGGGGTGGGATTAATAAAGGAGCAAGCCGACAGAATACTCAAGGACATGTGCGCCGCGCTGGAACACGCGCATAAGGAATACGTTGTTCACGCGGACTTCAAGCCCGGCAATGTTTTTGTCACCAACAGCGGCGTAACCAAGGTGTTTGACTTTGGTATTGCGCGCGCGGTGGCGCAGGCTGACCGGCACTCCCATCAGGGTGATAAATCCGTTTTTGATCCACAGACACTGGGCGCACTAACGCCGGCCTACGCCAGTCCCGAAATGCTGCGCGGCACGGTGCCGACCACTCAGGATGATGTTTTCGCGCTGGGCTGTGTGATTTACGAAATGTATAGCGGTGAGCATCCGTTCAAGCGCATCCAGGCCGACCAGGCGATGGAACAAAAGCTCAAACCGAAACGCATCAAATCGCTCACCCGCCAGCAATGGAAGGCGCTAAAGCGCACCCTGGCATTCACCCGTGAAGAACGAACCAGTTCAGTGTATGAATTTGTGTGGGACTTCACTCAGGAGAAAAAATCGCCTCTGAAAAACTGGCTCACAGCGCTTGTTATATTGGCGCTCGGCGCTGGCGTGTATATGCAGTATTTTTATAAAAAGGAATTATCGCCCGAAGAATTCAAGGCGCAGCTGGAACAGCAAATCAAGATCGATCTTGTCAAGGAACGTGTTGGCAGGTTATTGGCGGAGCCGGCGTTTACCGCATTGTGGGAATCCGAGGTCTGGCAACAGGTACAATCCGCCAGGCAACTGCTGGGCCTGAAAGATCAGTGGTTAATTCAAACAGAAACGGAAATTGTGGGCAAGTACCTGGCGCAAATTTCCCAGCAGCGCAAGAGCAGCCATTTTAATGCTGCGCAAGGATTACTGGAAAATGCCGGGCGCTACCGCGGTTATGAAGACCGTCTGGACAACGAACGCAGCGCGTTAAACAGCGCCATTGCCGAAATGCGGGAACAACAACGTATTCGTGAACAACAACGGCTTGCAAAAGAGAAACAGGAGCTTGAACAGGAAAAAGCCCGCCAGTTGGCGGCCACCCAGGCCCGCAAAGCGCAAAGCAGTAAGCCGGCCGCCACCGCGCCTGAAACACCGTCCGCGCAGAAAGCGGAACAGAAAGATGTATTTGCGCTGGCGATGAATAATGTCAAGCAACAGCTCCGGTGCATGAACGATATCAACACCCGCGACCTGGAAGTCGCGGTGCGGCAGGCCAGGTCCATTGATGAAGGCAAATTCCAGCTGCAAAGCCGCCAGGTTATCAGTTCCCTGACCGTGTGTATTGAAAAAATAGGCCGCACTGATTCCAACCGGGCGGAAGACTTGAAAGTTTTCGCTCTGGGAATGTTTCCCGGTGACAAAGTGATTAGCGGCATCAGGATTAAGCCGGTTGACCCTTGCAACATGAATATGGCAGGTCTTGGGGCGCGCGGCATAAAAGGAACCTGCCGCGATAGAATGACAGCCGGCGGCTATGGCCCGCGCATGGTGGTTATTCCCGCCACCGATAATGCGGGTCCATACGCGATTGGCCAGTACGAAGTTTCAATAGAGCAAATGAATGAATTTTGCAGACAGACCGGAAGTTGCGGAATTCAAAACACAACTAATAACAACCTGCCCGTTACCAACATAAGTTTTGAGCAGGCAAAATCCTACGCGCAGTGGCTGAGTAAAAATACCGGTTACCGTTATCGTATTCCGCGGACCTCGGAATGGCTGTATGCGGCAATTGCAGATCACAGTGACCTTGACGCCAACCGGAATTGCAGCATGGAATCACGCGGTATCAAAAAAGGTGAAACCCTGGAAGAAATCACAACCGGCAAGAATAACAAATGGGGATTGGTTAATTACGTGGGCAACGCGCAGGAATGGGTGCTTAAAAACAACACAGATTTGTATGCGGCCGGTGGCGCGCACACCGATCCGATCAAACTGTGTAATGTGGATAATCAGCGGTCGCATGATGGAACGCCGGACGCGGTGACAGGATTCCGGCTGGTGCGAGAGTTGAGACGTTGACATGGGGGAGGTCGAGGAAAACAGACAGCTCGCCAGCCTGTCCCGCCAATGCTCCAATGTTGAAATTTCACGGGAAGAGTTTAATAAAAAAAGACGGGCGTTGCTCGATGACGTCGAAGCCAAATACAACAACAGGCACTATATGAAAACGGAAATAATGCTGGAATTGAAAAACAAAGTGAAAGACGCGCTTGGATTTTTAAAAAACTACAATAAGTAATCTAACTGTTGCTGTCATGGATGGCGGCATCCGGATTTACTTTTATTATTTATTTTTTATTTTTTATTTGGATTTTTGCTGAGTAAAGTTCAGGAACATGAAGTATACAAAAATAACAGGCGCGATTAAAAAATATTTCTTTATTGCCGTGACAGGATGGTTTGTGAATGCCAATGCAATCGCAGGACTGCTGGAAATGCCGGATGTGCGGGATTCAACGCCATTGAAAGGAAAATCAGTCTACGAAAATATCGACATACCACCGGTGCGGGAACGTAATCCCAACCCCGAAGCGGGCCCGCGAGTCTGGGTGTTAAAAATCAAATTGCAGGGCGTGGTTGAACGGCCGGAGTACGGCATCATCAAAGATGAAATCGAAAACTACGCGGAGAAACTGCGTAAAGATATCATGAAAGAAGAGGAACTGCTCGAATATGGTTACACGCTGGATGATCTATCCAAAATCGCCGATTTGATGGTTGAAATCGATGCTGGTAAAGAACTTGAACAGGTAACGGAACCCGACGTGCAAAGGTTGCTGTGGCTGGTGCGTAACTTGAAGGAAAGCCGTGGTTTGACTATGGCCAACATCGAAGACATCGCCGCCAAACTGACCAATTATTATAGAGAGCGCGGTTTTTTTCTCGCCAAGGTTTACGTGCCGGAGCAGGAAGTCAGGCGTGGTGTGGTAGTGCTGGCGGTGCTGGAAGGGAAACTGGGCAAAGTTACCGTCGCGGGCAACGAACGCTACGAGTCCGCGTTTCTGGCTGGCGCGTTTGATGATTTGATCTACCAGCCGGTCACGGAAAAAGAAATCGAACAAAAATTGTATCTGTTAAATGATTATCCGGGATTGGATGTCTATGGTTATTTCAAGGCTGGCGAGCAGGTGGGAGACACCTGGTTAAATTTGCAGGTCCGCGGTGAAAACCGCTGGGCGGCGGTAGCGCGTTATGACAACCATGGATCGGAACTTACCGGCGCGCAACGGCTTTACGGCGAAGTACAGTATCACAATCCTTTTAACCTGGGGGATAATGTATCACTGGGTGTATTGAAAACATTTTCACCTGAAGAAGCGACCTACGGTGTATTCCGTTACCGGCTGCCTATGTTTAGTGAAGAGTATCACATGAGCGTAAATTTCAGCCGCAACCAGTTCGCCACTGTTGTTGGCGCGTTGGAATTCACCGGTGATACCAATATCGCGGACTTGACATTTGACTATACCCATGTGCGGCGCAAGGAACAAAACTGGATGTCTTTCCTGTCCGTTGCCAGAAAGGATTCCGATTTGATAGATGACAGCGGCGTGCTGGATCTCAGTGACCTGGTGCAGACTTATACCTTCGGTATGCGTTACGATTCCCTGGACAGCGCGTCCAGAATACTGAATCAGGCAATGGCTTCCGTTAGTAGTGGTGAAATACTGGAGAGCGAAGCGCTGGGTAGCGGGCAGGACAAACAGTTCACCAAGCTGAACGCGGAATATTCCCTTCTCACATTTCTGCATATTCCCTGGTTTGATGCAACGTCGAGGATGATTTTTAAAAGCTCACTGCAATATTCCGCGGAAACGCTGCCGCCGGTGGAACAGTATTCCCTGGCTGGACCCAATAAAGTGCGCGCGTATGAAATCACGCAATTTTCCGCGGACAGCGCTATCTATGCCGGAATTGACTGGATTTTTAATATGCCGGAGTTTGTCAATTTCGATATCGACGATACCACCACGTTTGCAAGTATCGTTCAGCCGTTTGTGTTTCTGGACTATGGTTACGGCATATTAAATGAAATCACCACCGGTGGTGATCAAACCGGGGAACTGTCAGGTTACGGTGTTGGCCTGCAGCTCAATTATAAAAACAAGATCAGCGGCAACCTGCAGTTTGCTTTCCCAATTGACTATAAATTCTCGCAGGAGTCAATCGAGGAACCGGAAGATGATGTCCGCGCAATCGTGGATGTTCAGTATTTTTTTAATTAGCCTTAGTAAAAATTCAGGCAACGGCTGCGGATTTGGCAATGCTAATGGATATTCAGAACAAATTTGAAAGCGCCCGGTATTCACTTGCGGGCCATTGTAAAATGGCGGCAGCGGTTCTGTTTATGATGTTGTTGTGCAATTGCGCCGGCGTTCAAACACAGCAGCATGCGATGGAAGAAAACACGGCTGCAAACAACCCTTCTGTCACTGTTGAACCTTCGGATGTTCAAAAATACGAAGAAGTCCGCCAGCACATATTAAATAAGGAATACGCGGTTGCCGAGGCGAAATTGCAGGCCATCGTTGCAAAATATCCCAATCATAGCGGCGCGTGGGCCAATCTGGGATTGATTTACAGCGAGACCAACCGGCTGGAATTGGCGGAAAAAGCGCTGCAGAAATCCCTTGAACTGGATAACAAAAACGCCGGAGTATATTTGCGGCTGGCGCTGGTTTACAAGGACCAGGGAAAACTGGTCGAAGCGCTCAAGACTAACCAGCAAGCGATAGCGGTTGATGCCAATAACGCCAAGGCCCATTACAACATCGCGATCCTTTATGACTTGTATTTACAGGACAGCCCGGCGGCGATAACGCACCTGAAGAAGTACATGGATATATCCGGCAAAACAGATGACGCAACTATTGCCTGGATCAGACAACTGGAACGAGATGAAAAACGGCAGCAAACAACGGGTAACTGATAATGGACAAACTTTTTAAAACATCTTTGGTTTTAATGATGATGTTAATTTTTACCGGATACGGCAGCGTAAACGCGGACGACAAGCTCGAACTGGAAACGGTCACCATCAAGGGCAACCGGGAACTCCCCAAAGTTTTGTATATCGTACCCTGGAAACGCCTGAAGAACGACGACTTTGACCAGAAACTGGTATTACACAGTTTGTTTCAGGATGCGTTTGATCCCATCGAACCTGAAGCCTTTGAACGTCGCATTGAAAATTATGAGCGGTTTTACGGCGCCGCGCCACAAAAATGACAAGAGGGAATTTGTTCCCGTTTCCACGCTCTGCGCGGGAACGGGCAGGAAACTAACAGGAGATAACCCATGACCGCCATTGCGAGCAATATACCCGACGGGATTTTTTATCATTTTGCTGTTAAGCAGCAATCCGTGGATGAGCTGTTCAATACTCTGTATGACCGTCCCACGGAAATCGCCTGGTCATCATTACGCCCCCTGACGCCAGGCAATGCTCCGCATTTGAGGCGGACTTAAGCGATGCGGCGCGGCGCATCGACAAGCAACTGGAATCCCAATCCGGTGAAGAAGCGCGCATTATAGCGCAGTATTATGATCTGCTCGCCAATGCCGCCGGTTACAGCAGTGTGGGCTACGGTGTGGCTGTTAATTACTTTCAGCAGCATAAAAAACAGGTTGAGCATATACTGAAGCAAATCGAAACACTCTACGTTCAACAATACAACAAACAGGGCAGGTTCAATAGTAAAGCTTTTTTCCAACACCGCCAGCGCCTGTTTCAACAATTGGACAATGTACTTAAAACCATGGTGGGACGGGCGCGTATGGGATTGAGTATCGAGCGGGGTGATTTAAAACGCAGCCTTGGCCTCAGCAGCAAAAGCATTGTTTATCAACTCAAAGAGTATCCCGCGCCTGTCGACAGCATCCCCGGCTTCGAGAAAAATCACCGGCAAGTGATTAAATACAGCAAGATCCTGAAGCGCGCCGGGTATGTGGGCCTGGCGCTCGATGGCGTGCAAAGCGCGGCAACGATACGCAAAGCATGCACCATAGGGACGGAAGAGGAGTGCACCCGCAGCAAGTTCAGTGAAGGGGGGAGGTTTAGTGGCAGTATTGGTGGTGGTGCGTTAGGTGGATGGGCTGGTTATGGATTATGTAATCTTGTTTTTGGTATAGAATCCGCGGGAACCAGCCTATTATGGTGCGGTATAGTAGCTGCTGGGGCTGGTGGGTACTTTGGAGGAAAGTATGAAGGTGAGTATGCGCAAGGAAAAGGCGAGCTGCTTTATAAAACTTATAACAAATAATTCCATATAGTAAATGCAAGTCTTACAAATGTTAGATTGGATTTTCGTAACAATATTTTTAGTTTGCGCATTTGCGGGAATAGCATTGGTTTTTTATTTAGGGCGTCATCACGTTAAAGAAATTGATCGTATTGTATATGGTTTCGATGTTCCCAGTGACAGCATATTTTTTAAGATACAACGAATACCAACTTACGGTGGCGCATTTGTCTGGCGCTGGGGGGCCAAACGGAGTGGGCTCGCAAAGATAAGAGATAAATTTGATAAGAAGTTTAAGATACCTTTTATAATTACATTTTGGCTATTTGTGATAGGTACTATTTCAATGATCGCAGGTGTGATAATAAGCAAATTTGTGCTGCATTGATGTTATATACTCGTTCCCACTCTCTGAGACTGTGAAAGTGAGACTGTGAAAGTATACTGAAAAAAATCCCTCAATTAGTAGGTTGTGGTGAGTTCCGCGAACCGCAACATTCAAGCGGTTACGGTGCCTGCTATGGTGCGCTTCGTGCCTCAGCGGCGCCCTGCAATGAATACTTTCAAAGTCTCTTTGGGTGGGAACGGGCAAACAAATCAATTTATCTATTGGAAAATACGCTAACCACTAGTGCGCTCGTAGTGGGACCGAAAATGGAACAGCCGTTCATTGTATTGCTTCACCTTTAAGAATCTGGATAACAGCGCTTCTATCCGTATTAGTGTCTGTCGACATTAGTCCCTCGGCAAATTCGAGAGGGATCAATTTATCGCTATTGTCCTTGATGCTTATGTCTGCACCTTTTTGAATAAGATATTTGACCAACTCGGGGTTGTTCGCAAGTATCACTGCATGCATGGGTGTGAGCCCATTAATCAAACTGACTTGATTAACATCAAGCCCCTTCTCGATGAACGTGTCAGCAAGCTCCAAGGTTTGTTGTCTTTGCTCCTGGCTGGCTAGGGCATAACCGGCAAAAACGAATTGAAGTCCATCTGCGGCGGCTAACGCACTTATATCCGCTTCTCTGTTCCGGAAATTGACAAGGTAAGTGTAACAAATATGCTTTGGAATATATGTAACTTTGTCCTCCAGGGCGCAGAGTACTAAATCTGTTATTGAAGCACCGCGTAAAAAATACCCTAATAGCGAAAAGTATAAAATAAAGGGCAGCAGAACAAGTATGGCGATATATTTGAATTTTCTCCCTGGCTTACCATTCATGCTGTAACACCTGCCGAGTTATAATCTATGAGAGCAATATTTTGTTTTCCGGCTTTCGCCTGTCCGCTAATCATCATCAGCATGTCAGTCGCGAAGTTTCTTGCCAATGCCTTTCTTACGATCTCGTAAATTTTCGCATTCAGCAAATCCTTTTCGGTAGCGTGCTTAAACCAATGTCGTACGGCTTTTTTACCAAATTTCTTTAAGATTTTCGTTGTACCTGCCGCCGGATTTACACTTGCCATAAATATTGCTTCAATATACCCAATGGCATAACTGGAATCGATGGCTTCTACAAGTAATCCTTGAGCGAATCCCCTGACTGTATCTGTCACCCGCATCGAATTAGTCTGTGTATCGCCAACATATCCTTTAAATATAAACTTCAGAATTTCTCTCGTCTCGTTGTCGTCAAAAATCAATTCTGCAGCGTTGAATTTTTTCAAACTTACATAGTTTCCCGGCATGGATTACCTCGTGATTCGATTTTCTGTTGTTTTCCGATTGTGTAAGAGAAAAGGTTCGATTTCATTGTTAACGGCGATGGATAGACTCTCTTGACGCTGCTTGATGTCATCATATAGCTTTGTGCATCGAATTTGAAATGCAACCTGACTAAAACCCGTCATGCCTTTATTTAAAAAGGATCATTCTAACCCAACTCACTGGTTTTCAGTTCTTTTGAATCCATCATAATAATTCGCGTTTTGAATAGAGTATATGTATTAAAGTGCTTTCAGTAGCATTGACAAATTAGACTTAGTATAAAACGCTGCGTTATGACTGCTTAATGTATAACCAATTTGAAAACACCCAGTATAAAATGTCTGCCGGCTGACGAACTTAGAACTACAACTTAACTGCGTTGCGCGATTAGAAAACCGGGTGAATATTCCCTATACATCCATTAACAAAATCATTCGATGAAAAGCATGTAATCCGATAGACTACGTTGCGAGGGAGCAGCAGTATAAGTGAAAAGCAAAAATACTCGAATGTTTGAGTTGCCATAACTATTAGAAACATTTATGTAACAACATTCCTGGGGAGGAATGATGATGAGGGAAACAGATTCGCGCGCGCAGCCGTCGTTTAGTACCACGACGATACATCACGATTTCTTGAACCGGCAAATCCGCATTTTAAAAACCGCCGTGCTGTTACTGCTTATTTTCGGCCTGGTTATGTTAACCGGTTGATTCAATTTTGAGAAACACTATGTGTTTTGAGATGATCATGGTTGAGTGCGTTGATCGCGTGACAACTGTTATATCACTTGGTGAAATACCAATGACACAAATGTTGAGGGCAAGTTGAAATGACAATGCGTGAAAGACAATACCACCAAACTGTTTGGATGGCCGTACTCAAGTACATTACGTTAATGGCGTTTGCGGTTGCACTAATTTCGTGCAGCAGTGGTGGAGGCGGCGGTGGCACACCCGATACCACGGCGCCGGATATTGCGATCACCTCGCATCAAGACAATGAAACGGTGCTTGGCGTACGGGACATCACGCTCACTGGTACGGTCAGCAGTGACACAACCTCACTCAGCGTCACGCTCAACGGCAGCCCGGTAACACCCACGCAACCCACGAGCAGCAGTTTCACTGTCGATTTAACTTTGACCGACCGGTTAAACACTATTGCAGTCACCGCCAGTGATGGCAGCGGCAATGAGAACGATATTTCCCTGACGTTGAATTATCCTTTCCTTTCCTTCACCAACGGCCAGGCTGCGTCGGTGGTGATTGGGCAGCCGGATTTCACGTCGAGTGCGCCAAATCAAAACGGTGCCGCGGCGGCGAATACATTAAATTCTCCTGGTGGCCGTATGGCGCTCTCTGATACGGGGGTATTGTTTGTTGCAGATGGAATTAATAACCGTGTCCTTGCCTACAGTTCGATTCCGGAATCCAATAACGCCTCCGCGGAGTTTGCCATCGGGCAAAACGATTTGATAACGACCGATCTTGGTACCGGTGCCGGGGAGTTACGATTACCATATTCCGCGACGATTGCCGATGGAAAATTATTTATTGCAGATTCCGGCAACCATCGCGTCCTGATATTTAACCAACTACCGGTCGGTTCCGGCGCTGTTGCGGATGTCGTGGTCGGCCAATCTGATTTTGGACTAAGTGCCGGCGGTTGCGCCGCAGATCGTTTGTACTATCCCGCCGATATTATGGTTGTCGATACCAAGCTCATTATCTCTGAAACGGGGAATCATCGTGTGTTAATTTGGAACGCCATACCACAAACCAATGGCGCTGCAGCCGATATTGTCATCGGTCAGGATAATTTTACCACCTGTACCGAAAATGACAGTGACCGCAACGGGGTATCCGGTGACATCGGCGCCAATACACTAAGTTCAGGAGGTGGTAGCTGGAGTGATGGCAACAAATTATTTGTTGCTGACTGGGGAAACCATCGCGTACTTATCTGGAATCAATTTCCCACCACCAACGGGCAGCCGGCGGACCTTGTGTTGGGCCAGGCTAATATGACCTCTGCAGTACCTGCATTGTCTGCCACCGGCATGGAGTATCCGGTGAATGTTGCCAGCAACGGCAACCAATTGTTTGTTTCATTTGGTTTGGAAGCAATAACAGCGCCGCGCGTCTTGATATGGGACAGTATCCCCCAGGTGACGCAGGCCGCGGCGGATCGGATTTTACTGCAGTCCACGCTTGCTGGAACTGTTAATAATGAAGCTACCCAAAACGCGGGCACAGATGCAGCCGGTTTACTGATTACCGCCACCCAACTGTTGGTATCTGATATGTTTAATAGCCGAATTCTTGTTTTTGAGGCGCCGTAGTATGAAAAAAATAAATAAGATATTTTTATTCGCGGCCAAAAAAAGCAGACCGCGGATCTATAATCGCTGCATGAGCCTGCTTGGGTTTTCCGTCTGCATTGCGCTAACAAGCTTTAGTTTACCGGGTGTCGCCGCCCCCACCGGCGGTGCAGTAGTTGGCGGCCAGGGCTCGATTAATTACCAAGGCCAAAACACCAATATCAACCAGGCCAGCCAGCGCATGGCCATCAACTGGCAAACGTTTAATGTGCAGACCAATGAAAGTGTTAACTTCGTTCAGCCCAATTCCAGCGCCGTTGCCTTAAACCGTATCCTGGACCAAAACCCCAGCCAAATCCTGGGCAGCATCAATGCCAATGGGCAGGTGATGCTGGTCAACCCTCATGGCGTGATATTCAGTGAAACAGCCACGGTCAACGTAGGCGGCTTGCTCGCCAGTGGCTTAGATATTAATCCCCAGTCCTTTATGAACGGAAATTTGCTGTTCAGCGCCATGGATAATACCGACGGTGTGGTGATTAACCGGGGCCTGCTCAACGCCGCCACCGGCGGGTCTATCAGTTTGTTGGGTAAGTCGGTGCAAAACGAGTGCTTGATTTCAGCGAACATGGGGAAAGTGAATCTGGCGTCAGGATCAGAAGCTGTAGTGACATTCGACAGTGCGGGATTGATCGGTATTGAAGTAACACAGGAAGTGCTGGAAAACAGCCTGGGCGTCGACAGCATTGGAGCTATGGATGTTTCGCGCAGCGAAGAAAACGTTTTACCCGGGCTCCGTGTAGAAACGTAATGGCTAACTGACTTCTACTAAATTCAAATCAAAACGGAGAGTTTAGAAAATGGCAGACAAAGATTTTATCATCAGGAAACTGCCGTTAATGAAAGCGTGAACTATGAAAAACCAAGGGAAATGGGATGGCAACAGATATAAAACTAAAAATCACGATAGCTAAACTGATTGAATTGTCTATCGACAAAAATAAAGATTTGGCAGTTAAGATCATGAGAAGCCAAGGGCCTTTTAAAATAACAGTGGATCATGAAGGAAATGCAACGTTATCTGGAAAAGCAGGTATTCTTAATTTTAAAGGAAGTCCTGTCTTAGAAGAGCTAGGTGCCACCGTGAAATTTGTCTCGGTTGGCTTTAGCAAAAATGAGGACGGAACCGTTAAATATAATGGTACTTTTAAAATCGGATTCACTACATTGTCAGTTACTGGAAATTTTGATATTGAAAAGCTCATTTTAAGTTGCTCGGGATTATTGTGCATTGCAGCACGCGCATTGAAAAATCGCAGTAGTATGCTTAGGGATAGAGAATTGGAGGAAATCATCCGGTGATGCATAAATTTTATCTTTGTAACTACCCGGCGATTTTTTTCTTTTTAATAAGCTGCGCAAATCTATCATCCACGCAAGCGAAGAGCGACCCTATTGCTGCTTATAAAGATTATATTAATTCCCTTCCGAAAAGCTCAGATACGGATTTATTAAACAAATATTGGTCAAGCGCCAGAGTAACCGAGGGAATTGATATATTGGCGGATCAATCTGAAGAAAATAAACTGAATAGAAACGCGATCATATTTTCTATTCGATTTCCTGCTGAAATGAAAGATATACTGTCAACGAAGCAGTCAATCAAAGATGATACCGCTTGTGTGTTGGTTACAGGAGTGACAGACGAGTCAAAAAAAATAGTTTTTAATATTCCATATATCCTGGAAAAGGATATATGGAAAATAAACGAAGTATTTATAAAGTATTTGGAAGACAACCAACCGGTACCAACAAAGCCGGACTGTGTTTTAGAGATGCCCTAATGCCGTTGTTTTAATCAGGACGGAGAAAAAGGACGCGCAGCCTGTTAGGCTATTCGATTGAGGAAATGGAGGGTGCAAATGAAAGCTGCAATAGAGTCAACTCATATATGAATGACAAATTACTGCGCTTTCAGAAGAGTATAGCCTTCGGCAAGACGCAGGAAGAAATCGAGAAGAAATGATCGAAAGGACTGATGGAGAGGCAGGGTTACCGTTATGCAGAAGCATTCGATATGTGTAATCCAAAAGGCAACTGTAAAGAAGCCGGTAGCCCGGATGCAGTGCGACGGAATCCGGGATGAAACGCAGCGACGGTGAAGGTTTTCAAAGTGTTCATTGTAGGGTGCCGCTGAGGCACGAAGCGCACCATGGCGGGGGTCCGTAACCGCTTGAACGTGGCGCTTCGCAGCGCTCACCGCAATTCACGGATGAGGTTTTTGTTGTATCACAGAATACTTCCACAGTCTCGCTGCGTGGGAATGCGTATGAGATCATCTTATTAAAATAAGGAAAACAAATGGCGGTTATTCATGTCGCACAACCGGGTGATACAGTTTCACGGCTTCTTCAACGATCGGGAGGGTCTTGGTTGCAGGAAGACTGGCGGAACCGTGTAATGCATTTGAATCCGCATATTAAAAATCCTAATCAAATAAGTGTAAACCAGCTTGTGTTGGTACCCGAACATCCCAATGAAATTATTCTGCAGGATCAGATTGACTATGTTTCTCGGGTGCAGAACGCGAACAAGGATGCTTTTCTGCGCAGCGAAATTGATCGGTTTGCGCGAAGTCAGGAAGAAGCCAGGCGCCGCCAAAATTTTTTATCGGGGCTTGATAAGATTCACGAATTGCGCGGCAGTGGCGTTATTTTCTACGGCCAGTATGGCAACTCTGTCGTGATTCGCAATCCTCAGGGTTCGCAGCATAAAACGGTAATTATCAGGGAAACGCCAAAAATTATTGAAAATGATCCTATTGATGACCGGTTCGCTTCTGAGCTTGCGGGAACGGTTTTGTCTTGCAGTGCTGCTGTTTTCGGATCAATTGCGATTTTTGGCGGTTCGGTTTTAATGCCGTTTAGTGGCGGTACAACCGCGGTTTTAGTGTTTTTGGGTCGTGCTGCGACAGTTGCGTCGGGATCACAGTGTATTTCAGGTATCTATAGAACAATAAAAATTAAGCAAGGCGATACATCAACTGTCGATTGGCTGGACTCCCAGGAATGGTATTTGTATATGACTCTGTCGCTTGACGCAATTTCGGTAGCGGGTGGCGCTGCTGCAATGACAACGAGTATAAAAACAGCATTAGCCTTGAAGAAGGCTGCGCCAACAAAATCTATTTTTGAAATTCTAAAAAGTATGGGACGCCAGGAACGAAAACGGTTATCCGAAGACATGGTGCGGCTGAATTTGCCCGGCATCAGCAATAAAGCGTTGAAAGCAATGGTGAGGTCAGGCTCAATACCCAAGCGCTTTTCGCAAGTCCAGATAACGCAATCCATGCGCACCCAAATCATTGACCTGTTTGGAGCCGGTGCAAGCATGATTGGCAGTGGTTTAAACGGCATAATCAACAAAACCGGCACATCCGTATCAATTATTTTGTTGGAAGGGATTGCCGAGTAATGCCGGAAATTAACGAAGATTTAATTGCGCAGGCGAAAGAAAAGCTGCTCGATCCTTTCGAGCCGGTCTTTCCAATGCCTGGGATGTGGCATTTTATCTTTGGCTCTGTTTTTTCTTTAGTAGTTTTCGGTGGCGGTCTTACATATATGTTGGATTATTTTGAACTCCGTCCCGAGTATGAAATCGCTACAGTATTTGTTGCATCACTATCAGTTCCTTTCTTGATTATTCTGGGAACTATAGGTAATGCGTGGGCTGTTGGCGGACTTCGTTTTATTGCTATTTCTTCTACTATCATAATTGGCACAAATGTTATTGTTAAAGGCGATGTCAATGTTTTTGATCTTGCGATTATGGCATTCGGTGCTGTTTCGTACTACTTACTTTCTTGCATAGAAAGCCGCGCGTTGGTGAATATAATGGCGATACGCCGAGTAAAAATAAAGCAAATGAAAAAAGACGGCACTTATAAGCAAAAACTGGAAGAAGCCCGGAAGCGGTGGCGCTAACTGAAACCGGGCAGATTTATATAATTGTTGTTCGGAAGTACGGCTCAACGAGAGCGATTTGAGCGGTGGCGCGGTCTATCGCAAGCCCCCGGATTCCGGTGCACCGCTTCGGGGCAAACGATTGTCGCTATATCGTTAAAAAAGTGTAAATAATCCCACCATATTACGAACAGTGGCAGACCGCGCCCGACATACGGAAAAGTTGACCAAAACATTCGCTTGCCGCTGAACTGCAACCAGTTAATCCCCGGCGTTAAAAAGCCGCAGCAGACGTAAAAAGCTAAGTTCGCGGCGGGGTTGATACTACACATTAACTGGGTCGCACAAGGTTTAATCACAATGTAGAAACAGGCGGCTCATCACGAAAATTATTCGATATAACGCCTGTAATCCAGTAAACTACGTAGTGCGGAAACCCGTAAAATGGCCAATAAATGAGCAGTTGCTATATCACAATTACACGCCAGGCCGGATTTCCAGAAACACACAAAACGCTACGAGGGGAATGTCCACAGATGTTATCGATCATGGGGGATGCGCACCTGCGTAGGCGCACGTGTATCGGGCATCGAAACGCGGTAGCGCCCAATCTCGATCAGCCTCAGTGCCATCACCGTTTCACCGAATTGCCGCATGAATCACTGTACGCGTTCGGGTTTCATCGCAGTGAGTTTTACCCAGCCGCCTCCCACCGCCGCCGTTTTTCCATCCTCTCCCGAACCAACACCACGAATTCTCACCCGGCGATAACCGCGCAAAGCCCACCGTCGACAAGCGATGTCCGGGGAGAGTGCTACACACGTGCCCAAATGGAGAGAAGCGGCAATCAATGGATAGCGAACGATTTCTTCGCTCCTAAGAGCGCGCGCAGAGACTGTGAAAGTATTCAATGTGTTCATTGTAGGGTGCCGCTGACGAGCACATGGATGTGCTCGGTAGACAACGTCTGGAACAAGTTGTCGAGGCACGAAGCGCACCGGGAAACGACAGTAAACAATTATCACATTAGGGGTCATTGAATCACGATGCACATGCAACTTGCTGACAGAGGGAAAGAGAACATGCCGAACGGAAAACGCCATCACCACCAACAATCCGGATTAGCCGCCAACGCCAAACGCCTTGGTGTATTGATGGTTGCGGTGATCATAATCTCCTGCAGTAGCGGTGGGGGCGGTGGCGGTCCCAGTGATACACAAGCGCCCACCGTCGAAATCACATTTCCGCAGAGTCAGTTTTTAACAGAGGGTGAGACTGTCACGATTTATGGTGCAGCGTCGGACGCTAGCACAATTGCCAGTGTGCAAGTGAACGGGATCGAGGCGACGACCAGCGACAATTACGCCACCTGGTCAGTAGCCGTGCCTCTGGTTCCGGGAATGAATACGCTGACGGTATCAACTCGTGACAGCGCCAATAACACCAATGCCAATGCCGCGTCGCTAAGTGCCCGGCGTACTATCCTGATGGCCTATCCGGCTGACATCACATTGGACAGCGCCAATAACCGGGCACTTGTAGTAGATCTAAACCTTGACGCTGTCATCGCGGTCGATTTAACCAGCGGTACGCGGACGATCTTTTCAGATAGCACAACCCCAAACGGGGATAATATGTTTTTGGGTCCTATAGCGATCACTCTGGACAGCACTAACAACCGCGCGCTGGTAGTAGATAACGCGCTTGGCGCCGTCATCGCGGTGAATTTAAGCGACGGCTCTCGCACGATCTTGTCCGATAACACAACACCAGACATGAATAATACATTTGATGATCCTATTGCTATTACCCTAGACAGTGTAAACACCCGGGCATTGGTAGTAGACAGGAGTCTTAGAGCGGTTATTTCGGTGAATTTAATCGACGGCACGCGCACGGTGATGAGCAGCAGCGGCATTCCCGATACAGCCAATACATTCTTAACCCCCACTAGTATCACGCTAGACAGTGCTAACACCCGGGCGCTTGTGGTGGATGCTAACCTTAGCGCTGTCGTTGCGGTGAATTTAAACGACGGTACGCGTACGATCTTGTCGAACAGCACAATACCAGACGCCAACAATGCGTTTGTAGTACCTATTGCAATCACCCTAGACAGCACCAACAACCGCGCGCTGGTGGTAGATAACATGCTTGGCGCCGTCATTGCAGTAAATTTAAGCGATGGTACACGCACAATT
Source organism: Gammaproteobacteria bacterium (assembly GCA_022627515.1). Classification (GTDB taxonomy): domain Bacteria; phylum Pseudomonadota; class Gammaproteobacteria; order SZUA-152; family SZUA-152; genus JAKEGK01. Next base: position 18,981 of record JAKEGK010000204.1, read on the forward strand.
TTGTCGAATAATGTAATACCAAACGCGGATAATGCGTTTGTTAATCCTGCTAGTATCGCGCTAGATAGTACCGATACCCGGGCTTTGGTGTTGGATGATATCCTCGACGCCGTGATTGCGGTGAATTTAAGTGACGGCGTCCGGACGAGCTTGTCGAGCAACACAACGCCCGACGCTGACAATGCGTTTGTAGATCCTTTTGCGATAACCCTGGATAGCGCCCAAAATCGGGCTTTAGTAGTGGATAGCCAGCTTGAGGCAGTTTTCACGATGGATTTAACAACAGGGGAGCGCACAATTTTATCAGACAACATTACTCCAAACGCTGACAACGCATTTTTGGATGCCACTGCGATCGCGTTTGACAGTATCAACAACCGCGCGCTCGTGATGGATGATAACCGTCCCGCTTTAATTGCAGTGGATTTAATCAGTGGAGAACGCACAATCTTCTCGGACAGTTCAACTCCAGATGCCGATAATATGCTGTTAGGGTCTATTGCGATCACCCTGGATAGCGGCAACAACCGTTTGTTGGTGGTGGATGCAAGCCGTCTCGCGATCCTAGCAGTGAACTTAGATACCGGAGAACGCACAATTTTATCGGATAGCACAACTCCAAATGGAGACAATGCATTTTTAGATCCTGTTGCGATAGGACTTGATAGTGCCAACAATCGCGCGTTAGTGGTGGATAACTCGGTTGGGGCTATTATCGCAGTTAGTTTAAATGATGGTGCTCGAACTGTTTTATCGAATGGCACAATACCAAACGCAAATAATGTCTTTGATGAACCTACCGCGATAGCATTGGACAGCGTAAATAGCCAAGCACTGGTAAGCGACCTTGAAAGAATTATCGCAGTGGATTTAAACACAGGAGAACGAACAGTCTTATCGGATAGCACAATTCCAAACGGGCATAATGCGATTTTATATCCTACTGCAATTACAGTGGACAGTGCTAATAATAGGGCGCTGGTATTGAATCGGCTACAACGTTCAGTCATAGCAGTAAATTTGACCACCGGTGAACGCGTTATTGTTTCACGGGGAATGTTTTAGTATCAAAAGTGTTTTTTTCTACAAAATTGAGTAACAGATAATTTTGAAATTAAACTAACGAACCTATCAATTCAATGTTAAAAGCAAACGATCTTTTGCTGCTTTATTAAAGATTGGTAACTAGTCTTGATTTGAGGAGTAAAGTATTAATGAGTCAACAATGCAATGTTTTTGTCCTGGCTAGCCTGCTTGCTGCAATAATGCTGTCTATGCAAATTCGCACGGTTCAAGCAGCCCCCACTGGCGG
>JAKEGK010000205.1 GCA_022627515.1 Gammaproteobacteria bacterium
AAGCGGAGACTGAAACCGAGTGAATACAAGCTAGCTTTGTCGCAGGTAAAAGCCAACGCATTGGAGCAGTGTTATGTATAATTTTGTGGGGAGCCGTCAGGGTAGCCGTCAGGGTCAGAGAGCAATTTTCTCTAATATTAGAAACAATTGCTCTCTGACCCGGTATTTCTTTCGGTTTTTACTGAAGTCAGGCGCTTTTTTCAAACCGGCTCATCAGGCGGAACAAACCAAAGATTGCCATGAACAATACGAAACCCAGCCAAGGGGTAGTGGCTGTTTGCGGCGTCATTATGATGAACAGCCCGAAGCCGCTGATCAGGACGTTAACCAGCAGGAGGGAAATCAGCCGGTTCTGCCCGATGTGCTTTTGCAGCAGCACGCCGAGCATACTAACCATTATGATTGCGCCCAGCAATATGGCGATGAGATGGTTGATCTGATGCTGTTTCAGGGTTGCTTTTTTGGGATCTTGCGGTTCTTCCGCTACCTGGGTTGTTTTCACAAATCCCATATTGTCGGCCGGGTCCCGAGGGTGTGTATTAAAATAGCCCTCGATATCATCAATCACGTATGCCCGGTTGATAATGATGCGCTGACTCGGTGATTCTCCCTTAAGGGGGATCGACAAAATTTTATCAATCACTGATCCGCCGCTTTCAAGATGACCGAAGATGGTATACGCGCCATCCAGATGGGGTGCGTTGCCTAATAAAATGGAAAAGGAACTGGTGGCGCTGTCGGGTTTATCGTCATAACGGGCCATAGTGAGCCGGCCTTTGGTATGGCGTATTTTGTTAGTGAACTCAGCCTTGATCGGTTGAACAGCATCGGATTGTTCCCTGGTCAAGGGTTTTAATCGCCGGAAGGAATCCGAAAAATGCACGATAAAACCGGGAATGACCCGCATGACCTGCGCGGAATCAAACACGCCAAGCCGCGTCAGTTTAAGCAGTTGTTCGACATGCAGTGGTGCAATCTCCGGATACAGCGCGAAGACCAGGTCACCGTGGATTGTTGAAAAGACAATGTGCTCCCGGGCAACCTGCGGGGTGTCTTCTTGAGCCTGGATGTTGAAGCTGAAAAACAGTAAACCGCCTATTGCCAGGATTCGATAAACGAAAGGAAGCCGTGATCTCATACCGCTTTGTTACGTCGTAGCCGGCTGAACCCGCCTGGGCACGGTCAATTCCTCGAAGGTCATCATCAAGGGGTGCGATACGGTTTTGTTTTTCAGTTTCCAGATTACGCCATCAACGAAGAAATGATGAATCTGAATGGCGGCATAGACAATGGCAATGGAGAACAGGCTGGTGTAACCCAGTGCGACGCCGGCTTTGGGCAACAGGTAAAACAATATTATCCCGCCAATAAAGTTAATCACGAACCAGCGCGTGGTTTCAGTGACGACATATTTTTTTGAGGGTGCGATTTGCCTGACATCCATTTTTTCCTTCAGCTGGATGCCCCAGGCAATCAATATGTATTGCAGGCTGTGCAGCATGGGTACGAATTCCTGAAAGGACGGCATATAAACCGATTGCACAAACCAGAGATATTGCGTCGCGGCTGGCAGTATTACCATTAATGGCAGAATTCTGCGGTTGCGGTAACTCCAGTAAATGATCATGGCGATAAACGCAATAAAAGCAGCCCACATGGCGTACTCGGCGATATTGGCAATCCAATGCGGGATTTGCATGCTGGGATATTGCACGCCGTAAAATGTGTATCCTTCGCGGCTGGTTTCCGCGCGGATCGTGGAAAGGAAGTAGGTGCCCAGCACAAACGACGTTACCACGTTGCGTTCGAGGTTGCTGAGCTTGATGCCGCTGCGCATGGCGTAGATAAAGGTGATGCCCAGGGTCTGGCCGCTGAAATGATACGGAGACCACAACATGAAAAGCTTCACGAAATACGGCGCAACTATGTCGGGAAACGAAAAACTCAAGGCAACGCCGCCAAGCACCACAAACGGGATCACATAGGCGGTGATCGGGTATTGTTTGATGTTGGACTTCGACTGGTAAAGCCGGTAGGTCGACATGGAAAAGTGCGGCCAGTTGATCGCCCAGGACAACATGACGGCCGCGGTAATCACTTCCGGCGTGCGCGAGTTGGTATAAAAAAGCAAAAGGAAGGCAAACAAAATGAACGACGCCCCGCCGATAAAAAAGAAATCGACTGGCGCATTGACGAAGTAACGGGTTTGAACGCTGTTGTTGCCGGCCATCGTGCGTAATAACGTAATAAATAGTTATCGGGATATTTTTTTGAGTGTATTTAATCAGCGTTGAAAAGGGAATAGTTTTTCCATGCTGCGCGCATGTTTAATACTTCAAAACTCGCATGCTGCTTACCGTTTATAACGGCTATTGATAAAAACGTTTGCCCGGCAGGAGTAATTGTAAGAGATTGCCTACGTGACGTCTAACGTTATATTTGGTTGACTGAGTCAGTCAAAAAAAGCACAACCGGCAGTGTGGTTAAGAGAAGCAAAAATGTTGGCCAATTACAAAAGCGGAAGCGGTAATAGCGAAATAGATTGAAAATAACTGGAAATGTTAAAGATTATGCAGAAGCCAACGTTAATTAATAGTACAGATATTTCTGGCCACCAAAGAATAATCATAAAAAACCTGCGGAGAAGAAACCTTGGCGTTTAACCTTAGTCGATATTTTTCTATCTCCAGTCTCATCGGTATTGTTATTGTCGTGGCGGTATTGTCATTCTTTTACCGTCATATCGCGATCAATACCCTGATTAAGCACGAAACGCGGGCCAGCGTGGCTCTGACTACGTCGTTTGCCAATTCCATCTGGCCCATCTACCGGGATTTTGTCAGGTCCCCGGGCGTTGCCGCCCGCGAAACCTTGTTAAGTAAATCCGAAGTAAAGGCGTTGCGCGCTGATGTGCTGTCACAAATGCGCAACCTGAATGTGGTCAACGTAAAAATTTATAATCTCGACGGGTTAACGGTTTTTTCCATGAATCCGGCGCAGATTGGTGAAGAAAAAAAGGACAATCCCGGCTTTCTGACTGCTAAAGCGGGTGGTGTTGTCAGCCAGATCACCTTTCGCAATGAGTTTTACGCGTTTGAAAATGTGATTGTGGATCGTAATCTGCTGGCTACTTATATTCCGATACGTAAAAGCAAGGATGCGCCGGTCGAAGCGGTATTCGAACTGTATTCGGATGTAACAGACCTGGTCAACAAAATTGAGATCACACAATATCAGATAGTCGGCGGTGTGTTCGGCGCACTGTCGCTTTTATACCTGTTTCTTTATTTGATTGTGCGACGCGCCGACAATATTCTCAGGCAACAGGAAGCCGAACGCCTGTTGCATGAAGGAAAGATCCGCCACCAGGCATACCATGACTCCCTGACCGGATTGCCGAACAAATCCAGGTTTGGTGAGTATTTACAGGAGGCCATCAATCGCCCGGTTCGAGGCGCCAATAAGTTTGCATTGATGTTTGTGGATCTGGACCGTTTCAAGATCATCAATGACAGTATGGGGCATGACGCGGGAGACCGGTTGATCCAGATTGCCGGTGATCGGCTGGCGGCGCTCACGCGGGAGAGCGACGTGCTGTTCCGGTGGGGCGGTGATGAATTTACGATTATCCTGGAAAATATCGGCGAAGTGGATGATGTGTCCGCCATCGCGCAGCGCATTATCAAGGGGATGTGCGCTCCCATTTCCGTTGGCAAGCACGAACTGGTTGTCACCGCCAGTATTGGTATCGCCATTTATCCGACGGATAGTGAATCCAGCGAAGCCCTGATCAAGAATGCTGACGCCGCCATGTATCACGCCAAGGCGGCTGGCCGGAACCGCTATGAATTTTACGCCCCGGAAATGAATGCCAAAGCCAAAGAACGGCTGGAACTGGAAAGTGGATTGCAAAAGGCGCTGCAAAACGAAGAATTTATTTTGCATTATCAGCCCAAATACGGCGTGAATTCCGGAAATCTTGCCGGTGTGGAGGCGTTGCTGCGCTGGCAGCATCCCGGTTACGGACTGGTGATGCCGGACCAGTTTATACCGGCATTGGAGGAAAACGGTTTGATTAACGCGGTCGGGGAGTGGGTGTTACGCACTGCCTGTGCGCAAAACAAAATGTGGCAGGACGAGGGATACGCTCCGTTCACCGTTTCCATTAATATTTCCGCGATGCAGTTCCGCAGCAGGCAACTGATTGAAACTGTAGCGAGAGTGCTGGATGAAACGGGCCTGGATCCCGGTTACCTGGAGCTGGAATTAACGGAAAGTATGTTTATTTCAAACACGGAAGGCGCGATCAATACCATGTATCGCCTGAAAGATCTGGGTGTCGCGCTATCGATCGATGACTTCGGTTCGGGCTATTCGTCACTCAGTTATCTAAAACGTTTCCCGGTGGACTACTTGAAAATCGACCGTTCCTTCATTAAGGATATCGAAATCAGCAACAAGGATGCCGCGATTACCAATGCGATTGCCGTGCTTGCGCACAGCCTTAATATGAAGCTGGTCGCGGAGGGAGTGGAAAGTCAGGGGCAACTGGAATATCTGAAATCCCGCGGCTGCCAGGAATTGCAGGGATTTTTGTTCAGCCGCCCGGTTTCTGCCCGGGAGATAAGCACACTGTTGGAAAATGAAAAATCATCGAACACCACCCATCTAACATCCGTCAAGTAAAACAGCTACGGCAGCCTGCATTCCCGGGTTGATACTCCGCTTTTATCGTCAAGAAGCTCTAAGCCAATACAATTATGGAAGCAAGTAAAATCCGCGCACTTGGCATTGATCGCAGTAAGGTTTATCAACATAAAATTAATCGGTTCACTTTGGCGATTTTACCCAATAGGAATGGGCGCTCCGGCTTCGGTTGACAACATGTTTGTAGGACTTTTCTGAAAATTGCATCAAGGAAGACAATTCTTTTTATTTAATTATTGATTTGTATTATGAGTTATTGAATCGCAACGTCAGGAAACGTTGCCGTGACGAATTAAATTTCCAGTATTTTCAGCGGACTATTTTTTAATTCCCCGGCGCCGGCAAATCTTTTGAATAACCTGCTTCGATTAACATCGAAATAAGCGCCAGATTCCCCAACTAGCGCCGCACTTTTTTTAAAAAAGTTGTGCTATGTTAAAAGTAAGGGGTTGGGAAACACTGAACCATGTCGAAACGTAAAAGTTGAAGCATAAAACGTCCGCATGCTTTGGTGTTTCTAAAGATTAAAGCCAGACAATAAACAGCCGGTGTGACGAATGCCGGTGAAGGGCAGCAGAAGGGGGCCTGGGCTTTGAACTTTCGGTTGGGCCGCTACTTTTCAATCAGTAGCCTGATAGGTGTCGTTGTTGTTATTGCTGTGTTGTCGCTGTTTTATCGATACACCGCGGTAAACCTGCTTATTGAACACGAAACCAGGGCGAACACAGCGTTAGCGAAAATTATTGCTAACACAGTCTGGTCAAAATACTCCGGATTTATTCAAAAATCTGCTTCTCTCTCCAAACAGGAACTGCGCGCACGGCCTGAAATTGCCGGGTTGCTGCACGATATTCTGCCGCTTATTTCCGGTTCGAATGTCGCCGATATCAAGATTTTTAACCTCAATGGATTGACGATATTTTCAACACGCCGCGAACAGCTAGGTGCAGACGCAACCGGTTCGGGATTTTTAGCCGCGCAGAGTGGCGCCGCGGTCAGTGAACTGACATACAACAACCAGGTGCATGATTCAGGCGGGGGGCGGGCCGGCCGTGATCTGTTTTCCACATACCTGCCGTTACGCTCCGGAAATGATGATTCCATACACGGCGTATTTGAGCTTTACACGGATGTCACCGGGCTGGTGAAACAAATCAGGCGCACGCAGGAAAACGTTATTGGCGGCGTGCTTGTCACCCTGGTGCTGCTGTATCTGTTTTTACTGCTGATTGTGCAGCGCGCGGAAAAGGAAATACGCAATCATGAAAAAAGCCGCGACTCCAGTCTCGAGCAAATTCATTTCCTCGCATACCATGATCCGATGACGAAACTCCCCAACAAGCAGCAGTTCAACCGTTGTATAAAAACGGCGCTTGAAAATGCAAGGCAAAGCCGGCGCATGCTGGCGCTTATGTTTGTCGATGTTGACCGCTTTAAACTCGTGAATGACAGCCTGGGTCATGACGCGGGCGATGAACTGCTGCGTATCGTGGCAAAACGCCTGCAATGTCCGATTCGCAAAGGCGACCAGCTGTTCCGCTGGGGCGGAGATGAGTTCACGCTGTTGCTGGAAAACGTCAACGATTGCTGTCTGGTGGAAGATATGGCCCGCAGGATTATTGACGCCATGGCTGCGCCAATCAAACTCAAGACGCAGGAAGTGCTGGTCACCGCCAGTATTGGTATTGCCGTTTATTCCCCCGATGACGATGTAACGAGCGCGCAGCTGATCAGTAACGCAGATGCGGCCATGTACCAGTCCAAACGGGCGGGGCGTAATTGTTATATGTTTTACGATACAAGAATGAACAGCAAGGCCTTCGAACGTCTGACCATGGAGACTTCACTCAAACAGGCGTTGGGAAATAATGAATTTAAACTGTACTATCAGCCGCGCTTATCGGCCTTCTCAGGCAAGGTAACCGCAGTGGAGGTTCTGTTGCGCTGGATGCATCCGCAATACGGATTGATGACGCCGGACAGGTTTGTCCCATTGCTGGAAGACAGTGGCATGATAAAAACCGTCGGTGCATGGGTGTTGCAGTCTGCCTGCGGACAACTTAAGAAATGGCAGTTGATGGGCATGGCGCCGGTGCGCGTCTCGGTAAACATATCCGCCAGGCAACTGTTGTTCGGCAATATCGAGGAGCAGGTAAAGCAGGCAATCAGTGAAGCAAAAATTGATCCGCATTACCTGGAGCTGGAGTTTACCGAAAGCATATTTGCCGATGATAAGGAGTATTTGTTGCCGATCCTGAAAAGGTTGAAGCAAATTGGAGTATCGTTGTCTATTGATGACTTTGGCTCCGGTTCCTGGTCTCTCGCCTATCTTAAGAAAATGCCAGTCGATTACATAAAAATCGGCCGCGGATTTGTTCAGGGCGTTTTACACAATAGCAAGGATGCGGCTATTACACGCGCCATAGCCAGGCTTGCCTATAGCCTTAATATGCGCCTGGTGGCGGAAGGGGTGGAAAGCGAGGAACAGGTGGATATGCTAAGGCGCTGCGGCTGTCACGAATTGCAGGGATATCATTTTGCCAGGCCCATGATGCCGTTTGAAATCCCGCTCATTGTCGCCATGCGCAGCAAACGCTTGCCGCGCCAGTTAGCCGTTACCCAATAACCGGTTACTTGTTTAAAAGACATTGCCGCAATACGACTGGATATTGACGTTTTATCCTGTTTGTCGCGGTATGGCGACATCATGAACTTACTAAACTTGTTATTCTCTTTCCGGCCTGCAAGTAATTACGATGTTCACTTGAACTGTGACGTACTTCCATAGTAAAAATATATCTGTTGCGTAAACTAAAATCCCAGGCAAAAACCGGGCTAACAGCCGGTTGCCGGCGGCGGGTTATTTCAGGTTAGGTGGTTCCATATTTCTCTCCCGGCAATATCTTCTATATGCAGCAATTACAGTAAGCAATCGAACTAAACAAACTCAACAGACAAACTCAACAGACAAACTCAACAGATAAACTCAGCATAAGCACTCAATCTGCGCACACAGGTCAGGACGTAATGGAAAACGTTATTTGTCGAAGCATTTTTTGTATTCTCATAGTTGTCGTTGCAGGTATATCGTCAGGCTGTTCATCCTCCAGCGGTGATACACCGGCGGTAAATAGTGAATCGTCCATTAACGAGCCGCCGGATAGTGAAACACCGGCGCCTGAGCCTGAGCCGGCGCCACAGCCAATTCCAGAACCGGAGCCTATACCAGAGCCGGATCCCGTACCCTTGCCTGGTGAAGATGCTGACGGTGATGGTGTTGCCAATGCGGAGGATGCGTTTCCTGATGATCCGGTTCGTGTTGCGCCATTGCCTGGCGAATTTGATGTGGGTGTTGCTTATAGACGGGAGTTATACGTTTCACCCACCGGGAACGATATCACTGGCGATGGCAGCGCCAGCCTGCCTTACCAAAATGTGGTAACCGCGGCACGCAATGCCACACCCGGTACGCGTATCAATCTGCAGGCGGGCATCTATCCCGTGCAGGGTTTCATTGGGAATCTGCAAGGCGCCGCCAATGAGCCTATAGCTATCGTTGGCATTGGTAACGTGGTCTTTGACGCTGCTGGCGCGAATCAGGTCTTTCATTTTAGTGATCCGCGTTATGTGGTGCTGGACGGATTTACGATACAAAATGCCGCGCAAAATGGCGTTAACATTGACGATGGCGGCAGTTATGCGACGCCGGCGGAACATGTGATTATCCGCAACGTGAGATTCCGCAATATCGGTTCCGGTGGTAATCACGATTGCCTGAAATTGTCCGGTGTCGACCGGTTTCTGGTGCTGAACGGTGAATTTGATAATTGCAACCACGGTGAGGCAATCGACATGGTAGGTTGCCATGAAGGTGTGATAAAAGGCAATTTCTTTCACAATATTCCAATCAATGCGATCAACACCAAAGGCGGCAGTTCGGATATTTTAATTCAGGGCAATCGTTTTGCCGATGTTGCGTCCCGGGCGGTTAACGCCGGGGGTTCGACCGGCCTGGATTATTTCCGGCCCATAGACGCTCCCTATGAAGGCGCGCGCATTCGCATGTTAGCGAATATTTTCGAACGCGTGGGCATCAATAGCGGCGCAGCGGTTGCCTTTACTGGTTGCGATCTGTGTGTGTTTGCTAACAATACAATCATTGAACCAAAAACTTACATTGCGAGAATATTGCAGGAATCGCAGGACGCACGCTTTGTTCCCAGCCGTAACGGGTATTTCATCAATAACATAGTCATGTTCAACCAGGCTGATATCCGCAGCTATGTAAATATAGGGGCGGGAACGGCGCCGGAAACATTTACTTTTGATAATAATCTCTGGTACGCGCTGGATAATGCCGCGTTCACTGGTCCAAATATTTCCAGTCCAATACCACCCGAAACAGATTCCATTATTCAGCAGCATCCACTATTTGACCTCGCGAATGCGAATTACGCGATACCAGCTGACAGCCCGGCGGCAGGCCGGGGCCGTGACGTCCCGGGTAGCATTAGTACTGACTATAATAATGTGCCTTTCAGCGCACCTGTTGATATCGGGGCTTTCAAGGCGCAATGAATTGTCCCGGTGTCTGGAGATTAGGCAGCATAAGAATGCGCTGATTGATACATCAGTAAAAATCGCTTGCCCAAATTAGGCCTTGTAGTTTAATTTTGATCATGGGACGTGCGGCTCAATCAGCGCGATATCAAAACAATACTGTTTCGACGTGGGTTAATCATTTTCCCGCAGTTTTTAATTTGTTAGGGGGAGGCACACTATGATGTGTCGTTCTGAGATCTTTACTAGGCCACTTAGCCTGCTGTTATTAACCATCTTTCTCATTGCTTGCAGTAGCGGAGGCGATGGAGGTGCACCAAGTGGCGGCACAAGCGGTACTCCAGATCCACAGCCTGAGATTCTTACCGGTGTTTTTCTCGATTCCCTGGTTTCCGGTGTCAATTACAGAACCGAGACGCAATCCGGAATGACCAATACCAACGGTGAATTCAATTACATTAATAGTGAACACGTAGCTTTTTCCATTGACGGCATCGTGCTGGGCGCCACTCAGGCCGGTCCGGTGGTAACACCGTTAATGCTGGTGGACGGCGCAATGGACGCCACTGATCCCCGCGTTATTAATATTGTGCGCTTGTTGATGACATTGGACAGCGACGGTAATCCCGGTAATGGTATCGAAATTCCCGCGCTCGCACACACCGCGGCCACTGGACTCACGGTGGATTTTGCCAGCGCGGCTTTTGCTACAGACGTTCAAGCACTGGTGGATGCCGTAAAAGGCCCCGGCACTCAATTGGTGGATGCCGGCAGCGCGCAGAACCATTTCAACACCAGCCTGAAAACCAGTTGGGGCACCATGACCTGGGGCGCCGATTGCTGGAACCAGGTCTGCCAGGAATCCAATTAAAAAATAGCCGTAATAAATGATTTAAGAGGGAGTGATATGAAATTATTCAAGCAAGCCAGTTGGTTGGTGAGTGTATCGATAGTGATGTTATTAAATACAGCTGTATTTGCGGCACCGGCTGTACAACACATCTTTAGTAATGGCCAACCGACAAATGCCGATCAGGTGAACGCCAACTTTCAGGAACTGGCGGATCGTATTGAAGAGATTCCGGTTGGTCCACAGGGACCAGTTGGACCACAAGGTCCGCAAGGCGAACAGGGTCCGGGTTTTGCGCAAATCAACTTCGATCTTTACCGTCATAATTTTGCATCGAAGACATTTACAATTTTAGATGACACGACATCCAGTGTTTTTACACCGGAATTTTAAGAGGTGCGAACCTACGACCACTCGACACCGGGTCAGTTGATTGAAACCCGCCAACGTATCGATCTTCAATCAGGGCTGACGATTAGTGGTGAGGTGCGTTATTACACGACGGGTATAGGGCAGGACAAAGTATGGACACGGCGCGAAGTTTACTTTGATTGGGACGTGGTGGATTATGTTGTTGAACATACCCCAGGCATAACCATTGTTCCGGCTACCATGACAATAGGATTACCATGGAATTCCGCGGTAATAGCCCGCACAACTGATGTCAGTGGGCCAACTAATCCCCTTGATGAAAGTATAACTGTCGATACACGTGCGCTCATAGCCCAGGAAAGTATCATGGTAAACAATGTAAATTACAGCGATTGCATTAAGGTGTTAGTTAATCAGGGAGCTGTAAGTTGGTACTGTGCCGGTTATGGTCTCGTAAAACATATTTCGGGAGTATCTATTATGGAACTCACCGAAGCCGCGTCACCATAGAATCGTCATAACTAGCAGCCACAGGTAAGTTGGCTAACGCTACCAATTCCCCATTTATGAATGGGGCGTTGTTGTGTTTGTGATTTCCAGTTTTTTATGCGATACCGCTTTAACATCCAAAACGCTTCGTTGGGACTTTAGTAAACGTGTCCCGCTGTAACCCGCGCTTGCCAAGGGCCGTAAAAATTTTTATCCAGTAACCAAAACCGCTCATTTCCATGCAATATTAAAAGTGCGTTGGTCCGCAAAAACCAACCGTTCAGCCATTAATCGCCCGTTTTTTCTCAATTATTCCCTCAATTCTCCGATAAAAATGTAGATTAACGGGAATATATCTGAGATGTCCGCACCTACATTTCGCCTTGTTTTTCAAGGAAAAATTGCGCCGAACGCTGATCTTGCCGAGGTCAAGAGCCGTCTGCAGCAGCTATTCAAAAAAGACGCCGCGACCATCGATAAAATGTTTAGCGGAAAAAAGGTTGCGTTAAAACAGGGGCTTACGGATGTCCAGGTGCAGCAGTACCAGGAAAAAATGCGCTCTATCGGTGTGCTTTGTGAGATCGAGTCTCAGACGCCGCAAGCCAGAGCCCGTTCCGCTCCAGCCAATACGCCTGTATCCGTGCCGACAACCTCACCTGTTACCACAGCAACAGCGGCACAGCCCGTCAATAGCATTTCACAAGGTTATGTTGCAAATACTAACGCGGCGGCTGCGGCGCCGGTATCGTTAAAGTTGGTTGATATCGATAAGGCATTTACCGGCACTCTACCCAAGGTTGAACCGCCCACTTCCTACAAGGCTGGCATTGTAGCCGTGGGTATTGCCATGGTGTTATTGCCGATGATATATGTTGGCCTGATTGCTTTGCTGGGACTCGGCGTAATAACTCATACCATCAGCAGCATTTCCTGGATTCAGTCGCTAGGCTACAAGTTTGGCGTGATTGCTTATATCACGCCAATCGTTGCTGGTTTGACAGTGATCCTGTTTATGATCAAACCGCTGTTTGCCCGGCCGGCCGCGGCGCCAAAAACCATCGTGCTGGATCCACTCAAGGAGCCGATTTTTTTCCATTTCGTCAACAAGATTGCGATGGCGGTGGGTGCGCCCCGCCCCAAACAGATAGTGGTGGATTGCGAAGTTAACGCGTCCGCGAGTTTCCGCAAAGGTCTGTTTAGCTTCTTTGGCGATGACCTGGTGCTGACCATTGGTATGCCCTTGTTGGCGGGATTTAACACCCGGCAATTGGCCGGAGTGCTGGCGCATGAGTTCGGCCATTTTTCACAGGGCGTCGGCATGCGCTTTCATTACCTGACCTACAAGGTGAACAGCTGGTTTTTCCACGCGGTTTATCTGCGCGACAAATGGGATGAAAAACTGAATGAAGCGGCAGAAGAAGCGGATGGCTGGATTTCCGTTATATTGAACTTTGCCCGGGGCGGTGTGTGGGCGACACGCAAGGTTCTATATGGTTTCATGATGGCGGGTCACGCGGTCAGCAGTTACATGCTGCGCCAAATGGAATTTGACGCCGACCGCTACGAAGCGCACATGGCGGGCAGTGAACAATTCAAAAACACCGCTCTGCAGTTACAACGCCTGGGAATGGCGTTTCAGGTGAGTCATGCCCAATTGGCGCAGGCGTGGGAAGATAAAAAACTGGTTGATAATCTGCCCAGGCTGATTGCGCATAACGCGACGCAATTGCCCGATGAGCTGGATCATGCGCTGTTAAATCAAATGCGGGAAGCGAAAACCCGGGTCTATGATTCGCATCCCAGTGATAACGAACGTATTGATAACGCGATGGCGCAACAGGCCAAAGGCATTTTTGAAATGGTGCGGGAAGGGCGCGATTTGTTCAAATCTTTTGATGCGCTGGCAAAGCAGGTTTCTAATTCCTACTACGCGCATGAGCTTGGATTGGAGTTTGACAAGAATAAACTTGTTGATGTGAACCAGGTGGTAAAAATTACCCGGGACAACGAGAAACAGCAGGAAGCCTACCATTTATATTTCAAGGATATGGCGCCGGTGTTTGAACTGTCGATTGCGGTCAACATATTCGATACCAGCAAAGTGGACTGGAATGAACTGCTCAATCAATACCGGTCGGTCAACGATCAGATCATCGAGCAGATTGGCCAACGCAGGCAGTTAATGCATCAGGCCAATGACAGCTATGACAAATATCAAAAGCTTCTGGCGATTGATATTTTCCGCGACTGCGGTTTTGTCATGTTTCCGGAATGGTTCGGCATGGATGAGCAGGCGTTTGCCAAGTACCGGGAAATGCTTCCCAAGCTTGAACAATCCTGGCAACAGGCCATGGATCAGCTTGATCACATGTTTGCATTGAATGACCAGCGGCTCTCCATTGCGCTGACGCTATTGAATCATCCCGCATTGATTGGCGCGAATGCCGAGCACGCGCAGCATCTGAAAGCCAGAAACCGCATGTCGCTTTTGATCAACAACTTTAAACGCAATGCGGAGTTTATTACGGATTTTGAATTCAAACATTTCAAACTGGCCGCGTTACTTTCCTGCGCTCCACTGATGGGGCAAAAGCCGGACAACCTGTCCGCGGTAATGCAAAGCCTGCTGGAAGAAGTTAAACAGGCATATGATCGGCTGACCGCGGCGCTGGGCCGGCTGGATTATCCTTTTGTGGCGGATGGTGAACATTTGACGATTGCCGACTACATTACGGATTTTCTCCCGAATCGTAACCATTGCGCCAGTGAACACGAGTACTACGTGAAATGCGGCGGGATTATTCTTGAAAAACTGGAGTCCATCTACGCGCGGATCATATCTGCATTGGCAAACATCGCCCTGACCGTTGACCGTCTGACGCCGGCTGTTAACGGCCAGCAGCAGATCAACGGACAAATAAACATCCAGCAAAATTATTTTCGTGAAAACCACGTTCAGGATAACCATATTCAAGAGCACCATGTCCAAGAAAACCATGTTCAAGAGAACCATGTCCAAGAAAACCATGTTCAAGAAAACCATGTTCAAGAAAACCATGTTCAAGAAAACCATGTTCAAGAGAAGCATATTCAAGCGAACCAAAGTATCGCCGCGGATGCCACGCCAAAGGCGGCCGTCTCCTCTTCCAATAGCGCAGCTTTGAGTTTGCTCACGAATGCGGCATCACTTGAGATAGCCGGTGAACCGGAAATAGCAGCTCAACCGGCAATCCCGGCGGCCGCAATAGCAGCAGGCAGTGATACTTTTAAAACTGTTCCGGCGAAGAAGGAGCCGCGCAACAAAGCACCATCCGCAACCGTCGAATCCAAAGCACTGCCTGAAACCCAGAGCAAAAAGATTGTGGCGCCTGCCGCCGCAGAACCACGCGCCAAAGCGGTGTTCGCAATTGATGATCCCATGGATAAAGTGGATGAAAAAGCACAACCGGACGCGGCTGAGCCAGAAGTTAAGCCGCAAGGAAAGGCAGTGTTCGGCATAGATGATTCAAAGGCTGAACCGGAAATCAACAATGAGAAGAATGATAACAAAACCGCTAATGCGAGCACGAACGCAGCGGCGTTTGAGATAGCGTTAAAACCGCAAAGCAGTGAATTGCCAACGGCCGCAAAATCATTGGAGCCAAAAACGGCATCGGCTGTTGATTTCGCGGGCAAACCAGGTGAAAAAGCCGGCCTTTTACTGGAGCCCATGGATACGTCGGAAAGTTCAAAACCATCGAATACAAACCAGGAAACCATCACTTTGCAAACTATGCCTGAAGCGGGATCCTTGCCGTTGTCACTCGAACCGTTGGAATCCGTGATTGCCGAGGAAACCGGCGGCGTTGCATCAAGCACAGTGGTGGATGCGCAGGTTGCCTGTAGTGACGCTAAACCGGATCAGGACTCATTGGTGCTGGAAAGTAAAGCGCAAGTATTAACATTCGAGTCTGTTGAGAAAGCGGATCCGGCAGCCAAACCAAATATTCCCGCCAATACCAAAACCAAAGCCGCGGTAAGCGGCAAACTGGAACTTGAACCGGTTAAGCGGTCAGAACCAAGCCATGATTCCAGTGCAAATACGACGGACAAGGATAACAAGGAATCCAGCCTGAAAGCGCGCGGCTAGTCTGTTGTTCTTGTCGATCGTTAAATCTACACTAAAATTATTCCGCGTCACAAACGTACACGGCCAAATAGTACGGCTATTTGGCGGACTGACATTTTGCCCGGCCTGTCATATTACTTTCAAAAATCTGTAAAACTGGTTTCATATACCCGCGCGATACTTCCCTGTGCCGGGAGGTTGTGAATGATTGTTTTTTGCCTGCCACAGACTTTCCGGGAAACCACGCAATCGTAATGAAATTCAACACCTGTTGCCTCAAGAGGGATAAAAGACAATGTTTAGCAAAAAACTACTGGTTACCGCCATTGCCGCAGCCGTAACGGGCTCATTGGCATTGACGCACAATGCATTTGCCGATAAAAACAGTTTCATTTTCAAACCCATTGAATCGTCCGCTAACTCCGCCGACTGGAATCCGGCCGCGCCCTGGAAACTGCCCAAAGGATTTGAGCAAATGATTGTGTCAGATGAAACCGCATTGAATATTTATACCGGTGGCCGTGACGACTGGCATGATATGAATACAGTGAACGAAACCGGACCCATGGCAGGGCGGTTTATGTATCGCACCCACGAAGTGCGCGGTGAACCGGAAGGCGGCGCCGTTTCCGTGGTGAATCTGGAAACCGGTGAAACGAAAGTGCTGGCGCAAGATCCGACCTGGGACGCCTTGGATGGCATTCGCTGGACGTCCTGGGGCACGATTCTGTTCGCCGAAGAAATTGACGGTGGCCGTTTACTGGAAATCGTGCTGGATGAAAACGACCGGATGACCGCCGCAGAGGTGATTGACCGTCCCGCGGTTGGCCGTCTCGCGCATGAAGGTATCGATGTTGATGCGCAAGGTAATGTCTATGTTGTTGACGAGCACCGTGGCCGTTCAGAAGGTTGTAACGGCGTTGTGCCTTGTGGCGGCGGAGTTTACAAGTTTGTGCCAAATACCTATGGCGATCTTTCCGCCGGTTCTCTTTATGTCCTGAAAGTAACGGGAAAAAACGGTGTTGGCCAGGGCGAATGGGTTGGACCGATCGACCCTTTGACGGCGCGTGAGGCCGGTACAGCCGCGGGTGGTCAAAGTTATCAACGCCCTGAAGACCTCGAAATCATCGGCGATACACTCTATGTCGCAATCACGGAAGGTCCGCGTGATGCAATGACTGAAACGGATCCCGCGCAACCTAATTATGGCCAGTTGGAGTTCAAGAGTGAATTGTATGAAGGGCGGGTGATTGCCATCAACCTGAACACCATGATGGTCACCAATTTTATTATGCCGGGAGTGAATGTGCCTGTGGAAATCGGCCGTCCAGGTGATGAAGGTTTCCAGACCGGTTTTGACAGCGTTGACAATCTGGCGGAATCGCCTGACGGCCGTTTGCTGGTGGTTGAAGATAATGTGCCATCGGACATCTGGTTTGCCAGCACCAAGACCGATGAATTCGGCGCTTCTCTGAAAGTGGATCTGTTTGGATCGTTGTCGGATTCCGAAGCCGAAGGCACTGGTATCTACTTCAGTCCGTTTAATCCCCATACGTTGTATGTGAACGTGCAACATTCCGCGGCTGACGATGGTGACGCCACCTGGGCGATCAGTAAAACGCGCCGGCGCGACTAAACGTTTCATCAAGGAAGGATATCTCACGGAAGAAAAACCGCGGCACAGTGGTATTGTGCCGCGGTTTTTTTATGATTCCATTATTAACGCTGTTCTTCTTTTTATTTCCTCCCCGATAATTTTCCTGGCTTACTGGTTAAAAGTGATTAATCTGTAGGCAACGATGTTTCAGAGGACAGCTAATGCGTATCAGAATTTGTTATATATTGTATGCTGATCTTTAGGATTCAGGCCCGCCAGCCGCTAACTATAGGGAATCAATAGATCGTTTTTCTCGCCACCAGAAACTGGTTATGCGTGTTTTGGTAAAAATTACTGTTGCTGCTTATTTGCTGATGGGAGCGCTTGCCCAGGTCCATGCTGCGTATATTAATCGCACGATCACTATGGACGGCAATATGAGTGATTGGTATGACACCGATGCCAACACCTATGATCCCGCTGGCGATATTACCAACAATCCGGGGCAGTTCAGCGATGATGCCCAGGATGGTTCGGGCAATGATCTGGATGAGCCCATCTCCAGCACCGGCCGGGATTTGCGTAAATTTTCCTTTACTTGGGACGACACCAGTTTGTATTTCTATGTGGAACGCTGGGCCTCCTCCACCAACACTACCGACTGGTGGTTTTACATGGATACCACCACAGCAGGTGTGGCGGGCACCGAACCGGACGGGTTGCTGCAATCCGGTGAAAAACTATTGCGCGTGTCATGGCAGGGCAATACGCGATCCACAGTTGCGGAATTGTATGACTACGTGGAAAGCGCCAGCGGCGGCGACGCGTTGGTGGACGGTGGCGGCAACGGTGATGGCTATACCATGCCCGGCGGTAAAACCAACCTGGTAAACCTGTATAACGCCAACTATGGTTCAACAAGCGGTACGGAAATGGAAACCATATTGACATGGGCGGGCCTGGGATTGAGTGGACCGGCAAATATCAGGTTTCATATTTCTTCGTCCAACGGACAAAACATACCGAACAATATTCTTGATAACATGGATGGCCCTGCGGGTGGTGAATTGTTTCCCAGGGATTTGCAGGTGAGCAAGTCTTCGTCAGTGGCTACGATCAAGGGTAATCAACCGTTCTCATATACGGTGACCGTTTACAATGCGTCAATCATTGATTTTACCAATGTGGCAATCTCCGATGTGTTGCCGGCTCAGGTGACTTACGTCAGCCACACTGCGGAAGCGGGCACTACCTTTGACGACACGGACAGCGATACTATTCCGGATGAATGGAACATACCGAGTATTCCCGCCAACGCGGCGTATACGCTGACAATTAATGTTACCGCCGGAGTAGTGCCGGTGGTTATGAATGTAAACAATACCGCGGCCTTGACCGCCTCGGACCAAACTGATGAGGATAACAGCAACGACAGCGCAACCGCGGCGGTGTCTATCGAACCAGTTCCGGTGCTGACCATGGTGAAATACTCTTCCTCGCCATCAGCAAATCCAGGTGGAACTGTTACATACACACTGGATATTACCAATACCGGCGGTGACGATGCTTTCACGGTGGTCATCGAAGATCAATT
>JAKEGK010000206.1 GCA_022627515.1 Gammaproteobacteria bacterium
GAATTTCAACAACGTGGGTTTACTATCGTTGAAATCATGCTGGCCATTACCCTGAGCCTGATCCTGATTGCCGGCGTGTTACAAATCTATCTCAGCAGCAAGGAATCATTCCGCATACAAAGTGAATTGGCTAGACTGCAGGAAAATCAGCGCATCGCTTTGGAATTTCTGCAACGGGACATCAGCAAAACCGGTTTCGTGCCTTATAATGGAAATCCGGTCCCCGGCCCAGCCATTACCGTGACCGATGGCGGAGGCAACAACAGCGATACCATATCAGTATCATACACGTTTGCTACCGACTGTCTCGGCGCGCCGGCACCCGACGGCTTCGCGGTCAACAATTACTTTATTGACCCCAATACCCTTCAACTCATGTGCCTGGGTAATGGCGGCGCCGTGGCGCAACCCATCGCCGACGGCATCGAAAACATGCAAATCCTGGTGGGTGAAGACAACGTTAACAATTCAACGATTGCCCCTTCCGCTGACCGCTACGTCAATCCGTCCACCGCCGGTATTACCAAGATTGTCAGCGTCAGAATTGCACTCCTTACGAGAAGTTCAGGACCCATCAAAAAACAGGCCACACTGCAGAACATTACCTTGCTGGATGCGAACGTTGCGCCAAATGACCGTCTCAAACGCCAGGTAGTTACCACTACCATCCCATTGCGAAATGCGTGATATATCTAATACGGAGGAAGAACCGATTATGGACTCACAAAGCAAGCGTCAAAAAGGATCGGCATTAATTATCAGTTTACTGATTTTGCTGGTATTGACCATCATCGGTGTCACCGCGCTGAACAGCTCGGTAATGGAAGAAAAAATGGCGTCCAATTTTCAAACCGGGCATATTGCCTATCAGGCCGCTGAATCCTCTGTTAACCGGACATTCGTCACCATCGCCAACGATTATAACCTGGTTCAACGGGCAATGGCTGCAGACAGCCTGGCCCGGGCAAATGGAACCGATCCGGTATGGCCTTCAACAGGCGAGTATGTAATGGACAGGAGTTCATCCGGCGAAAATCCCCATGCGGCCAGTCAGACCACGCTGAATGCGACAGTGAGCTACGACGGACCGGCCATGGGCGAGGATTGCAGCGTCCGGTTATGTGGCGCTGAAGTGGTGATGGTGACAGGTTCTGGAACCGTAAATGGCACGAATGTCACACGGACGCATTTTTTAGGAGTCAAAAAAAACCGGCCGGCGCCGCCACATTGAGGCGCACCGTCACCGTTATAGTTTAATGAATGGGACCTGGAATTTAACAAACAAATGCATAACAAATATTGAGGTGGGAGATGAAGACTAAAAACAGGGAATTCAGCCAAATAAGCCGTGCGGTAAAAACCGCCCTGGCAACGTTATTCCTGGGAGCTGCTGCCAACGGTTCCGCTATTGCCGACGATACCGAAATTTTCACTGCCTATACCTCAACTTCCCCCAATTCCAACGTGGTATTCATCCTGGATACATCGGGCAGTATGAGCGATCCGCCACGAGGCGAACCCAATGGCTCTTCAAAAATTCAAATCGTGAAGGATGTCTTCGAAAAACTGATATTTGACCCGGAAAATCCTTCCAATCATTCAACGATTAATCCTGACACAAGCGGATTGAATTTCGCCCTCATGCGTTTTGACGAAGGTGAAAATAATAACAGTAATGGCGGTTATTTTATTACCCCCATGCAACCGCTCAATGGTGATACCAAAGGGCCGATATGGGACCAGGTAAATGCACTCACAGCCAACGGCTGGACACCGCTCGCGGAGACAGCGTATGAAGCCACCCGCTATTTCCTGGGTGATACGGAACACTTTGGAAACAGCAGCAGCCCGGGCACCAATGTTGCCGGCATAACGGATGCTGGCAGATACAAGACACCTTTTAATAGTCAGTTGTCCGAAAGCGAATGCGCCATTAACAACCATCTGGTCATACTGACCGATGGCATGCCGACCAAAGACGGTGATGCCGATTCCCTCATAAATAGTTTGACGGGTTTGAGTTGCAGTTTTTCCGACACCCGAGGTACAGACTGTTTGCCTCAAGTAGCGCAATACTTAAATAACACTGATTTTTTGCCAACTACTGTCGACGGTGTACAAAATGTAAAAACCCACACCATCGCCTTCGACTTGCATCAGGTCAATGCGGTGAGATTGCTGGAACAAACCGCCCAAAACGGCGGTGGCATTTTCCTCTCCGCATCGAATGCCACGCAGCTGTCCGATGCCATCACGGAAGTCATCAGGAACGTGGCGACATCCGCTAAATCATTTGTCAGCCCCACTGTATCCATCAGCGATGCCAATCCTTTCGTGCATGATGGCAATCTCTACTTTGGCATGTTCGAACCTACTGCATCAACAAAATGGACCGGCAACCTTAAAGGTTACCAGATCAATGAAGACGGTTATCTCGTCGACTTCTCTGAACCGCCAATTGCGGCACTGGATGACACGGGTGAAATTGCCGCCAACGCCAGAAGTAAATGGAGCGTTACGGTGGACGGTGCCGAGATCGGCGCGGGTGGCGCCGCCAGCCGGATTAACTTGGCAAGGATTTCTTCCATTTTCACCCAAAATGCGTCCAATGCCGTGGTCAGTTTCAATGATACCAATGTCTCCCAAGCGGATCTCGGCGCTGTAGACGCGGCCGAAACCACCGCTATTATGAATTGGGCCAGAGGCAGAACCGATGACGGCAGCGCATTGCGCGCCAATCCGATCGGCGATCCACTGCATTCCACGCCTCAAGTGATGAACTATGGCGGATCGATTGGTTCGGTGATATTTTTCGGCACCAATGAAGGCTTTTTGCACGCCATTGATGCCCAAACCGGTTTGGAAAAATTTGCCCTGATTCCGCGCGCCTTGCTGGCCAACCTGAAAACATTCAAGGACGATATCCTGGGCAGCGAGCGCCCGTATGGCCTGGATGGCCCCATCACGCTGTACCACAAGGACGCCAATGGAAACGGACAGATTGTCACAGGCGAGCATAATTCCTCGGGTGAGTATGATGAAGTAATTTTGATCGTTACCATGCGCCGTGGCGGCAACCAGATTTTTGCATTTAACGTCACCGATCCGGAACATCCCAGCCTGCTATGGCAAATCACCGGCGGCAGCGGTGATTTTTCCGCGCTGGGACAAACCTGGTCCAAGCCAATAGTGACCAAACTTAATATTGGCAATTACAACACGCCGAACCAGGACGATGTGGTGCTGTTTGCCGGCGGTTACGATGAACAATACGATGACGTGACATTTTCCAGCGCGGAGCCAAACAGCAGTATCAAAGGTAACGCTATTTACGCGGTCGGGCTTCGTGATGGGGTGTTGAAATGGTCCGCAAACGGCACCAACGGCGGCAACGTAACGGCATCGGCAACATCGCTGCAAATTCCGGAAATGGATGAAGCAATCCCATCAGACGTTACGTACATTGATATCAACTCGGACGGTATTACAGATCGGATTTATGTGATCGACATTGTGGGACGTATTTTCCGCATTGACTTTAACATAACACAAACCACCGGAAATACTACTCAATATGTGCCGACCGGCCAGTTGTTCGCGGATTTAAGCAGCGATAACCGGCGTTTTTATTATGCGGTGGACCTCGTATATACCTATGTCGCATCCGCATTTAAACCAATGTTCCATCTGAATGTCGGTTCAGGCAACCGGTCAAATCCACTGAACCTTACATCCCAGGACCGGTTTTTCTCCGTGCGGGATGAATACGTCAGAACGTCGTTACCGTCTGATTTCAGTGTCATTACCCTTAACGATTTAACTGACACCGGTACGCTAACACCAACAACCACCATCAACAAAGGCTGGTATTTTGATTTACCCCAGGGAGAAAAGGTGCTGTCAACGGCCGGCACGGTTCTGGGTTACACATTCTTTACCACTTATGTGCCGCCCCTGCCGCCAACAGGGCCCACCTGCACGCCACCCACTGGGACAGGCAAATTGTATGCGGTTAAACTCTACAATTCTGAAGCGCTAGGTGAACAGCGTGCCAGAACGCTGCAGGCATCCGGCATACCCCCTTCACCCGCGTTTATGTCGCTTGCTCAATCCGGCGACCAAACACCAAACACTAATAACCCTCTGGCCAACAGGATGACACGTTGGACGGTGCTTGCCGGCACCGAAAACCCGCTGACCGACGAAGAACAGGACAAGTTAAACTCCGGCGCCGATGCCGTTAAGACTTATTGGGCCGTACCCAACTAAACCAGGCATAAACCTGGTGGGCCAAAACCCACCAGGGACTTTCCTCACCCCCTCATCGCACCCCGCCTGTGCACTGCATTACGTTTAAAACGGTAATATTTCTCTGGTTCAACACCACTACTAATTTCTAAAATAACACTCATAGTTAGTAACAATAATAAATAAAAGGCGGCAGTATTAAAGCGCAAACTCCATCCTTTTATTTTTCTCGCAATAATAAAAATCTGACTGGCAGGCGTTCCAGCCACGGCTTGATATTGCCTGAAGTGATCCGGTTAACAACTAAAGAGAAGAATAACCATGAACCATTGCCAAAGAACAATAATCGCTGTATCAGGCTTCACTTTAATTGAACTCATCATCGCGCTGTTAGTTGGCGCTATCGTAACAGCCTTGTCGGCGCCGATGGCCAATATGCTCAAATCCAACCAGGCCGGCAGCATTGCTTACGAGTTTGTTTCCGCGCTGAACTTTGCCCGCAGCGAAGCGATCAAGCGTGGCAACCATGTCACTGTTTGCCGGACGATAAACGGCGCCCGCTGCGAAGGACAACCTGATATCAATGAACAAAAAGTGTGGGATAGTGGCTGGATGGTATTTTCTGATTTCGACGGCGATGGGGAATTTAACCCGGAGCAGGATGAAATCCTTTCTGTACATGGCCCGCTGCCCGACGGATATACGCTGCATAGCAGCGCCAAAGTCAGGGTTACCTATAAACCCATTGGGATCAGTCCGGGATTCATGGACTCGTGGACGGTATGCGCCCCCGGCGCCGGACCCGGGTTTGCCAAAGGAATTATTGTTGCTTATTCCGGGCGGGTACGTTTCGCTGAAGACACCAACGGAAACGGCACGATCGATAATGGCACGCTATCAATGCAGGGCGAACCGCGGGAACTCGAATGTAACGTATGAAGATAAGGAATTAAAAAGAAGAAAAGGAAGTTGTCAGGCCAGCGCCTTGGGTAATGAAAACACCACGTTTTCCACGATGCCGCTCGTTTCCTGCGCCTTGCTGCCGCCCAGCGC
The DNA here is from genome assembly GCA_022627515.1 of Gammaproteobacteria bacterium. Classification (GTDB taxonomy): domain Bacteria; phylum Pseudomonadota; class Gammaproteobacteria; order SZUA-152; family SZUA-152; genus JAKEGK01. The sequence continues at coordinate 5,302 of JAKEGK010000206.1, forward strand.
TTCGAGCCTTTTTATCACTTCCTGCACCAGCACTTCCGGCGCGGATGCGCCCGCCGTGACACCGACCGCACTAACGTCCTTAAGCCATTCCGGATTGATTTGCGCCGCGTTATCTATTAAATAGGCGCGTGCGCCGAGGCGTTCCGCCAGTTCCCGGAGGCGATTGGAATTGGAACTGTTGGTGGAGCCCACCACCAACACCACGTCACACTCTCTGGCAAACTGTTTGACCGCATCCTGACGGTTTTGCGTGGCATAACAGATATCATCTTTCTTCGGGCCCTGGATCCTGGGAAAGCGTTTGCGTAATCCATTGATTATCTCTGCGGTATCATCCATGGACAAAGTGGTTTGCGTGACATAAGCAAGCTCATCCGGATTATCCACCGTCAGCCGCTCCACATCTTCCAGGGTTTCCACGAGATACATTTTGCCACCCGCGCCTTCATTATGATCCTTTTCGTATTGACCCTGTTCGTATTGACCCATAGTCCCTTCCACTTCCGGATGGCCCGCATGACCAATGAGAATGCATTCCCGGTTGGCTTTCTGATGCCGGAACACTTCCAGATGCACTTTGGTTACCAGCGGGCAGGTGGCGTCGAAAACTTTCAAACCACGCTCCTGCGCTTCCCGCTGCACCGCTTTCGCCACGCCATGCGCGCTGAATATCACAATGTCGCCGTCCGGCACTTCGGAAACTTCATCGACGAATACCGCGCCTTTTGCTTTCAGTCCGTCAACCACGAAGCGGTTATGCACCACTTCATGCCGGACATAAATCGGCGCGCCGAACTGCTCCAGCGCGCGCTCCACAATTTCAATCGCGCGGTTCACACCGGCGCAAAAACCCCGGGGATTGGCTAAAAGAATTTTCATGGCAAAACTTTCATAAAAAAAATGGACCTTAAAAAAACGGTTCGGCTATTGTACATCAAGAATCTGCACATTGAAGATCACTTTGCGGTTAGCCAGGGGATGGCTGAAATCCACAACAACCGCATCGTCTTTGACTTCCAAAACCGTGCCGGGCACTTGCAGGCCGGATGGCGCTTCAAACTCAATCACCAATCCCGGCTTCAACTCCATTTCATCGCTGAATTGATCCCGCGGCAGGGTTTGTACGGCATCTTCATCCCGAAAGCCGAACCCTGATTCCGGTGGTATATTGATGGATTGCTGGTCGCCCTTTTTCAAATCAATCAGCGCGTATTCCAACCCATCGATAAGTGTCCCGTCGCCCATGATGAAAGTCAGCGGCTCATCAGTGCCAAACGTACTGTCAACCAGCGTGCCGTCTTCCAGCGCCAGACTGTAATGCATAGTGACGATACTGCCGGGGCGAATAAGTTTTTCAGTCGGAGCCATTGATCCGATATCCGCTGCTACCAATTCAGGATTGGCCGGAATGCGCTTTATGCGCATGCCGGCCATGCCGCAGGGAATCGAGAATCAACAGACACGCACCCACGGTGATTGCCGAGTCCGCGATATTGAAAGCCGGCCAATGATATGTGGCGTAGTAGACATCGATGAAGTCAATGACGTAGCCCAGCAGCATGCGGTCCCAGACGTTGCCAACCGCGCCGCCCAGAATCAATGTCAGGGAAACCGCAGTCAATCGGTGATCCGCAGGCAATCGTTTCAGCCAGATGACGATTCCGATACTCACGCCAATCGCAATAATGGTGAAAAACCAGCGCTGCCATCCCGACGCATCACTCAGGAAACTGAACGCCGCTCCTTGATTATGCATCAGGGTAAAATTAAATCCCGGGAACACGGCAACCGGCTGGTACAGCACAAGACTATCAACCGCCACCGTTTTGGTGATCTGATCCAGCACCACCACGAGCAGCGAAATCCACAACCATTTAAGCATAACAGCGCTGCTCACCATCACCCGCCACATTATTGATACACCGGCCACACAACTCGGGATGCTCTTTATTAGAACCTACATCCTCGCGGTGATGCCAGCAACGGATGCATTTTTCATGGGCACTCGCCTGCACCGCGATCCACAGTTCATCGCCGGTGCTCAACAGGTGATGAATCCCCTGATCATCCCGCTCCGTTTCGCGGTGCACGCGCGCATAGGAGGTGATGAGAACAAACCGCAACTCATCTTCCAGCCTGGTCAACTGCTGATAGAGTTCACTGCCGCAGTACAAATCCACTTCGGCGTCCAGCGAAGAACCAATCTCACCGGCAACGCGCAATTCCTCCAGGCGCTTGCTCACCGCCTCCCGCACTTCCAGCACTAACTGCCAGAAGGCATTATCCAGTTTATTAATATGGGTGCTTTGGGGAAACCGGTACCACTGTTCCAGAAACACCGACTCGCTGCGCTCCCCGGGAATCGCCTGCCAGATTTCATCGGCGGTAAAACTCACAATCGGCGCGAGCCAGCGCGCCAGCGCTTCGATTATGTGATACATGGCGGACTGCGCCGAACGCCGGGGCCGGCCATCCGCTTTTGTGGTGTATTGGCGGTCCTTGATGACATCAAGGTAAAAGCTTCCCATATCGACATTACAGAAATTATGGATGCGCTGGTAAATCAAATGAAATTCATAGTTGTTGTAGGCTTCAATCAAATCTAGCTGTAACTGGCTGGCGCGGTCCACCGCCCAGCGGTCCAGCGCGATCATATCGTCCAGACCTACCATGTCATGCCGGGGATCAAAGCCATTTAAGTTCGCCAACAGGAAGCGCGCAGTATTACGCATGCGGCGGTAAGCATCCGCCGTGCGCTTGAGGATTTCATCGGACACGCTCATTTCAGCCCGGTAATCCGTCGCCGCCACCCAGAGGCGCAATATGTCAGCGCCCAGCTGGTTCACCACTTTTTGCGGCGCCACGACGTTGCCTTTGGATTTCGACATTTTCTGGCCTTTGGCATCCACGGTAAAGCCATGGGTTAACACCGCCTTATAAGGCGCCGCTTTGCGGATGGCCACTGAAGTCAACAACGATGATTGAAACCAGCCGCGATGCTGATCCGAACCTTCCAGATACAGGTCGGCGGGCGTGTGCAGTTGTTCATGATTATCCAGTACCGAGAAATGCGTCACGCCCGAGTCAAACCACACATCCAGTGTGTCGGTAACCTTGTCATAGTTTTCCGCGTCCGCGCCTAACAGTTCTTCCGGTCGCAGGGTGAACCAGGCGTCGATGCCGGAACCTTCCACCCGCTGCGCCACGGCTTCGATCAGGCGCTGCGTTTCGGGATGCAGTTCACCACTTTGCTTGCTAACAAACAAGGTAATGGGCACACCCCAGGTGCGTTGCCGTGAAATACACCAGTCGGGGCGGTTTTGCACCATACCCTCGATACGGACCTGCCCCCAATCCGGCATCCATTGCGTATCCTTGATCGCCTGCATGGCGGTATCACGCAAGCCGTTTTGCTCCATGCTGATAAACCATTGCGGCGTCGCGCGGAAAATAATCGGCGTTTTATGCCGCCAGCAGTGCGGATAACTGTGGCGCAATGACTCATGATGCACCAGCGCGCCTTTGGCCTTGAGCACTTCGATAACGTGATCATTGGCCTTGAAAACATGTTCACCGGCAAACAGACCGGCGCCTTCGAGGAAACAGCCATTCGCGCCCACCGGATTTTCCACCGGCAGTTGATAACGCATGCCTACCACGTAGTCTTCCTGTCCATGACCGGGCGCGGTATGCACGGCGCCGGTACCGGATTCCGTCGTCACATGCTCACCCAAAATGACCGGTACGATGCGATCATAAAAGGGATGGCGCAATTTGAGTCCTTCCAGATCCGAACCTTTACAATAAGCGACTACATGATGTTCCTGAAACGCATAACGGCCCATTGCGTTTTTTAATAATGCGTCCGCCAATAGCATGCGTTCAACACCCTGCGGACCTTCCGCCTCGATCAGCACATATTCCAGTTCCGGATTCAGCGCTACCGCCTGATTGGCGGGCAAAGTCCAGGGGGTCGTGGTCCAGATAACCACCGATATGGGTCCCTTCCCCGCATGCTCATAACCGTCGGCATAGTGGCAACGCGCAAGAAACGCGGCTTCGTCCAAGACCCTGAAACGCACATCGATCGCCGGCGAAGTTTTATCCTCGTATTCAACTTCCGCTTCCGCGAGCGCCGAACCGCAATCGGCGCACCAGTGCACCGGTTTGCTGCCCTTGAGCAGATGACCTTGCTGGATAATCCTGCCGAGCGCGCGAATGATGTCGGCTTCCGTTTTGAAATCCATGGTCAGATAAGGCTTGTCCCAATCACCCAATACCCCGAGACGGATAAAATCCTTGCGTTGTCCGTCCACTTGCTGATTTGCATAGTCACGACAAGCCTTACGGAATTGCTCCGCGGAAATCTTGACGCCCGCCTTACCCTGCTTTTTCTCCACCTGCAATTCGATAGGCAGGCCATGGCAATCCCAGCCCGGCACATACGGCGCGTTAAAACCGCTTAGAACCTTGGATTTCACAATAATGTCTTTCAACACTTTGTTGACAGCGTGGCCGATATGAATATCGCCGTTGGCATAGGGAGGACCGTCGTGCAAAATGAATGTCGGTTTACCCTTGGCGGCGTCGCGCATTTTCCGGTAAAGATGCATGCCGTCCCAACGCGCCAGCATTTCCGGTTCACGTTGAGCCAGATTGCCGCGCATGGGAAATTCGGTATTGGGTAAATTGAGAGTGTCTTTATAGTCTGCCACGTTTGCCTGCTGTCGTTCTATATTCAGTAACTGGTTAAAATGCCCGCGATTTGCGTGAATGAGCCGGCTATTTTACCTGTACCGGCAGCTATTCATCCAGCCCGTATTTCTCACCAGGCGGCCAATTCCCGTATCCAACGACGCAAAATTAAAAGAATGTAGCGAATTCAAGAATACCTGCTTCTTTTTTGTTTGCGCCCATCGCAGTTCTGGATTGTCTTTGCGCCCGTATGCTTGCTCTTCGCGAAAGCCGTAGAACAACTACGCCTTTCGCTCCAGAGCCGCGCCTGCGAACTCGCTTCATCGTGAGGCGGTCCTGCCTCACGATGAAGTCCAGCCCGGCCATCCCTGGCCGGGCGGTCGCGGCTTATTCCGCCGCTCACCCTTCGCCAGTTCCCGCGATCCTGATGAGAATTACGGGCTTGCGAAAAACGCTTTGGCTTGCGCCACATCGCGGGCAATTTGCGCTTTTAACGCGTCAAATGATTCAAAGCGCTTTTCATCGCGTATTTTCTGCATAAAAGCAACCTGAATATGGGCGCCATAAATGTCGCCATCGAAGTCAAACAAATGCACTTCCAGCAAGGTGCGCGCACCCCCTACCGTGGGACGTTGCCCCACGTTGGCGACGCCGTTCAGCACGCGGCCGCCAATTTGCGGATGCTTGCTGTGCAGTTGCACGCAATAGACGCCGTACAGCGCGCAGGATTTCCGGTGCAGATAGATATTCGCCGTTGGAAAGCCGATAGTGCGGCCGCGTTTATCGCCATGGGCGACCCGCCCGCACATGCCATAATCCCGCCCCAACATTTGCTTTGCCAAAAGAAGATCTCCCGATTCCAGAGCTATGCGAATGCGCGTACTGCTGACTCGGCCACCTGCAAAATTCAAACTGCCGGTGTCACTCACTTCAAACCCCAATTCCGGCGCGGCGGATTGCAAATAGGCAAAATCACCGCTGCGGTCTTTACCGAATTTAAAATCATCTCCCACGACAAGGTATTTGACGCCCAGGCCATCCACCAGTATTTGTTGTACAAACTGATCAGCGGTCAGGTTCGCCAAGTGCCTGTCAAAGCGCAAACACAACACCCGGTCAACCTGCAGGTCTTTGAACACATCCAGTTTTTCGCGCAAACGCGTCAGTCGCGAGGGCACATCATCGGGCCGGAAATATTCCTGGGGCTGCGGCTCGAATGTGATTACCACCACGGGCAATTTCAACTCCCTGGCTTTTCCCATTACCTGCCTGATGACAGCCTGATGACCGAGATGCACGCCGTCAAAATTACCAATGGTGGCGACGCAACCGTGATGATACGGTTTTATATTACGCAGTCCGCGAATCAGTTCCATGTCATCTGTATGTGAGGTTGTTTCAAGTATGCCTGATTATTTCCTTGATCTTTACACCGGTGATCACCAGCACAAATAAATAAACCGCTGCGCCAATTCCCACCCAGAGTAAAACATTAAAAGCGCGCTTGTACGCACTCCAGGTAGTCCAGGTTGCCACGTTTTCCACACCGTAGTACAACACCAGCGCCATCACCGCGCAGGCGAGACCGGTTTTCACCAAAAATAGCAGCCAGCCCGGATCGGGTTTATAGACGCCATCTCTCACCAGACCCCGGTACAACAGCCAGGACTGCAATAACGCGGAAATTGCCGTCGATAACGCAAGTCCCACGTGCGGCGCGTCATAAGATAACTTCATCATGGAAATAACCAGAACCAGGGTCAGCGTAATCTTAAATACCATGGATTTGACAGCGATTTTCATCGGCGTCGTGGTGTCCTGACGCGCGAAATAACCGGGCGACAGCACTTTCACGTAAATAAATCCCAGCAGGCCAATGGAATAGGCGATCAGGGCCAGCTGCGCCATGCGCACGTCTTCGAGGTCAAAATCGCCGTATTGGAAAATGGCGCTTAACAAGGGTCCCGCCAGCATCACCAGCCCGACGGTGGCCGGCGCGCCGATCAGTAATGACAAACGCAAGCCCCAGTCCAGGGTATGCCGGAAACGCGCAGGATCAGCCCCGGCAAATTTGGCGGACAGGCTGGGCAGAATCACTGTCGCAATAGCAATGCCGAACACACCGAGGGGAAACTCCACCAGACGGTCGGCATAGTACAACCAGGAGATACTGCCGGTGACAAGAAACGAGGCAACCCAGTAGTCGATAACTAAATTAATTTGCTGAAGTGAGGAACTGAAAATCGCCGGCAGCATAAGCTTCTTGATCTTGTCCACGCCCGGCTTGCGCCAGGCCCAGCGGGGCCATGACGCCAGGCGCAATTTCATGACAAACGGCAGCTGAAACAGCAACTGGGCCAGACCCGCCGCAAACACACCCCAGGCCAGCACGATTATATTGTTATTGAAATAGCTCGCGGAAATAACCGCCGCAACGATTAAACAAATATTCAGCAGCACCGGGGTAAACGCCGGTATGGCGAACTTGCCATAGGAATTCAGGATACCGCCTGCCAGGGCCGTGAGCGAAATAAACAGGATATACGGAAAGGTAAACCGTAACATCTCTACGGTTAACGGAAAGCGTTCGTCGCCGGAAACCCAGCCGGGAGCGAATATCACCACCAGGATCGGAGCCGCGATCACCCCAATGACCGTCACACAGAATAAAACAATACCCAGGGTTCCTGTCACATCCGCCGCCAGCTCTTTCACTTCCTCATGTTCCCGGGTGGTCTTGTACTCCGTAAAAACCGGCACAAAAGCCTGGGAAAAGGCGCCTTCGGCGAACTGGCGGCGCAGCAGGTTGGGAATCTTAAACGCTACAAAAAACGCGTCAGTTAACGCATCGGCGCCAAAATAGCGGGCAAACACCACGTCCCGGACCAGGCCTGAAATCCGCGATAACAAAGTCATAAAGGATACGACAAAAGTGGATTTGAGCAATTTGCCAGCCATCACGACGCTCCTCGCTGGGGTAAAATTGGCAACTCGAATTCAGTACTTTGGTAACTCATTGTTTATCAAGGTGAAGCAAAAACGGAGACTCAATGCAGTATGCGCTCTGCACCACTGCTGACCGTGCATCTTAGCGGTATCTTTCAAGGACTTACAGCGATTTCTGTATCCGCCTGAAATATTTGACAAATGGGCAAAAAACTCGCATATTATGCGCCCCAACGGGATCCAGAAAGTAATGAATTGAGGAGTATTAATTTTGGCCAACACAGCTCAAGCAAAAAAACGCGCCCGTCAGGCGGAAAAACGCCGCCAGCACAACGCGAGCCTGCGCTCCATGATGCGCACGTCCATCAAGAAAGTCATCCACGCCATCGAGGCGAAACAGAAAGACAAGGCGAGCGAGGCTTATAAGGCAGCGGTACCTCTGATTGACCAGATGGCCAATAAAAACATTATTACGGCTAACAAAGCAGCGCGTCACAAGAGCCGTTTAAACACGAGGATTCGTGCGCTTTAAGGCACGCTCACCCAGCAGTTCATAATAATAAAAACAAAAAAAAACCGGTGCAATACCGGTTTTTTTGCGCCTTTTATTTCCTCGCCGTTACTGGACTTTAAAATGTTTCACCAGGTTTTTCAGGCTGTTCGCCATGCCCGACAGGTCCCGGCTGTTACCGGTAACCCGTTCCGCGCCTTCACTGGTTTTATTGGCGAAGTCGGTAATAGACACAATGCTCTGATTCACTGACTCCACCACCGCGCTTTGTTGTTCGGAAGCCGTGGCGATCTGGCTGGTCATATCGGAAATGTCCCCAATCGACTGTGTAATGGTTTCCAGATAATTGCCCGCCTCATTGGCAAACTCCACACTTTCGCGGGTCATTTCCCGGCTTCTATCCATCACGGAAACGGCCTGATTGGTGCCGCTCTGCAGGCTTTCGATCATTTTCTGTATTTCCTGGGTTGATTGCTGCGTACGGCCGGCCAGTGTCCGTACTTCATCGGCGACCACGGCAAAACCCCGTCCCTGCTCACCGGCGCGCGCGGCTTCAATGGCGGCGTTCAACGCCAGTAAATTGGTTTGTTCCGCAATGCCTCTTATAACATCCAGCACGGTACCAATGTTTACAGACTCGCCCTTCAGATTATTCATGACTTCGGACGCCAGCTGCACCTCGCCTGCCAGCTTGCTGATTGAGTCCACCGTCTGTCCCACCACTTGCTGTCCGTTTAATGCTTCGCGTTTGGCGTCGCTGGCGGCTATGGCCACCCGTTCGGCGTTTCTCGACACTTCCATGGAAGAGGCGGACATTTCGTTGATCGATGTCGCCACCAGATCCGTTTCGTTTCTTTGATATTGCAAAGCCTCCTGGGTAGATTCAATGGTGGCGGAAAGGTTCTGCGCCGATACAGCAAGATTCTCGGCGTCCTTGCTGATGACACTCACCTGGGTACGCAGGTTTTCAACCAGAACAGAGAACGCTTCACTCAGCGTATGCAGATCCTTAAGACCTTTGCTGTCTATTTCGATAGTAAGATCACCGCCAGCGCACTTTTCGATGGCGCCAACCAACTGCGTAACCGGATTAAACAGATGCCGGTTCAATACGCGCAATGCGGCGATAAGAAAAATAACCAGGATCACGGCGAATCCGCCGATGCTGGTAAGCTGCGTATCATTCATGCCTTCCTGGAAGTGTTTCATATCCTCCAGCAAGGTAAACCGCAATGCGACATCCCCGTTCTCAGTTTTTAATTCATATTCAATTGGTAGACTCTTTGCGCGCTCAGCCGACCCCCAGCTGTCGCTCTGGTAAATCCTGTCGCCATCCGCAGATACAATAGTGATTGGCAGCTTAACAATGTGTTCAATGTTTTTTAAATTGTGCGCCGATTTTACCACGATCTCCATGTAGCCGATCTGGCGCAAGCCGCCAAGGGGCAACAAGGCGGAATAGAACGCCTCGCCGTTATCCATCCAGAGGCTGGTCAGCATTTTTAGCCGGTCCGCGCCCTCCCTGACGCGCGCCTTCGTCAACAACGAATCAGGCAATCGCGGCGCGAGGGAACGGTCACCCTCGTTACTTTGCGCTACAAGTTTAAAATCCAGGTTGAAAATGCGTATCTTCTGCAAATCCACAATACTGCTAGTGACGTACCGCTGATGATATTGATCGTCCAGTAATTTGGCTAATTCACCTATCAAAGCGTGATCCGCGGGATCGTCAATTGACCGCTCCGCTATCGAGCGGAAATCTCCGGTCTTCGTGGTATAAACGCCTAGGTCATTCATCAGGCTGTCCAGTTCTTCCATGGACTTGCTCACCCCAACTTCAATGATCCGCGACAAGCTGCGTGTCTGCGATTCAAGCGCGGTATCACGCAATTGCAGTGTAGCGATGACGAACAGCAATATGACGACCGTGCCCAGCGACAACAACAAAAATGTGAGCAACTGTTTGATGGAAAGTTTATTAAAATTCATGACCAGGACATATCTTTCTAAGACTATAAAACCGCCTCGTTCGGCTGAGGTGGCGGCTGCCGGATTTTAACGGGTCTGAGGCATTCCCTTCTGGGTCCATTCTTCCCAGCCGCCACGGAACCAATAAATATTTGTATAACCCGATTCCACGGCTTTTTTACTGGACGTTACACTGCGGCCGCACTTGACGCCGTTGCAATAAAAAAGAACAGGCGTGGATTTGGAAGGGATATGCTTGGCCAGGGATTCCGCGGTGGTATCGTAGTCAGGCAAATTAACCGAACCTTCGATCCAGCCTGCCTCATCCCGGTCACTCGTTTTGCGTGCGTCAATGATGACCAGGCCCGGAGTATTAGTCACAAGTTCAACAACCTCTTCTGCGGTCACCCGTTTTGTGCCATCAATAAATTCAGGCGCCTTGTTTTCCGCAAAAGCGGTACAAGTCATTGCTACCATTGAAATAAACATCAGCACCTTTATTGAAGACTGGTAAACGTAACTAAACATAAAATACCTCTGCTGTAAGCCGTAGTGAATTCGGATTGGAATGCTTATTGAGGCTGACCTCACGGGAAAAAACATTCGCTATATCCTGGTCATCTTATCGGCAGAACAGAATACTTTTTTAAGTGAATCAGGATTGGGGTAAAGAAACTTCCATAAATACGCTGAAAACAAACTCAATCCGGTCAGATACGTTGAGTTTTCAGAGATTTAATACCAAACAGGATAAGTAAATTTAAAGCGGTTATAGCAGTACCAGATTGTCGCGATGAATCAATTCCGGCTCATCCACATATCCCAGCAATGATTCGATTTGATGGCTCGGCTTACCTTTGATTGTCAGGGATTCCGAAGATGAATAATTAACGAGGCCGCGGGCAATCTCCCGCCCGCGCTGGTCGACACAGGCCACCACTTCGCCCCGGGCAAAGTGGCCTTGCACACCGCTGACTCCCACGGGCAGCAGGCTGCGGCCGGATTCGCGGAGCACTTTGACGGCGCCGTCATCCAGAACCAATTTGCCCTTGGGTTGCAAATGACTCGCCAGCCACTGTTTTCTGGCGGCTACCGGTTCCTGATCCGGTAATAACAAGGTCCCAACCGGTTCGCCCTGATAAACGCGTTGAATAACGCCGGGTTCAGCACCATCGGCTATCACGGTAACCGCGCCGGACCGGCCTGCCAACCGGGCTGCCCGCACCTTGGTAAACATGCCGCCCCGCCCGAGCGCGCCCGCCTTGCCGCTCACCATATCATCCAGCACCGGATCGGATGCGTTAAACTCGTCAATTAACTGCGCATCTCCATGTTCGCGCGGATCCTTGTTATAAATGCCGGCCTGATCGGTCAACAGAATCAAAGCTTCAGCTTCGACAAGGTTGACTACGAGCGCCGCCAGGCTATCGTTGTCGCCGAACCGGAACTCATCCGTGGTCACCGTATCATTTTCATTGATGACAGGAACCACACCCAGTTTTAACAATGTCATCATGGTGTTGCGCGCATTGAGATAGCGTTTGCGGCTGGATAAATCATCATGGGTCAAAAGTATCTGCGCGGTATGAATGCCGTGCTGCTTGAAAAACGTTTCATAAGTCTGAATCAAACCCATTTGACCGATCGCGGCGGCGGCTTGCAGCTCGTATAACGCATTGGGGCGTTTGGTCCAGCCCATGCGTTTCATACCTTCGGCAACCGCGCCACTGGATACCAGAAGCACCTGCACACCTTGTTTGTGCAGCGCTGCGATTTGTTTGACCCAATCGGAAATCGCATTGGCATCCAGTCCCTGCCCTTGCGCCGTCAGCAAAGAGCTGCCAATTTTAACGACCAGGCGTTTGGTATTGGTCAGCCTTTTACGATGCATCGTTCCGCCCCGCCAATTCGATATGCGCCATAATATCTTTCATTAATTTTTCAGTGCCTGCGCCGCTTAAGGCCGAGATTTGATAAACCGGACCTTGCCAATGGATCGCGTTTACAATGCCTGCACACACTTCGTTCCGGTCCTGCTCCGGAATCAAATCCACTTTATTTAACACCAGCCAGCGGTCTTTTGCATATAACGTATCGCTGAATTTTTTCAGCTCGTTTTCGATGGCGCGAAAATTTTCCGCCGGATTTCCGGTACCCTCAAACGGCTTGACATCCACTATATGCAATAACAGCCGCGTCCGTGAAAGGTGCTTGAGAAACTGAATGCCCAGGCCAGCCCCTTCCGCCGCGCCTTCAATCAGGCCGGGGATATCCGCAATTACAAAACTCTGATCTACACCCAGCCTCACTACACCCAGATTCGGATAGAGCGTGGTGAACGGGTAATCGGCGACTTTGGGTTTTGCGGCGGAAACGCTGCGGATCAAGGTTGACTTTCCGGCGTTAGGAAGACCCAGCAATCCTACGTCCGCCAAAACATTCAGCTCCAGCAACAGATTGCGGGATTCACCGGGCGTCCCGTTCGTGCTCTGACGCGGCGCGCGGTTGGTGCTGCTTTTGAAATGCACATTACCCAGGCCATGCCTGCCACCCTTGGCCACCAGCAGCTGTTGCTCCGGTTTTACCAGGTCTCCGATTTGTTCCTGAGTATCGGCGTCATACACCACCGTTCCCACTGGCACCCGTATATACAAGTCTTCACCGGACTTGCCGGTGCATTCACTGCCCATGCCGTTCTCGCCATTCTTAGCCTTGTAACTGCGTTGATAACGAAAATCGGCCAGGGTATTCAACCCAGTATCGGTAATCAGGTAGATGCTGCCACCATCTCCGCCATCGCCCCCGTTCGGCCCCCCAAACGGAATAAATTTTTCCCGGCGAAAGCTTACGCAGCCATTACCGCCTTTTCCGGCTTCAATGTGGATTGTTGCTTCATCGACAAATTTCATACGGGTGACCTGTCAGGTTGCGCTGACCACCATTGGTTACTTCAACAGTTACTGCAAATTTCAACGGCTATATTTTTCACCAGAGCTATAACTGGCCGCAAATAGCTGTCCATAAATCACTTTCCATAAACAGAAAACCCCGCACGGGGCGGGGCTTTGAATGCAGGCGCAACGTGCGAATTAAGCGGGTAAAACGCTCACGAATTTGCGCTTCTTGGGACCTTTGGTTTCAAATTTCACGGCGCCGTCAACGGTTGCAAACAAGGTATGGTCTCTGCCACAACCCACGTTGGTGCCCGCGTGCACATTAGTGCCACGCTGACGAAGAATAATATTGCCCGCTCTTACAATTTCGCCGCCAAAGCATTTGACACCAAGGCGTTTGGATTGTGAATCACGGCCATTTCGGGAACTGCCTGCTGCTTTCTTATGAGCCATCTTACGTTACCTTCGGATAATAGCTGCTGATACTTGCTGAATTCTCAATTGAATCTGTCAGGCGGAAATATTGGTAATCTCAATTTCCGTGTAATCCTGCCGATGTCCGGTGCGCTTCTGGTGGTGCTTGCGGCGTTTGAATTTGATGATTTCAATTTTGTCGCCACGGCCATGGGCAACCACGGTCGCTGTCACTTTCCCGCCATCTATCAGGGGCGAACCAACCGTTACCTGGTCTCCGTCACCAACCATCAGGACATCGTTAATTTCAACGGAACTGCCTGCTTCTACAGGCAATTTTTCCACTTTCAATTTGTCACCCTTGGTGACTCGGTACTGTTTGCCACCGGTTTTGATCACCGCGTACATCGTTTTTCTCCAATTATCCCCAATGATTGTGGGGACCATGCAAAATCCTATTCACTGAAGCCAGATTCCACTGAAACCAGAATTCTCCGTGAGCCAGCGAAAGACCGGGGATTTTAACGGTTTAAGGCACCGAAATCAAACATTACCCGCGGGTTTTTGAGCATTCCGCGCTAAATTTTCCATTACCGAATCCGGGGAATGAATCCTCTTTTTATGGCCACACATCAAATAATTAGCATGCACAAAACTTGACACCCTGCACGCCCGCCCCTAGCATGGCCGAATGCAAGAAGCAGCAACCCCAGACATATTAACCAGTCCGGCTTTATCGATCGACGGCGTATACCAACTCATCGATAATGACCTTGGCGCCGTTAACCAATTGATTAAAAAGCGACTTCACTCCGAAGTAGCGCTCATTAATCAATTGAGCAACTACATTATATATAGTGGCGGGAAACGGTTGCGGCCGGTGCTGGTGCTACTATCGGCCCGCGCTCTGGAATATCAAGGCAACCAGCATATCAACCTCGCCGCCATCGTGGAGTTCATTCACACCGCGACCCTGTTGCATGATGATGTAGTCGATGCATCGGAAAAACGCCGCGGCAATGATACCGCCAACGCCATCTGGGGAAACGAAGCCGCGGTTCTGGTCGGCGACTTCCTTTACTCCCGCGCGTTCCAGATGATGATGGATTGCAACAGCATGCGTGTCATGGAAATCCTGTCCGACGCCACCAACACCATCGCGGAAGGTGAAGTGCTGCAATTGCTCAACTGCAATGATCCCGATACCAGCGAACAACGTTATATGGATGTGATCCACTTCAAGACCGCAAAATTGTTTGAAGCCGCGGCGCAGTTGGGCGCCATCATCTCCAACGCGGCACCGGAGCAGGAATTCGCCATGGCCAAATACGGTATGTATCTGGGAACCGCGTTTCAACTGGTGGACGATGTGCTGGACTATAGCTCATCGTCAGAAAAGATCGGCAAAAATATTGGTGATGACCTTGCCGAAGGTAAACCGACGCTGCCGCTGATCCGCGCCATGAATACCGGCTCCGCATCGCAAAAGGATATTATCCGCAAAGCGATTACCGAAGGTGGACGCAAACATATCACGGAAGTAATGAAAGCGATCGTGGCGACCGATGCCATTGAGTACACCGCGAAGATCGCCCGCGATGAAGCCAACAAGGCGCTGGCGATGCTTTCCAAAATTCCGCCATCACGCTTCAGGGATGCCTTGTCCTCGATGGCCGAATTTTCGGTTAGCCGCACATTTTAATCAAACCCGCGCCGATATCCATTTTGTCTATCCACCACGTTTCCCCGGAAAACAATCTGACTTTAGGATAACAATGATAATACAACACCGCATGACTTCCTGTTACGCATGGTTTTTAGCTTTAACAATCCTGGTGTTTTGCTCCGCAACCAGCGGTGTGCATGCGGAAAATGCAGACAAACCTTTTACGCTTATTCACCATGACCATCCGCTGGTTGGTAAAATCTGGGACGTAACCGCGCAACAATACATCACGAGGGATCAACTGCTACTAAAGGTATTAGCCAGCGACTACGTCCTGTTGGGCGAAACACATGACAACATAAAACATCATGAAGAGCACGGCTGGATGATCAGTGCGCTCAGCCGGCAAAAACCGGGAATCGCAGTGGCATTTGAAATGGTGAATCAAGAACAGGCTGACACTGTGAATAAAAGCGAAAACCTCACCACCGGCAAGCTGCTGGACATCCTGGAACAGGCGAAAACCGGTTGGGAATATAAGAAATACTACCGCCCGGTATTTGAAAGCATCGTCAATGCCAAACTGAAAATTTATCCCGCGGATCTCGACCGGCCAACCATGATGAACGTGGTATCCAAGGGTGAAGACCACACGCCTGACCAGCTAAAAAGCTTGTTAGAGAGAAATCCTTTACCGCCGGAAGAACAGGAAGCGTTGAAGAAGGAAATTGAAGAAACTCATTGCGGCATGATCAATGAGGAGATGACCAGGGCCATGATGACAGGCCAGCGCGTGCGCGACGCCGCGATTGGCAATAATCTTTATACGCTTAAAAAGAGCGATACACCTGCCGTCGTGCTGGTTGCGGGTTCCGGTCATATACGCAAGGACCGTGGCGCACCTATGTATCTTAAGGCGCAGGATAAAACCGCATCAATTTTGACCATCGCCTGGATGGAAGCCGATGAAGAAGGCATGGATCCGAAAGCGTATGGCACGCGATGGGGCCGCGATACGTTGCCTTTCGATTACGTGGTGTTTACTCCCGCCGCTGACCGGCCTGACCCTTGCGAGGAAATGAAAAAATTCATGCAACACAAGAAAAATCATGGTAAAAAAAGTGGCGAATAGTCCCATTTCCTGCTTACAACTGTAAATTAGTCTGGGGTATAATTTCCCGGCATCAAAATCCAGCCAGTTATTCGGAGTGTAGCTCAGCCTGGTAGAGCACCGCTTTCGGGAGGCGGGGGTCGAAGGTTCAAATCCTTTCACTCCGACCAATGTTCAGTCGTTTTCCCAACTCACTTGATCACGTTCAGCAAGCAACTTGACAACGTGTTCGATGCTATTTTCTCAGAAAATAATATGCATGCTTAAATTGCAATGCTAGATCTATAGTATTTTTCAAATACTTAGACATGCAAAGGGAAATTATGTGCACTAAGGTATATAATTGATTTAGTATTTTACTGATCCAGAAGATAGAAGGTTATGAACAAAATCATTGAAAACAAGAAATCAGAGCTGGATTCTTTATGCAGCCGATTTTCTGTGAAGAAACTTGAAGTTTTCGGCTCAAGTGTCACGGAAGAGTTTAATGAAGAAAGCAGTGATTTAGATTTTCTGGTCGAGTTCCAAATCTTGAACCCAAAGGAACATGCTGACGCATACTTTGGACTCTTACTTGCACTGCAAGATTTGTTCAAGCGAAAAATTGATCTGGTAGAATCTCAAGCCATCAACAACCCATACTTTTTGGAAGGCGTTAACGAAACCAGGACTTTACTCTATGCCGCGTGACGCCCGCACCTATCTATACGACATATAATCAGCTTGCCAATCACTACGTGAATTTACTAGCAATAAAACACTAGACGACTACAACACAGACAAACTCCTTCGTTCAGCAGCTGAACGTCAATTTGAAATAATTGGTGAAGCGATTAACCAATTACATTCTGTTGATTCTAAAATTGCTGAAGCCATTCCCGAATACCAAAAGATTATCGCTTTTCGAAATATCTTAATCCATGGATATGCAAGCATTCAAAACGATGTTGTATGGGGTGTACTCGAAGGTGATTTACCCAAACTAGAACATCACGTAGCATTCCTACTAAAAACGCCCTGATTGAAATCATAAATATTAATTGGCAATCAATTCAAACGAATTATTTTTGAGTGATACATGATGCCGCTGCGTTTATGAACCATTCTTGGTGCAGTATAGTGGTGAATTGGAATAATCAGGCTGGAAATACACATGATTGAATGTGACTACATCTCAATAACTTAGATTTTAAGCCACTGATGATATATAGAATTTAAGCGCGTTCGGGAGACGGGGGCCGAAGACTGATGAAAGCCATCCCTGGCTTTCACCTAGCAGGCGTACTTCGTACGTCCAATTTTGTTCCAGACAAAATTGTCAAATCCATTCACATCGACCAATGGTCCGTCATTCACCCTGCTCACTTGATCACTCTCAGTATGCTGCATGACATTAATTTGAATTTGACTGCACGCACGCAATAGTAATCTTTAAATTTGTTACTAAAACAAACCTTCTCGTAATTTAGAATTAGTTTTCAGTATACCGGCGCGTATCCCAACTCAAGTCATGCCAGATTTTGACCGTCTGAAACAGTTTCTCATCATAGTCATATAACTGATTGGCATATTTATTAAGTAATTGCGCATCGCGTAACAGTTCTTGATCTTCGTGTTTTTGGCCAAAATCATTCAATTTAATTTCTTGTTCCGTTAACATCGCTACCGCTTGATAATAGCGTTTGTCTTGAATAATCGGTACGATGTCTTTAACCACCGATTGTGTGGCCATTATTAGCAACGATCGAACTACTTTGTCGTTGTCTTGGTTGAGTGTCTGATTACGATCCATCACATAACGAATCCGACCAGTTTTACGAGCCGTATGATACTGTTTCTTAGCAGGATCAAAATAGTCCACATCTACATGGATTAGCTCATCATTTGCTGACGAAGTTGCTGAGGGTATATCGAGTTCTACTAAAACAACATAGTCTTGACCTTGAATCAATTCTGAAATTGTTTTGTCAACAACATTATTAGACGCGTAATAGCCGATTGGTGATTTGACAGTTTTAATAATCGCTCCATGTCGACTTCTAATACTGAGTTTAATATCACGCAGTTTCTGTGCATTGGAATAATGCAGTTCGTCTTTTAACCACGCTTTCATATCAAAGCGTTCAGTCTTGATAGCAAATCTTCCTTGCCCTTTTTCACTGAACGCTTTTAAAAACGCAACATAAGGGCTATCTCCAACAGACAGCACAGATAACATAGTGGATTTCACACTAATGATATTCGCCAAATCAATCAGGTCACGTTTTTCAGTTCTGGAAAACTCGTCCTGCTCGGCAAGCAGCAGCACGAAATGATGTTTCCCTGCACTCAAAGGGACGCGGGCATAACCGCGGAGGAACTGCACCAAACTAAGGTCACCTTTATGAGTCATAAGACTTTTGGTTTGGTCACCCAATCCGGAAAAGCGGTTCACCACATCAATAGTCAAAGAAGAACCACCGGGTAGCGCATTCGCCAGTGACTGAGCGTTGAGGGCTGTTTCCTGTAACTTGGTTTGGTTTTCCGCGGAAACAGTTGCAGGGTTATACACAAGAACGTGCAATTGGGTTGCATCTACAGATGGATTTCGCGTTGCGATACCAATCTGGGCATGAATCGTGTCCCCTGTTGCCATTACATTCGAGCGCTCGAACGCGATATCAATATCTAACAACTGGTTACGAGGTTCTGGCAATTGGTGATCATATTCATTGTAAGCGTCAAATAAACCTCATCTATTAATCTCAGACCATTGCCGTTAGTGTGTTGCTCCTTATCCACTAAACAGGAGCCTGACAATGATCCGACGTAC
>JAKEGK010000207.1 GCA_022627515.1 Gammaproteobacteria bacterium
AAGCGTTTTGTTGATGGCGTCCAGGTGCTGGCTTTTGGCATGCTGGGTTTGGGCTTGTGGTCTGACCATTGGCGCGGCCGGCGCCGGCTGCGGCGGTGTGTGATCCCGATGACTTGCCGTTGCCGGCATTGGTTGTTCCGTTTTTACCACGCCGGGTTGAAAAGCCAGCATGCGCAGCATGACCATTTCAAAACCCAGTTGCGGATTCGGCGCCAACGGCAGATCCCTTTTGCCGATCAATCCGATTTGATAAAAGAGTTGCGTATCCTCCGCGGATAACATCGCCGCAATTTGGACGATCTGCGGTTGTTCAGGGTGTTCCGCATCGATGGCGTCGGGCGCAATCTGGCATAACGCCACCCGGTGCAGCAGGCTCAGCAATTCATTGAACACCAGTTCAAAATCGGCTGAATGCGCCGCCAGTTGCGCGATGCTTTCGAACAATGATTTTGCATTACGGTTACCCAGAGCCTGCAGCAGTGCGAATACCTGGGATCTATCAACCGTGCCAAGCATGGCGCGAACTTCGGTTTCTTTCAGTTCGCCGGCGCCATAGGCAATCGCCTGATCGAGCAGGCTCAATGCATCACGCATGCTGCCGTCCGCGGCGTCGGCAATCAACCGGATGGCGGGACTTTCAAATGGCAGGATTTCCTGCTGCAGGATTTTTTCCAGATGCGCGGTGATTAAATCCACCGGCAAGCGTTTCAAATTGAACTGTAAACAGCGCGATAAAATGGTGACCGGCAATTTTTGAGGATCGGTCGTAGCGAGCAGGAATTTCACATGCGGTGGCGGTTCTTCCAGGGTTTTCAGCAGGGCATTGAAACTGTGCGTTGAAAGCATGTGCACTTCGTCGATCAGATAAACCTTGTAACGGCCGCGGGTCGGTGCGTATTGCACGTTTTCCAGCAAATCCCTCGTGTCTTCCACCTTGGTTTTTGATGCAGCATCAACTTCTATTAAATCAATAAAGCGTCCTTCGTTGATTTCCCTGCAGGCGCTGCATACGCCGCAAGGTGTGGCGGTGACGCCTTTTTCGCAATTGAGGGACTTGGCGAGTATGCGCGCGATGGTGGTTTTGCCAACACCGCGGGTGCCGGTAAACAGGAACGCATGATGCAGACGTTCACTCTCCAGCGCGTTGATCAGGGCGCGTTGCACATGTTCTTGCCCCACGAGCTCGCTGAAATTCCGCGGGCGCCATTTCCGGGCCAGTACTTGATAATTCATGAATGCGATGTGTTAGTCGTCAATTGAAGGAACTTCCGGTAAAGCCTGTATGATCGCACTGGCGCAGTGACCGGCGCAATAGCGAAACAGCATAGGGTGGTGACTCATACCAGCCACACCCCGGCACACGATGCCACTGCTGCCGCTGCTCCCTTCCGGGCCTGACGGGGTTCACAGTTTCTCGTTGCGAGGGGACCGATATGAGGCACCATTGAAACGATGATTTGCTATGGATTTTGGCGGAGAGGGAGGGATTTGAACCCTCGATACGCTTTTGACGTATACACACTTTCCAGGCGTGCTCCTTCGACCGCTCGGACACCTCTCCAAAATTCTATCTGTGTATTTACTTTTGCAGGAGCACCAGCCCTTTGCCTGAAAAGTGTTACACACTTGCCGCTTCCGGCATCCATGCCTCCAGAGGCACTTGTGCTTCCTGTACATCGTCCAGGCGTGCTCCTTCGACCGCTCGGACACCTCTCCAAAATTTAGTTACTCGCACACCCTACTCATACGTCCACTGTCGCCGTTCGGGCGACGTACAGGGATGTGCTAGTACCCAAAGGGCATAAATGCCGCGTAGCCCATGGACGATGTACACGGATGTACAAGTGTCGCGAAAGGACGGGATGTCCGAAGCGACTGGGCGAGAGCGGCCACCTCTTCGGTTTATCTCATTTCGGGCCTGCGCATAGCAAAATACTTTCAGTCTGGTTAAAGACGCGCAAGGTTAAACCAGTTTCTGCACAGGTGCAATCGATAAGCGGGTTTGCTAATATACCGAACTTGCGCAAAAAAACAACTATTAGTCCTAATAAATATTGAAAGATCAAAAGGTTGCAGTTTGTCCCATGGGCTTATTGTCAGTCAAATCCGCGGAAATACTCGAACGGCTGAATCAGCATCGCATATATCAGGATCCAATCAACCGCGTTAATTGGTTGCGTCTTAACCTGGATGATTACTGGTTGCCGGAAGAAGCATTGTCCTTGTACGGTATAACCGAGTTCATGGCGTTATCGCCGGAACAACGCAAGGCGCTTTCCCATTTCGAATATTTGCATTTCCTGGAAGCACAAATCTGGCTGGAAGGATTGTTCATGGAACGCCTGTCCTTATCGGCATCCTATGCCAGAAAAAACATTGCACTTCTGAAATACCATTTAAATGAATTGCGGGAACAGGCGGGGCACAGCCTGGTGTTCGCGGAAATTATTCAGCGCAGTGGATTGCCGCGCGTTGCGACACGGTTTCATGATTTGGGCTGGATGAACTGGTTTGCCCGTCATTCATCTGTTGATTCCGTGACGTTCTGGTTGACCGCCATGTTAAGCCAGGAGATTCCGGATCGCATCAACAGGGTAATCCGGCAAAACAAGAACACCATCTGTCCCGCGATTTTCGATGTCGCCACCTTTCATACCGTGGACGAAGTGCGGCATATTTCTTTTTCCCGGCGCATGGTTGACGCCGGTGTTAAGGAACTGTCATCCGGCAGGGCGTTTGTGATTCGTTTCATTTTGCAACGCATGCTTAACCAGTTTGCGGACGCGTATTTTTATCCCGAACCGGGTTTGTACGATTTTGCAGGTCTGGTGCCGGGACGCAGTTGGGCCAGCCTGGCGCGCAAAAATCCCCATCGCATACAATTCATTCGTCAACACCTTGCCGGAGTGTTGCATAACCTGCAACAGGTTGGTGTACCGCTAACCTGGCGGCCCAGGTAATTCCTGTCCAGCATAAATTAATTTTTTTATTTACTTTGGAAATCAAAGCGCAACGGCTACAATTCGCCTATGTCTGGCAATACCATCGGAAAATTATATTCTGTCACCAGCTTTGGGGAGAGCCATGGCGTTGCGCTGGGCTGTATCGTGGATGGTTGTCCTCCCGGAATGCCGTTATCGGAAGCGGATCTGCAACATGATCTTGACCGGCGCAAACCAGGCCAGTCTCGCCATACCACACAACGCAAGGAAGCCGACGAAGTCAAAATTCTCTCGGGTGTGTTTGAAGGCAAAACCACCGGCACTCCCATCGGGTTGATTATTTACAACACGGATCAGAAATCCAAAGACTATTCCAATATCAAGGATCTGTTCCGCCCCGGTCATGCCGATTATACCTATCAGCAAAAATACGGTTCGCGTGATTACCGGGGTGGCGGGCGCTCGTCGGCGCGCGAAACCGCCATGCGGGTGGCGGCGGGCGGCATTGCCAAGAAATATCTGAAGCAGGAGTTTGGCATCGAGATTCGGGGTTATTTAAGTCAGCTTGGGCCCATCAAGGCGGAAACGATTGATTGGAATGAAATCGATAACAATGCGTTCTTCTGTCCCGATGCAGGCAAGGTCGCGGAACTGGAAGAGTACATGGATAACCTGCGCAAGGAAGGCGATTCCATTGGCGCGCGCATCAATGTCGTGGCCACTAATGTACCGCCCGGCTGGGGAGAACCGGTTTTTGACCGGCTGGATGCGGATATTGCCCATGCCATGATGGGCATTAACGCCGTGAAGGGAGTGGAAATCGGTGCCGGTTTTGCAATCGTCGAACAGAAAGGTACCCGGCACCGGGATGAAATCACCCCGGACGGATTTTTAAGCAACAACGCCGGGGGCATCTTAGGTGGTATCTCATCGGGGCAGAATATCCGTGTGAGTATTGCATTGAAACCTACTTCCAGTTTGAGAATTCCCGGGCGTACCGTGAACATCAAGGGCGAAGCGGATGAAGTGATTACCAAAGGCCGGCATGATCCCTGTGTTGGCATAAGGGCCACACCCATTGCGGAAGCGATGCTGGCCATTGTATTGATGGATCATATGCTGCGGCACCGGGCGCAAAACGCCGGTGTGCGGTCAGAGACGCCGGTTATTCCCGCCGGGCAGGAATAAAACATTCTTTTTAATGTCGATGTTGAAACATCAATACCGGAACATCCAGGCTGAAACATCATTAACTAACGTCATCCAGTTAATTTAGTGTTTGCCGCAATGATACGTAATGTTCGTTTGAAAAATTTGTTAATTTTATTGTTATGACAATCCGCAGAAGAAGAGCACGATCTGAGCCGAATATTTTCAGCATTGATCCTTATGGTCTGATCTGGATGGCGTTGATCTATTTGGCCGTGATGGTGGCCAAGTGGTGGTATTTTAGTCCAAGCAATCCGCAGGACAACAATTGTGTAGCGTGTGTCGTTGCTGTGATATGGATTTTGACTATGTTGATCTTTGCCGTGCTGTCGTTGTTCTGGATATTTTGGTCGAAGAAATATGAAAAGGGGATAACGTTTGTTATTTTTTTGAGTTTAATTTGCCTGCTTCTGGCGGTTGTTGATTATTTCGCTGCCCATTATGTTGTCGGCAAATTATTCTATGGTGGCGTATTGCGCTGGGAGGAATCACAGGCGTCGTACCTGATTGACACATTTATACCGCATAGTATCGGTTTGTTGGTTATCAGCTCATTGTTGTACAGCGTAATACGCGTTCTTACCTGCCATGATTTGGTTGAAAAACCTCTGGTATTCACGTATGGCGTTATTATTGTGTTATCAGTGATTCCGCTTTTCTACATCGGCTTGAAATTGTACTAGGATAGAATATCAATCCTGATTGGCCGGAAAAAAGCGGTTGCATGTTGCCGCTGATAAATTTAATCACGATGAATAAATAAACTTCTTTCCCCATGCCCTACTGGCGTTTGTCCAGCTTTTACTTTTTCTATTTCGCTTCCCTGGGCGCGCTGGTGCCTTACTGGGGATGGTATCTCAAATCCACCGGTTTTACCGCTAACGATATTGGTATTTTTCTGGCGATTATCATGGGCACCAAGATTATATCGCCGAATATCTGGGGCTGGATCGCGGATCACCTGGGACATCGAATGCTGATTGTACGAACCGGCTGCTTGCTGGCAGCTATTGCGTTTGCGGGTGTGTTAGTCAGCAACAACTATTGGTGGTTGTTAATGGTTATGGTGGCGTTCAGTTTTTTCTGGAACGCGGCGCTGCCCCAATTTGAAGCAACCACGTTCAACTACCTCGGTAACCTTACGCATCGTTATAGCAGTATCCGGTTGTGGGGCTCTATCGGATTCATTCTTGCCGTCGCCAGTATCGGTTCGGTACTGGATATACAAGGCGCTGCAATCCTGCCGATTGTATTGCTTGTTTTGTTTGGCGGTATCTGGCTTGCCAGCCTGCTGGTGCCGGAGCAGGCCGCGCAACATGTACCGGCGGAACATGTTGCGTTGAGCAAATTGTTAAAAAATCCTCAGGTGTTTGCGTTGTTGGCCGTGTGCTTTTTAATGCAAATGAGCCATGGCCCTTACTACACGTTTTACACGATTTATCTTGAGGAACATCACTATCAAGGCTGGCTGATCGGCCAGTTGTGGTCGTTGGGTGTCGTCGCCGAAGTGGTATTGTTTTTACTGATGCCGATATTGGCGACGCGATTTGGTTTGCGCAAACTGCTGTTAGCCAGTTTGTTACTGGCAGCGTTACGCTGGTTGATGATTGGTTTCTGTGCCGATAGCTTGTGGATACTGACTAGCGCGCAGATATTGCACGCGGCAACTTTCGGTGTTTACCATGCCAGCGCAATTGAGCTGATCCACCGCTATTTTACCGGCCGTCACCAGGGTAAAGGCCAGGCGTTATATAGCAGTTTGAGTTTTGGCGCTGGTGGCGCAGCGGGAAGTTTATACAGTGGTTTGATCTGGGATTCGGCGGGTGCAACAACGGCTTTTATAATCGGCAGTATGGCGGCATTGCTTGCATTCGTTATCAGCTGGATCTGGATATACCCCAACGTGCGCGTCAAGAGGGTCTGACCACCGGAAAGTCAAATACCGGTGCGGCCTTTGCCAGCCAGTTGCAGCGCCTTGCTGGGATTGTCGATAAACATGTTCCGTGTCCCCTG
>JAKEGK010000208.1 GCA_022627515.1 Gammaproteobacteria bacterium
AGTCCGAGAAGTTATGATCCGAGCACGTTTGCAGTTGTTCCACCCGCAAACAGTTTTCCATTAGCACCCGGAAAAGTGGAGAGTGACAGCGATTACTTTCCGATTCCCCATTTTGGGAAAAACTGGATATTTGACCCGAATTCCACGATCGGTTTAACAATTTATGGTAACGGCGGTATGAATACAGATTACCCGGGCAGTGCTGCATGTTTGCAGCCTGGTGGGACTGGTACTTATTGCGCCGGCAATACCGGCGTGGATTTAATGCAGTTATTTATTAACACCACCTATTCAAGAAAAATTAATGCCCAAAACTCCTGGGGCGCTAGTTTAATACTTGCTTATCAGCGCTTCAAGGCCACAGGTGTGGGTAGCTTTGCGCAATTTTCAACGGATCCTGCTAACTTGTCCAATAATGGATATGATGATTCCATGGGCTGGGGTGTAAAGCTGGGTTGGCAAGGTGAGGTGACGCCCGGGCTAACCATGGGTGCATCTTATCAATCTGAAATGCAAATGAGCGAGTTTGATAAATATAAAGGATTGTTTGCCGAACAGGGTGGCTTCAATATTCCGTCAACCTGGACGGTAGGATTAGCCTATGCTTTTGCTAATCAAGCAAAAGTAACGTTTGATATCCAGGGAATAATTTATACTGACATTAAATCCGTTTCAAACCCGATTAGTCCATTATTGGATGGAAGTTGCGCTCCTAACCCGCCCTCTGGTCCAGCTACTGGCAACGGATGTCTTGGAGCGGATGGTGGTGCAGGATTTGGTTGGGATGATATGATTGTTTATAAACTTGGCTACCAATGGAATACAGGCGCCGATTGGGTTTGGCGTGTAGGCTATAGCCATGGTGAGCAGCCGATACCAGATTCTGAAACTATATTTAATATCCTGGCGCCTGGTGTAATGGAAGATCATTTAACATTTGGTTTTACCAGATTTCTAACAGGTGGTCTCAAGGAGTTTAACTTTGCATTGATGTATTCTCCCAGCAACAGCGTAACTGGTCCGAACGCTATGTTTCCGGCTCAAAATATAACTCTTGAAATGACTCAGTGGGAAATGGAAGCTAGTTTCAACTGGTAGTATTAAAGTTGGTTGTTTAAAAGAAAAAAGGGCGTGTTCAGCACGCCCTTTTTGTTTATGGATACCAAAAGAAAAACTATTCTTTCTTGAGTAACCGCTTCAACAATCCGGTTTCGCCGGTGTTGAAGTTGCTTAACAGCGCCACCGCTTTATTATGACCCTCGCTCTGCGCTATGGACATGGCGGTATTACCCAGCTTGTTCACCTGAGTTGTGTTGGCGCCGCGCGATAACAGCAGGTCTATAACCTTAAGGTGCCCTGATTCCGACGCCACCAATAGTGCTGAGTTGTCGGCCGAATTGGTATGATTGATATTAGCACCGGCGTCCAGCAATTCCTTGGCGATTAATTCATGCCCGTTAGCGGCAGCCATGATGAGCGCAGTGTTTCCTTTTAGAGAAACGATATCCACTTCAGCGCCTTTCTTTAATAACAGCTTCACGATATCGTCATGCCCGTTTTTTGCCGCGCGCATTAACGGTGTTTGTTTGTCCTTGTCCTTGATGTTGATATTTGCGCCTTTATCCAGCAGCAACAAAACCAAAGAGCGTGCGCCAACGTCCGCGGCATACCATAGCGATGACCGGCCTTGTTTGTCAGTGGAGTTTGGCGTTGCCCGGGAACGAATCAGTTTATCTGCTATACCCGCATAGCCGTTTTTAGCGGCTGTAGTCAGAGCCGTAAGACTGTCGTTATCCTGAATATCCAGATTTGAGCCCTTTTCGATTAACAGGGTGGCAACATGTTCATGCCCCATGCTTGCTGCCCATATCAAGGCTGATTTCCCGGATTTGTCCCTGACGTTCATGCTGGCGCCCAGCGAGAGCAAGGTTTCAACTCCGCCTCGCTGCCCATTGCGGGCGGCCCAGGATAGGGGAGAGATATCGTCGACATCCCGGTGGTTAATATCCGCGCCTTTGTTATAGAGCAGTCGAATGACGTCGGAATTGCCCTGCCAGGCTGCGTAACTCATTGCGGTGCGTTTGTCTTCATCCTGAGCATTAATTGGCGTCACACCTTTCTCCAATATTCCCGTTACCGCTGCCAGATTTCCACGCCACGCGGCATACATGAGGTCTGTCCAACCGTCATACAGTATTACACTATTTTCGAGTTCTACTGTACCGGAGCCCGCCAAGTGGTCCCTAAGTGACGTCGCTGTCTCGGCAATACTAATGTTGGTCAATACCTGCGCCAATAACATTATGGCAAAGACGGTTAATTTGGAGTGACAAAAGCGTTTACTTGCTAAGTATTTGTTTGTAAATAAAAAAGACATATTAGCCACTGCGTTTAAATCAAAATTTAAGCTATGATTGAAAAAGGCGATGTAGTTAATAATAACTCATAGTTGTACTACGAGCTTCCGAAAATTATACTGCTTAAGAAATTCCCTACAATGTATTTAGATTTTTCTCCTAATTATTAGAATTCGTGTTAAATTTATCGTGCCCCGGTATTTATAAGGATCCGGGTAAAAAGAACAATAGGTGCACTGACTTGAAACTGGTAACAAGTATTTCGATATCGCGGCACATCACAACTTTACTCTGCGTTGTTTTATATGCAAATGCAGGATTAGTATGGGCGGAAGAATCAGCAGGCGCGGCCAATCCGGAAAATCTGCCAACAGCGGTTGTTTGGTATATGGAGATGGCGAAGAGTGGTGATGCCGATGCGCAATACAATCTCGGTTCTGTCTATGAGACCGGCTTTGGCGTGAAAGCGGACCCGGACGAAGCGGTGCGCTGGTATAAGGAAGCGGCCGATCAGGACCATCAATTAGCGCAACTAAAACTGGGAATCATGTACGTGCTGGGTGATGGCGCCCGGCAAAGTATTATCAAGGGTACCAATTGGATACGCTCATCCGCGGATAACGGTAACCAGTTTGCCAAGATGTTGTATGAAAAAGTCTTGTCACCGGATGTTGTACGCGAAATGACGGCGGAAGAAATCATCAAAAAAGTCCGGCCGTTTATAGATCTGGGCGAGAAAAAGTCTATAGAGAAGTTAGTGGCGATTCTGGAAAAAGATAAACAAAAAGCAAAAGAAAAAGAGCCGGAACTTGCCGAACGGTTTACTGGCAAGTCCAAGAACACGCTGGGTCAGGAAGTTGAAATCGCCAATAATGTTCCGGAGTTTGTGGAAAATAAAGGCAAAGCGGTTGTTAATTTCGCCGACAGCAATCTGGCGCTATTGCAACGTGAAGCCAACGCGGGAAACGCGGAAGCGCAGTATCAGCTTGGGCGAATGTATGACACCGGCGATAAACTGGAACGTGACCGGCAAAAGGCTATTACATGGTTCACCAGCGCTGCAAAGCAGGGGCATGCTGATGCACAATACCGCCTTGCGATTGCCTATTTGTACGGAATTTCGGTACCCAAAAATATTTCTGCCGGGGAAAACTGGTTAACCAATGCGGCGAAACAAAATCATCCAGTCGCAAAAGAAATGATACCGATTTATCTGGCCAACCGCTCAGTGAATATGCCCACATCAATTGCATTGAATTGGTATCTTGAGAAAGCGGCGAAGGGCGATCCGGACGGGCAATTTGGTGTCGGTAACATGTATGAAAACGGATGGGGTCTTAACGTTAATAACAATGAAGCCAGAAAATGGTTCGCCGCAGCGCGTGCCGCAGGGAGCGGTGATGCCGACAGGCACATCCGGCAACTGAAAGCCGTGGCCGCATCCCAGGACCCTGATCCGCCACCGGAAAGCCGGCCTAAATTACCGGAGAAAATCAATCCACCCACAGTGACTGTTGAACAGAGTCAGGACCGAACCGTGGCGGTGACAAACACTTTGCCAGCGCGTAAAGAAACGGTGTCCAATCAAGCGCCACGCAGAGTCTCTCAAGCCGGAGTTGAAGACAGTGAAGCCTCAAGTGCTGCTACGCTTACCGCTACCTTGACCAGAAGATCACCGCTGACACCTATCATTCTTATTGTGTTTGGCGTGATAATGGGACTTACCGTTTTCAAGTGGATGCGGCGGGGCGCTTATAAGAGATCCGTATTTTGAATTGTTTTTTTAAAAATATATGCGCCGAAAGCAGCGGCGGGCTTGTTGCTGAATCCTATCAATTACCGGCCTTAGGCGGTACCGTATTTTGTTTCTACCTCAATACCGATGTCCTTCAGAATTGCAGTTGGCAATACACCACCGGCGCAGACGATAACATTATCATTTGGTATATCAAATTCCCGTCCCTGATAGAGCACTGCAACATCGCGGTTACCAATACGCTTCACATTTGATTGCATGAGAATTTGCACTTTGCCGGCTTTTGCAGCTTCGTCGACAGCGGCGATATTGCGTGGATTGGCGTTTTGAAAAGCGGTGCCACGATAGGAGAGAGTGACTTTTGAATTGGGTTCTTCCGATATCGCCAGCGCGGCCTCCAGCGCACTGTTACCACCGCCCACCACCAATACGCTGCGATTACGATACTGCGCCGGATCGTCGAGACGGTACACCACTTTGCTGCTTTCTTCCCCGGGAATTCCCAGTTTGCGCGGCGTGCCGCGCCGTCCGATGGCCAGCAAGACTGTTTTAGTGTGGTAAGCGGATTTTTGGGTCGTTATTACATATCCATCATCGGTACGGTCCACTTTTTCCATGCGTTCTTTGGTATTGATTTTAATGCCGGACTTTTGCTCGGCGTCACGCCAGAAATTCATTAGAATTTCTTTACTGATTTGCCCCAGTTTAACCTGGCCAATGATGGGAAGCTTGAGCGGCGAAGTCATAACAATTTTGCCGCGTGGATAGTGCGCAACCGACCCACCTAGCGTCTCCTGTTCAATTGTCACATATTTTAAGTTGTGTTCGTGTGCATAGAGGGTTGCAGAGAAACCAGCCGGGCCTGCGCCTACTATTACAACATCATACGGCGCCCTGCTGTCTGTAGTGCTTACCGATTTGGTAATGCTTTCCATCGCCTGACGGCCCTGTTCAACAGCGTTGCGAATTAATCCCATGCCACCTAATTCACCTGCGACAAAAACGCCGGGTACATTCGTTTCAAAATTCGGTTGCAGATTAGGAATGTCAACACCGCGTTTCTCAGTGCCTAGCACCAGAGTAATGGCGTCAGTTGGACATGCGCTTTTACATGCACCGTGTCCAATGCAATGGGACGGATTTACCAATTGCGCCTTTTCATTGATAACGCCCAACACATTTCCTTCAGGGCACGCATCAACGCAAGTTGCACACCCCAGACAAACGTTCCGGTCAATCACCGGATGCAGTGAAGTAGGTTCGAAATAACCGGCTGCGCGGGATTGTTCGAGCTGCTTTTGCGCTTCACGTTCTTTTTTGTTTTTGACGTTCCTGTAAATGAACCAGGACAACACAATGGGTATTGCATAAATCAGGATCTTGGGCAGATCCTGCAGTCCAGTTACGGAAAGCAGGTAAAGCAAATCAGCTATGAACTGAGAATTATTTTCCATACAGCTTCAATAATGTGTTGTGTATTCGCTTGAATATTCGCTAACTTAATGTTTCTTAAACGTAAAAAGATGTTGTACTAGCAATGTTCCAGGATTGTCAACTAATTGCGGGTGGAAGTTGGCAGGTATACTGCAAATTTCTTAATATTGCCGATTTTTAATCAGGTATAACGCTTCAAAACAGCCGGACTACCCTCACCTCGCTATTAAGCCAATTTTAAGCTTGCATTCGGTGGATTCATGGTTTCACTCGGTTTCGGAAAATCGTTATGTTGTAGACCGGGATGAATTAAGCCTGGGTTAACGACAATTACTGTTCAATAAAGGAAAACTTGAAAGTATCAGAACTCATTTTCACGATTTCAGGTGATTATTAAAATATAATATCAAACTTTATTGATGGGATTAAAGATGATTAAGGTTCTTTATAGTAACGGGCGGCGCAACATGTCCCGCGACATATAAAGAAAACTCTATGAAATACAGTAAAATAAAGTCCGGCACCAAGGCCGCAAAAATCATTTTATTGTAAAAAAGAATTATAGAACTAATACCATTTCGGGTAATTCGATCTCGGTAGCGTTGCTGTCTAAGGGTTAATTTACGTAGTTGATAATTTAGCGTTGACAATCAAGTATTCAACGTAGTTTACTTAAGCACTTCACGTAAAAATTCCAAAAAATTTATGAAATTAGCGCGTGTTTTATTAAAGATCTAATCTCTTCCGCGGTCTGAATAGACATATGCCGGAAGGGGGGCAAATCAACATGTTTGTACGTAGTTTGTGGTCAAGTGGTAGAATTATCTCTAAATCGAAATCAAAGTCGGAATTAAATATTTTATTTCTGATGCAAAGTTTCCAGATTCGTCTGGCGCCGGCGATAACGCAGCCAACAAACAATCTTTGTCGATGTGGTTGCCGGTAATTTTGAATGGTTGCTGGCAAATTTGAAATCAAATCGAGGAGTAAGAAATCGAATGTCGACAAAAAAAAATTTTGCAGCGTCATTAATTAAGCAACCGTTTGTGATTGCGCTTACGCTCATTGCTGTCGCAATCGTGGTCATTTGGATTAACGAGAAGCCGTCTTCTTCAGATATCGAGCCTGGTTCGAACACCGCATCAAATAATGAAACAGCGAATCGTCCTGATGCGCCGGCAGAAACATCCAACGCCAATGTTCAGTTGAATCCGCAAATTCCGGGGCAAAACACACCGCGTATAGTTGCCAATATGAACCAGCAAAAAGCCGGCAGTGTTGCTGCGCCGGGCCTGGAAAACCTGTTAAAGGGCTTAGAGGACAAAGTCGCGGCTGATCCCGCCAACGTGGATAACAGGCTGTTGCTGGCGCAGACCTACAACGAATTGGGGATGCAAGATAAGTCGCTGGCTGAAATGCGCAAGCTGCAGAAGGAAAATCCGGAAAACCACCGGATAAATCTTATTTTAGGCTCCATATTGAGTGGAAGCACTGAGCCGGAAAAACTGAAAGAATCCCTGGTATTGCTGGACAAAGCTTCTGGCGATAAAACCATACAACAATATCTGGTGCATATGTATAAAGGAGACGCGTTGATAAGGATGCAGGATCATGAAGGAGCGTTGGAACAGTGGAAGCTGGCGTTGAAAGATATGCCGCCTGCTGATAACCGGCGCATCCGATTGGAACAGCGCGTTAGCGAGTTGTCTGCAGGGAAGATTAAAAAAGAGGAATCGCAGGCAAATAAAAGTTAATTGAGCGCAGAAACTGGTTTATTCAAGGGCGGCTAAAAAATTGTTTTTCGAAGGGTTAAACAATTTGATTTCGGTAATGGTGTCACGTTTTTATTGGGGTGCAAATGACGAGTAAGAATGATGTAACGGGTCAGGCCGTAAAGACACGAAAGATTCTGTCGCCGGACGCCAAATTAAAAGCACAGTTGAAAGCCCGGAAGGATGTAGCAGAACCGGCAGATCAGGCGCAACAAATTGAGACTGCATCCCAGGCAAATGTTGATGCGATAAAAGCTGTTAACGCGAGAGCGCGCCGGGAACTTGGTGCCAGTCAAAAATCAGGTTCTGGTGCAGGACCTTCTGCAACAGCGACACTCCGCAATTCCGTGCCGCGTAACTTGCGTGTTCCAAACGCGGCGGCCAAGTCTTCTCCTGGCGATGCGGCCAAAAAAACCCAGGCACAGTTAGCCCGGGAAAAGCTTGCCTCAGCAGCAGCAAAAAAAGTCCGCATGCAAATGGAAGCGCAAGCGAGAGCCAATGCGGCACAACAATCAGTTCCTCAACCGGAGCAGCAGCAATCCAGCAACCTGGAAAAGAGACCTGGAAACCAGTTGATTGCATTGTTTCCTCAGAAGAAGAGTAACTCAAACAACAAACAGGGATTAAACCGCGAAGCTAAAAAACCGCCTATCATAAACGCGACTGCGCTGCTTGCTGCCAAATATCCTAATTATTTCGCTGATAACAATGATCTAAGAACCAAGGCTGAATCACAAACAGTCTTTGTTATATCTTCGCTGATCCTGGCGTTGATTGGTTTTGGATGGATGAATTGGGAGACAATCAATCTACAGGCTGAGGGTGAGTTTACCTACAATTCCGGATTAATCGGCGGCATTACAATGTTGGTTGTATTGTTCTATGCCCTGAGAAAGCGGGCCCGGATGATGCGGAAAGCCGGAAATATGGAGGTTTGGTATTACTTCCATTTGCTAGGCGGTGTGTTAGGCCCGCTGATAATAGTATTTCACACCGGATTCACTATCAAATCCATAAACAGTGGTGTGGCGTTGTTTACCATGATTACTATTGTGTTAAGCGGTTTATTTGGCCGGTATATATATACCCGTATTGGTTATAGCCTGCATCGGAAATTACTGGCGATCAAGGAATCAGAAAAGCAGTTAATGGACATGCTGCACAGTTATGATTCACCAATAAGCGAGAATATCGAGAGGCGGTTATCAAATTTCGCATTGTCGTGTTTAACCGGGCCGCGTTCGATACTAAAGTTGCCAATGAGGTTGATTGCTGTGCGAGGATCAGCAGCAGCTTGTTATGTTAAAGTTTCCACCGACCTGACGGCTATGATTAAAACCATCGCCAAACGGGAGGGTCTGTCCAGTGCAGAAGTCAAAGGCCGGTTGAACAGGGAAAAAGAACAGTTGCGGGAGCATATCAGTTCCGTGGCCAATATCGCGCATGCCCATTTGTTTGAGCGGGTACTAGTGAAGTGGCGGATACTTCATATCCCCCTGTTGTATATTTTGGTGATTACGGGTTCGTTTCATGTATTAGCGGTGCACATGTACTAATACGGAGCATGAAGAAGTTGATTCAACGATATTTCTTCGTGAAGATAGTGGTGGCAGTTGTTATGGTTGTGGGAGTGATGTCAACAACTTCGGCAGCAGTAAGTCCCGTGGAGCGCATGGAAGGCCTGGTGATGCCGGGTGATGTGGCGCAAGGGCATGCGCGTTTTGAAACCAAATGCGATAAATGTCACGAAGCTTTTGATAAAACCAAGCAAAGCAAACTCTGCCGCGACTGTCACGAACAAATTGACAGTGATATTAAAAAGCAAAAGGCGTTTCACGGCAAAATCCACAATATTTCCGACCGGGAATGCCATACCTGTCATACTGATCACAAGGGGCGGGACATGGATATTGTTCAGCTGGATCAGGAAGTATTTGACCACTCGCGAACCGAGTTCGAATTGAAAGGTCAACACCAGTCTCTTACCTGCGAGAGCTGCCATAAAAAGCCCAAATTCTTCCGGATACTAAAATATGATTGCATAGATTGTCACGAGGAAGATGATTCCCACAAAGGGCGGATGGGGCGCAAATGCAACAATTGCCATTTTGAAGCAGGGTGGCTGCCGGCAAATTTCAATCATGACAAGACGGATTTTCCATTGCGGAACACTCATCAGGAGGTGGGTTGTCAATATTGTCACGTCAATGAGCGCTATTTAAAAACGCCGAAAAATTGCTACTTTTGCCATTACCTCGACGATGTCCACGATGGCGACAGAGGGATTAAATGCCATCAGTGCCATCATGATGAGAAATGGTCGCGCATCGAATTCGATCATGACAAGGATACCCAGTTCAAGCTGAATGGCGCGCATAAAAACGTCCTTTGCAAGGATTGTCATGAAGGCAACATGTTCAAGGAGAAAACCAAGGCGGTATGTTTTGCCTGTCATGAAGTGCATGACTCTCATTACGGTAACTACGGCAAACAATGCAACAGCTGCCACACCGAGAAAAACTGGCGGGAAATCCGCTTTGATCATGACAAGGATACGGACTTCAAACTAAAGGGCGAACATAAGGAACTGGCTTGTGAAGCCTGCCATAAAGGCGATTTATTCAAGGTAAAAACGCCGGCTGAATGCGCCGAATGTCACCGGCTGGATGACGCCCATGACGGCCAGCAAGGCGAGAATTGCACCAAATGCCATGACGAAAAGAGCTGGATAAAGAAGGTGGTGTTTGATCACGATATTACAAAATTCCCATTGCATGGAACCCACCAGTTGGTCAGTTGCGAAGATTGTCACGCATCAGAAAAATTCAAAGATGCCGAATTACGCTGCATGTCATGCCATGAAGATGATGACGTGCATAAACTCAAGCTGGGCAAAAATTGTGAGTTGTGCCACGGTCCGGCTGATTGGTTAATCTGGCTGTTCGATCACAATACACAAACCGACTACCCGCTGGATGGCAAGCATGAAGGCCTCGATTGCCATGCCTGTCATGCAAAACCCGTGAAGGACAAGATCGAATTGCCAACCAATTGTTTTGGTTGTCACGAAAAGGATGATAACCACCAGGGACAATTAGGCCGGCAATGTGAAAAATGTCATGTCACGGAGTCGTTCAAAACCATTAAAATCAAAGATAAAAAATAGGTTTAGATTTGTAGTAATGTCAAGGTATACTGATATGATCGATTATTTGGAAAATTGTCTTTTCGCCGGAGCCGCGAAAGACACAACACAGAAAGACACAACACAAATGGTTAAGTTAACTTGGGGGTTTGGGTGGTTAAAGACAGTGGTGAACCCGCGTACAAGCCGTTAACATCCGTTGCCAAACCTTAATGTACCAATGAAGGCTTTTGGCAATTCATAGCACCTCAAGTGGTCGATGCCGGCAATTGACGGGTAAACTGGCATCGATCATGTAATCCGGCAGTATAAGAAATAATTGTCTGGAAGCGATTATTTCCTTTGTTGCCTGGTATCCGTAGCAGTCCAAAGAAACAAAAAAATAACAATAACAAACGCAGCAGGGCAGAGCATTGCAAAAGGCAAAAGAATCGTCTCGGACGGGCCGTTCGTGATGAAGCTGACGCGCGTACTCACGCTGCGTTAAACGCATAACTGTAATTGGTCTTGAGCAATCTTGACTGTAAGGTTGAAACAATGGGCGCCATGAGAGAAGTCAGAAATAAATTTAATAACAAAAAGAGAAAGACAGTCAATGTCGGGAGAAAAGTTCTCGTGGCGGCATTACGAAGAATTTTTGGAGGTATATGATGTTTGGGGAATCGCGGCATCTTGCTAGGAAACGGAAAATTCCGCTGCTTAGTCTGTTTTTGCTCAGTGCCTGGTTGCTGTTGCCGGTCAAGAGCTCTGCGGAAATTGCGACACTCGATGAGTTTAAAGCGCTAGGTGAAAAGTTTGACCATTTAACAACAGGTTTTGCCCTTACCGGAGAACACGCGAGACTGGATTGCGGGGAATGTCACATTGGTGGAGTGTTTGAAACACTGCCGCGCGAATGTGATTCGTGTCATGACAACGTCATAGCGGCCGGTAAACCTTCCAACCACGTGCAAACCACCCAGCCCTGTGATGTTTGCCATAACACGGGCGCATTTCTTGCTACCGCGATTATGGACCATAGTATTGCAACCGGTAATTGTTATTCGTGTCATGACGGAGTGTCCGCGACTGGCAAACCGCCGACCCATATAGCGACTACCGAGGTTTGCGATGCGTGTCATACGGTAAACTTCTGGTCACCTGCTGTCACCGTAAATCACGAGCATGTGCTGGGTTCTTGCATTGATTGTCATAACAATGTGGTTGTCGAAGGCAAAACAGCTTCGCACATTCCCTCAACGGATGCTTGCGGGGCCTGCCATTTGGCGACCGGGGATTTGAACTGGCCACGGTATACCGTGGATCACTCCCAGGTGTTGGGAGCCTGTTCTTTCTGTCATCAGTTGCCTACCGGACATATACCTGTGCAACAAGAGTGTAATGCGTGTCATCAGGTGCCACCGGCCACATTTGCCACTGTTACCACTTTTAATCATGACACTGTCCAGGGGCAATCCTGTGTGCAATCCGGCTGCCACGATACGGATAAACCTAGTGATGCTTTGCATGCGCAGGTAACCAATGAGTGCGGCGCCTGTCACTCAGCGGGAGGCGCGTTTAATCCGCCGTTACGGGTTGATCATGGACAAGTGATATTGCCGTGTCAGACCTGTCATGACGGGGTGACCGCCCCGGGAAAAGGACCGGATCACGTGGCAACAACGGAGGACTGTGGCGTCTGTCATACACCGAATGACGCCACCTGGTCGGCTACGGCGTTCGATCACACAACCGTTGCGGGCCAGGCTTGTACAAATGCCGGGTGCCACGACAACGACAAGCCCAACGATCAGCTTCATGGCAATGTGAACAACGAGTGCGGCGCGTGCCATTCAGCGGGCGGGGCGTTTAATCCGGCGATTCGTGTTGATCACGACCAGGTCATCCTTCCTTGCGGTTCATGCCACGATGGCACCGCGGCTACCGGCAAGGACGCGGATCATGTTGTGACAACCCAGGATTGCGCGGATTGCCACAATACCACGAACTGGACCACCGCCTTTGATCATGCCACCGTACAGGGGCAGGCTTGCGCCAGCGCCGGTTGTCACGATAACGATAAACCACCCACTCACCCGCGCACCAGCGATCTCTGTGACGCCTGTCACCAGGTCGGTGGTTCATGGACGGTTATTCTGCAGGTTGATCACAACCAGGTAATTGGCGCCTGCGTCAGTTGCCACATAAAACCGGCGAATCACATTAATACCACAGATCTTTGTGAAGCCTGTCACCGTCCTGCGCCGAGTTTATGGACTAATATTGCCGGTGTTGATCACGATCAGGTGTTAGGCGATTGTGCAGCTTGCCATAACAACACGATTGCTATTGGTAAACCAAACAACCACATTAGCACTTCCAATCAGTGTGGCGCATGCCACTCCACCGCGGTGTTTAATCCGGTAAACCAGGTTGACCACACTCAGGTTAATGGCAGTTGTTCGGCATGTCACAACAATACCATTGCCACCGGTAAACCCGCTGATCACATTAGCACGTCGAATACATGTGAAGCCTGCCATTCATCGAATGCGTGGCAGCCTGTTGTCCGCGTGGATCACAATCAGATCACCAACGTGAACCAATGTGGCGCGTGCCACGACAAACCGGGCGGGCATCCAACTACCACTGATAATTGCGGTGTCTGTCACCAGGATTTCACGAACTGGAGCCGAATTAGAATGAATCATAACGAGGTGCCGGCAAGAAGTTGTTCCAGCTGTCATAACGGTGTTATCGCTGAAGGCAAAAACCGCGGTCATTGTCCAACCAATGAGGAGTGTGATGTTTGCCATACCAGTACCAACGACTGGGGCGATACTAGCCGTGGCTGCTGAGAATAAATTTTCCGGTTGGTGTTAACAATGTTTTGTCAGGGCGTCAATTTAGTTGACGCCCTTTCGATTCACGTCGATGGCAATCAACGTATTCAGCAAACAGTATCTGAAGAAGCGATAATACCGATGATTTCGTGGGTTAATTTCTCCTGATTAACGTTGCCTTCTTGTTAGCATTTTAATTCATGTCGATAAATCCAAAAACTGATAATGCTCAAGCGAGTCATTCCGATTGATGAATTGCAAATAAATAGCTAGAGTTTCACTACCAATTTTAGGTATAGTGATTCTAACTACGTAAGTCGCGATAACGCTAATTTTGGTAACGGGTTGAACGTGTTATTGGGTAGTTGTGAGTAGTGGAAAGATGTAGCAGTAATCAATTTTATTGCAGGGATGTTAAATTAATTGATTGAACATTCTGCAGCGCGGAACCAATCGGAGTTTGGTGACTAGGGGCGGAACGTGAGGTGCATTCGAGTATCCACGTTTGACAATAGCCACATCCAATAAGCCTGTCCAGAGCTACTAAATCTTACAAAAATCCCTGAGCGAGTAACGGCCGGATGCTAGCCTCGCGCTTAATTAAAAAGCAGCTGGGTGATATTTACAGCGAGATAGAAGAGATTTGGGTTAGAGCGGATGTCCTTTAAAAGTTTAAGTCTTGTTTTGGCAATCATTATTGGCGTTTATGTCTATTACAAGTATGGACAGGAAACTCCTGCTCAACTGGTTAGCGATTTTCACATTACCAGCGACAAGGAAGGCAATAATCTCGAATTCGGTTTTGCGAACCCGGTACGCTACCTGGGGCATTTCCCCGAAGACAGCAGTGATGTTTTGCAAGTCAAATTACGGGCTATCGGATTTGGTGATTTTGCAGAAAATTTTTCCTTGCTGGATCAGTTTATACCCGCCACGGAAACTCAGGAAAAATTTCTCGAAGACGTGCGGTATGAAGGCGATGTCCCGGGCGGTCCCTTCATTGTAGTGCGATTTACCAAACCTATGAATTATCGAGTAACCGAGAGCAATGGTTTGAAAGGATTAATAATCAGTTATAAACGCAATTGACATCAGCAACCCGGTTAAGGTGCGGTTAAGGCGGTTTGTTTTCAATGGTGCGTTTTTGTGTTGCTGTTAAAATATTTGAATAAGTTAATTACTGCAAAGGGCGTCTTACACTTCGGTGGTCAACGAGATATAGCAATAAATGTCAAGTCGTAGCTGGATGGGGGAATTAGGCGTTACGATGGAATGTAGAGATATTTCAAACGCGGTTTCGTTGCGCCGTTTTGCCGTGCTCGGCTGTTTTTTGCTGGCGGTTTTTGTCGTCCCTTTGTGTGTCTCCGCCGCACCTAATGTGCTTAAAGATATCAAGATACAAACCCGCGAAAATGAAACTGAAGT
Source organism: Gammaproteobacteria bacterium (assembly GCA_022627515.1). Lineage (GTDB taxonomy): Bacteria > Pseudomonadota > Gammaproteobacteria > SZUA-152 > SZUA-152 > JAKEGK01. The sequence continues at coordinate 14,712 of JAKEGK010000208.1, forward strand.
CGATTTTGAATTCGGTATACCACTGCGTTACGTCAAACACTTTCCAGCCACATCCGGGGAAATTCTCCAAATTCAGTTATTGGTGGAGCAGGATCAGGGTCGGGAAATACATAAAGAAGTCAAGCAAGGGCCGGATCTAGGGGATCCGGCTAACATAGATCCGCTGTTGATTTATGTGACGTATGAAGAAGGCGTTCCCGGTGGCCCGTATTTGACTCTGCGTTTTGCACGGCGGGTCAGTTTTGAAGTGGACGCCGGTGAGAGTAAGGCCGGCTTGAACATTTTAATACGGGACGACCAGGCCAAGACGAAACCCGTAGTTACCGCAAAGCCGGACGCTGAACAGTCGGCCGAATCCGCTGTACCGCCCGTTACACCACCCGCTGCGCCTTCCAGGGCAGGTGTGCCGGAAATAAGCCTGAAAACACTGGAAGAACAGGTGTTCAAACAGACTGAAAAAACCGAAGCGGAGCTGGAAGCGCGCAAACAGGAAACAGAGGCCGTAAAACCTGAAACAGAAGAGAAACTTGCCGATTCCCAGCCTGCTGCGGAACCGGCGCAACAGGAAGATGCACCGGCTGCGGGTCAGCGTCCCGCGCTTCCGGCCAATAAAGAAGCGGATGAATTAATGGCCAAGGCGCGCCAGGCGCTAACGTTCGGGGATAATGACGGTGCGATAGAGCTGTTAAGGCGGGTAGTTGCCTTGCCGGAAAACGAACATACTCAGGACGCCAGGGAACTGATCGGTTTGGCCCTGGAGCGTGGTAATCAGATTCCCCGGGCGAAGTTTGAGTACAAAAAATATCTGAAAATATACGAGGAAGGTGAAGGGCCAACGCGGGTTCGCCAGCGCTTGCAGGCCTTGCAGGCTCTGGATACGGAAAAGCCGAAAAAACTTCGTGAATCCAGCCGGCGCACTGCTGACACGTTCACGACATTCGGGCGTTTATCTCAGGCTTTTACCACCCGCTTCCAGCAGCGGGAGCCAAAAAATGACGATGACAGGATAGGCTCAGAGGATATTACTTTGACCCGCCGCATCGATTCCTATTTATCATTGCGAAGCCGCATGCGCACCGAAGACCGCAATATCCAGCTCGTGTTTAACGGCAACCACATTTTCGATTTGCTTAACAGTGTGGACACGGAAAGCCGGGTGGTGTCTTTTTATCTGGATTACGACGCCTTCAAACAGGGTTATTACACGGTATTGGGCCGGCAGCGTGTGCGCAATAGCGGTATATTCAGCACGTTTGACGGAATCATCGCAGGTTACGATGTTATGCCATGGTTCCGCGCGCACGCTTATATAGGAAAACCCGAAGAACTGCATGATCCACGCCCCATCGATAAAGACTTTTGGGGACTCAAGGTTGATATCGGAAGGCGCAACGATCCCGTCAACATGAATCTGTACATGGTCAACCAGACCGCGGATGGATTTTCCGAGCGGCAGGCCGTGGGTTACGGTGTGCGTTATGCGGACCGGGAAACAACCGTGTTTGGATTGCTGGATTATGACTTTTTGTTTGATGCCGTAAACCTGCTGAATATGCGTTGGGGTTGGAAGTATCTCGAGAATTCCAAACTGAATGTATCCTACGATTTCCGCCAATTGTTGTTTGTATCATCCGCGCTCAACAACCAGCCGTTGCAAACATCACTGGGTGACGTAATTTCAATTTTGGGTGAAGAAGAAACCCGGCGCCTGGCGCAGGATCGAACGAACTCCACATCAACGCTTACCGTGGGCAACAGCTATCAATTTGACCGTGACAATCAGCTGAATGTGGATCTGACCGTGTTTGAAGCTTCAGGAACCGTGACCCGCAATGATCTGCAAACCCCCGTGCCGTGTGAAACTACCGATTCTGATCCAACGATTGATCCTTGTGTAATGGTGAGCGTCACGGGCGCGCCTGAAACAGGCAGGCAATACTCGCTATCCGCCCAGTTGATTTCCGGCAATCTTTTTGCGCAACGCGATCTTTATGTGTTTGGCGTGCGGTTATCCAGCTTTGACACCTACAACGACGCCACGTTATTTACCAACGCCCGGTTACCTGATATCGACCTGTGGAAGCTGCGGCCCAGGGTGACCCTGAGTTACCGGGATTTCAACGATGAAAGCTCGACGACCGGCACGCGTTTTTCAGTTTTTCCGGCGCTAAAAATCGATTATGCGTGGAAAAGGGAATGGATATTTGATTTCGAAGTGGGCGTGGAATGGGTTAAATACACCGATGAAAACTTTGACGATGAACTGCGTCAAAACGTGCGAATCGGTTATAGCTACTCATTCTAGAACCTGTTTCTAAATTACAATATAAGTAAAATCAGTCGCGGCAATCACGTTCTCGACTCCAGGGTCTGCATATCAAAACACGCTGTAAATACGTCCATTCTTGTTTCCAGGAGAATGCTCGACGGCGGCATACCCGAAGGGCGCTTGTGACCCTTAGGTTATAAATCCCTGCCGCCGGCGGTTTTGAAATGCAATCCCGAAATCGCTGACTAACCAATTTTGAGATAGGTTCTAAAATATTATGAGTTGCTTGGTGGGATGATAATTACCCGGCAAGATATTAATTCTTATTGCAGTTCTTTTTCCAGCTGCCCCTTAGGAACCGGAATGCGGAACTCCCTGGCGCCTGCCTGAATTAACAGTCGTTCGACTTTGCTGTTGTGTTTCTGTTGGGCAAGATACAGTGCTGTTTTGCGGTTGCCGGAAAAAGCATTGACATCGGCGCCATGATTTAACAGTAAATCCACGGCTTCTTCGCTGCCGGCGCGCGCGGCAAACATGATAGCGGTCCACCCGCTGTTGCTTCTCTCGTTAGGATCGGCCTTATTCTTAAGCAGCAGCGATAACGTGGCGAGATCGGGGTTATCCGCGGCGTACATTAACGGGGTATATCCCGCGTCATTTTTAATTTTAACCGCCGCCTTATTTTCCAGTAACAGCGCGGCGATTTCGGATTTGCGGTTTCTTACCGCAATATGCAATGCCGTATCGCCAAGTAAATTTTTCAAATTGAGGTCGCTGTTATGTTTCAGCAGTGTATTGCACATATCGCGGTTACCTGTTTCCGCCGCGATCATCAGTGCGGTAAAGCCACGCTTGTTTTTACTGTTTGGAGTGGCGCCTGCCTCCAGCAAAGCGTTCAGAACAGCAGCATTGTTGTTTTTAACCGCATATGTTAATGGAATATCACCCTGAATGTTGGTAATTGAAGTTGAAGCCCCGTTTTTCACCAGCAGCTGAATCGCCTTGGTGTGGCCGCGTTCGGTTGCCAGCATGATTGGTGTCATTCCGTTATCGTCCAGCAGGTCCGGGTTGGCTTTATTGGTAAGCAATATCTTTATCGCATCCGCGCTGCCGAACAGCGCGGCGAAATGCAATGCGGTACGGCCTATTTTTTGCCGGGCATTGATTTTGGCGCCGGAATTAATCAGCGTGGAAACAATGTCCGCGTGATTTTTGGCGGCTGCCAGCATCAGCGGTGTTTGCTGCAACGGATCAGTATTGTCAGGTTTGACGTGACCATTGTCGATCAACATTGTAACCGCCTCGGAATTATTATGAATCGCCGCTTCGATGAGCGCCGACGAGCCGGCTTTGTCCTTTGCGTTTGCATCAGCGCCTTTTTTCAGAAGTGTTTCGATGCACTTCGCATGTCCGTTGTAAGCGGCTTCCATCAGCGGTGTGCGGCCGTGTTTATCCTGGTAATTTGGATTTGCGCCCAGTTCAATAAGGTCGCGCACTCCGGCGGCCCTGCCGTCACTAGCGGCCCACATTAACAATTCGTTGATGTCGACAGGTTTTTTGCGTTCCTTGCTGGATAGTTTGGATTTGTCGATCGTCGAAAAAGAGTCAGTTATGGAGTTTTTGATTTTTTCTTTCGCCATTGCAACATCCTGCTTGGCGGCGCGGCGGAACCAGTCTTCGGCTTTTTTGGAATCACGTTCAGCGCCCCAGCCCTTTTCGTACATGATGCCAAGATTGTATTGGGCCAGCGCATTGCCTTGTTCAGCCGCGCGCTGAAACCACATGAATGCCTTGTCAAGATCCTTCGTGACAGTAAGTCCTTTTCGATAGAGTACTCCCATGTGATATTGCGATTTGGCATGTCCGCGCGCAGCAAGGTCGCTCCAGATCTGGACGGCATAGGCAAGATCCCGTTGATTGGCCGCGGCCACGGCTTCTTTATATTCTTCTTCAACACCGGCGTATGCCGTAAAGTGAGTAAAGACACTGATGACTACAGATATGACAATAGATAAGGCTCTCATGGTCGAAAGGTCCTGACTAATAATTACTCTATTTTGTCTATAAGCTGCTTCAGCTTTCAAGATTAAATATGGAATTCTGTGGTTTTCGTCAACCGGCAGGCTTAACGGATAATGCCTAGTTTACACTAGATTTTATACGGCGGGTCGATAAGTCCGGGAACAATTGTATCGGTATTATAAATTTTTTGCTTTAATTACCATAAACTTGACAGTTATACCTATAATATCGCCAATCAATATAAATACAGGATCAGGTTCTTGCCCGACAATGTTACCGGCAGAGGGACTTTTTCAACAACAACTTGAATAAGTGAAAATTAGGATACCCGATGAATCTACATGAGTATCAGGCAAAAAAATTATTTTCTGAATACGGAATTCAGGTGCCCCGGGGGGGTATTGCCACATCACCCGAGGAAGCCAGGCAGGTGGCCAAAAACCTTGGGGGAGAGAGCTGGGTGGTCAAGGCGCAGGTGCATGCCGGGGGCCGCGGCAAGGGAGGCGGGGTAAAACGGGTTTCCGGTCTTCCGGAACTGGAAAAAACTGTTGGGCAAATGCTGGGATCACGATTGGTTACCCACCAGACCCGTCCGGAAGGATTGCCGGTTAATAAGGTATTGATTGAATACCTGAGTATCATTGAAAAAGAGCTTTATCTTGGCGCGTTAATCGATAGAGTCAGTAGCAGGATAGTGTTTATGGCTTCCCCTATGGGTGGCATGGATATTGAGGAAGTGGCGGCGAACCAGCCGCAACAGATCTTCACTGTAAGCATAAATCCGGTTGCCGGTTTGCAGCCTTTCCAGTGCCGCCAGATTGCGTTTCGCCTTGGACTGGTTGGATCGCAAGTTAATCAGTTAACACAAACCATGAACGGACTATACCGCCTGTTTGTGGAAAAGGATTTAAGTCTTATCGAAATCAATCCCCTGATCATTACCACGCAGGAAGAGTTGGTCGCCCTGGATGCAAAAATCAACGTGGATGACAATGCGTTGTACCGGCAGGCTGAACTTGCCGCTCTGCGTGATCCGGCACAGGAAGATGAGCGCGAGTGTCGCGCCAGACAATATGAACTGAACTATGTAACATTACAGGGAAATATCGGCTGCATGGTAAATGGCGCGGGCCTGGCTATGGCAACCATGGATCTGATCAAATTGCATGGCGGGGAGCCGGCGAACTTTCTGGATGTTGGCGGGGGAATTACCGCTGACCGTGTCGTGGAAGCTTTCAAACTGGTTGTTTCCGATGACAATGTCAAAGCGATTCTGGTCAACATTTTTGGCGGCATTGTGCGCTGTGACTTGATTGCAGAAGGTATTATTCAGGCGATGCGTGACGTTCAGTTATCCATTCCGGTAGTGGTGCGCCTGGAAGGCACCAATGCTGCGCGCGGACTGCAATTGCTCGAAGAAAGTGGCTTGACAGTGATTACCGCGAGTGATCTGGCGGACGCGGCTACCAAAGTGGTTAAAGAAGCAGGGAGGAGAGCCTGATGTCAATTCTTATCGACAAGAATACCCGGGTTATATGTCAGGGCTTCACGGGCAAACAGGGGACTTTTCATTCGCAACAAGCCATGGAGTATGGTACCAGGATGGTGGGCGGAGTCACGCCTGGAAAAGGCGGTCAGACTCATCTTGGCTTGCCGGTTTTCAATACGGTAAAAGACGCCGTGGATCAGGCCGGAGCTAACGCAACCATGATTTTTGTCCCGGCGGCCTTTGCCGCGGATAGTATTCTGGAAGCAGCGGACGCGGGAATAAAAATCATTGTTTGTATCACGGAAGGAATCCCGGTCCTTGATATGGTGAAAGTGAAAGCGGCATTGGCTGGGAGTGATGCCCGGTTGATTGGTCCCAATTGTCCGGGAATTATCACACCGGGTGTCTGCAAAATTGGCATAATGCCAGGATCCATTCATCAGAAAGGCTCAATTGGTATCGTGTCGCGTTCCGGTACACTGACCTACGAAGCGGTCTACCAGACAACCCGGAATGGACTGGGGCAAAGCACCTGCGTAGGAATCGGCGGTGATCCCATTCAGGGAACAAACTTTATAGATTGTCTGGGAATGTTTGAAGCTGATCGCCAGACCAAAGGGATTATCATGGTGGGGGAAATCGGTGGTTCAGCAGAGGAAGAAGCGGCCGAATACATTAAGAAACATGTGCGTAAACCAGTGGTGGCGTACATTGCGGGTGTAACAGCGCCATCCGGTAAACGCATGGGGCATGCCGGCGCGATTATAAGCGGGGGAGGTGGAACAGCACACCATAAATATGCGGCTTTGGAAGCCGCCGGTGTCCGCCTGGCGCGTTCGCCTGCGGAAATGGGCAGTAAGATGCTGGAATTTTTTAGTGGCTGAGTTGTGTTTAACTGCCGTGCACTTGCTTCGGCTCTATTACCGTGAGCCCGCGGCCTGTTAAGTTTTGCAATTGAGTGAACATTGCCTGATCCCGGGCGTTCCTGATATGCTGCCAAACCAGCCGGGGGGATGAACGATAACCTTTCAAATACAGAACAATATCCAATGAACTTTCTCCAATGTTTTTACTAATGGTTTCGCCAGTGCTATAACCAATGCTTTCACGAACATATTCTCAGACACATTTAATTAGCGCGCGTTTATTCGAAATACCATGGCAAAGCAATTAAAAATCGCAATGGCCCAATTGAATTTTTTAGTGGGCGATATTGTCGGCAATACCAAAAAGATTATCGAAGCGGCGAAAAACGCGCGCTTTCATTTGGGTGCTGATGCGATTGTATTTCCGGAACTGGCGATAACCGGTTATCCGCCAGAGGATCTGGTGCTGCGGCCGCGATTTCTTGATTTGGCCGATAATGCAATCCACGAAATCAAGCGCAACGTAAAAGACATTGACATCATTGCCGGGTATCCCGCGGAAACCGCCGCCGGACTTTATAATGCCGTGGCGCTGATCCGCAATGGAGAAGTGGCGGCGACGTATTACAAACAGGAACTGCCTAACTATGGCGTGTTTGACGAAAAGCGTTACTTTCTTTCAGGCGAACAGACCTGTGTTGTTGAAATAAAGGATATTCCGGTTGGCTTGACCATTTGTGAGGATGTCTGGTTTCCCGGAGCGGTGGCCCGTGCCGCCAAAGCGGGTGCGCGATTGATTATAAACGTTAATGCTTCTCCTTATCATATGAACAAAACCAGAGAGCGTGTTGATGTTCTGCAAAAACGCGTGCAGGAAAACCCATTGCCGATTGTCTATGTGAATCTGGTGGGCGGTCAGGATGAGCTGGTTTTTGATGGCGAATCATTTGTCATGGATGCGTCCGGCAAAGTCTGCAACCGCGCCCCGGCCTTCGAGGAAGGCGTTTATCTCGCGGAATTCAATGTTGATGAAGTCAATAATCCGCAACCGGTTCCGGCCAAAGTTGCGCAACCCCGTTCCGAAGTGGAAACGGTGTATCAGGCCTTGGTGCTCGGTGTGCGCGATTACATTGAAAAAAACCGTTTTCCCGGCGCTATTCTCGGACTGTCCGGTGGTATTGATTCGGCGTTAACCCTGGCGATTGCCGTTGATGCGATCGGCGCTGATCGTGTAGAAGTTGTAATGATGCCATCGCGCTACACATCCCAAATGAGCCTGGAAGACGCAAAAAAGGCGGCGCAAAATTTTGGAGTGCGTTATCACGAATTGCCCATTGAGCCGGTGTTTCAGGCCATGCTGGATCTGTTGCGCGAGGAATTTGCCGGCAAGGAGCCCGATGCGACGGAAGAAAATATTCAGGCCCGTTGCCGCGGTATGATATTAATGGCGTTATCCAATAAATCCCGCAAAATTGTGTTAACGACGGGCAACAAGAGCGAATTGGCCGTTGGCTACGCAACATTATATGGTGACATGGCTGGTGGATTTAATGCGCTCAAAGACGTGCCCAAGACGCTGGTGTACCGGTTGGCTGAATACCGGAATACCTTGTCACCCGCGATTCCGCTGCGGGTTATTCACCGTGCGCCTTCCGCGGAGTTGGCGCCCGATCAGAAAGATTCGGATACTTTGCCCGATTACGGGGAGCTGGATGGCATCCTTGAGCTATATGTTGAACAGGATAAGTCAATCGGTGAGATTGTTAGTGAAGGATATGATCGCGCCGTCGTGGAGCGTGTAATCAAAATGGTGGATCTCAATGAATATAAGCGCCGCCAGGCGGCGCCGGGTGTGCGTATCACCAAACGCGCTTTTGGCCGTGACCGGCGCTATCCGATTACTTCCGGTTTTAAAAGCTTTTCCTGATTCTATGAACAGGTGCTGCCTATAAATTATTCAACTCGGGTTGCGAGTTTCACTACGGCATACAGTGGCAGGTGTAAATACGGTGAAGTTTAAGGATAACGAAAGAGAAAATTATCCGTTCCCTTCACTAAGCCGTTATAATTGCCAATCTGGCCAGGGAATCAGTCCGGCGCCATGGGAAAAAACTGCCATTACCGATGGTTTGGGCTGACATCCAGTAAACTGCGACAATGCGAGGATCACAATGAAAAAAATCGAAGCCATAATCAAACCATTTAAACTGGATGATGTGCGGGAAGCGTTATCGGAAATCGGCGTCATGGGAATGACGGCGACAGAGGTCAAGGGATTTGGCCGGCAAAAGGGGCACACTGAATTGTACCGGGGAGCGGAATACGTCGTGGATTTCCTGCCCAAGGTAAAAATCGAAACCGTGGTGGCTGACGATCAGGTGGACCGTTGTGTGGAAGTAATAACCGAGGCTGCCCGGACCGGAAAAATCGGGGATGGCAAAATCTTTATTACCTCGGTTGAACGCGCAATCCGGATCCGGACAGGTGAGACGGACAACGATGCGTTGTAGCGTTCGCTTTTAAATTATTTGCTTATATTATATAAACGCGCCGGGCGCCAGCAGCCGGCGTTTTTTTTATTGGTTCGGTTGATAATTTAAAATTATCAATGACTATTCATCAACCGTAGTTTCGATCTTTTCCGGTTTATAATCCGGAAAGTTAAGTTGCAGAACCCGCTGTGTATCACTTGCCAGATCATGCATCTGCAATTCGGTATAGGCCTTGGATAACACGGCCAGCGCTTCGGGTACCGCAGGGGTTTGCGGGTAATTCTCCACAACATATTTTGCCCGGTTTACAGCAGCTACATAAGCGCCTCGCTTCATGTAATAACCGGCTATCAGAACTTCATGCTTGGCCAGCGTATTGCGCTGGAACTTCATGCGCTCAACGGCATCCGGCACATATTTGCTGTCAGGGAATTTTTGCGCCAGTTCGGCGAAATAATTGAACGAATCTCGGGTGGAACTCGGATCGCGTTCCGCCGGATCCTGTGGCGCTAGAATGTCGAATGGCGTGTCGTTTTTGTGATAAGCGGCCAATCCACGTATGTAATAGGCGTAATCCACATTGGGATGGCTCGGCTGTAATTTAATAAACCGGTCTGCCGCGGCAATAGCTGAGTCATATTCCTTATATTTGAAATACGCGTAGGCGGTTTCCAGCTGGGCCTGCTCGGCGAGTTTGCCGAAGGGATAACGGGATTCGATCGTTTCAAGGTATTCGATTGCCAATTCGTAATCGCCGGCTTTTATTTCCTTCTTTGCCGATTCATAAAGTTTTTCCGCGGACCATTTTTTATGGGGCTCTTCGGTATCACCCGTTGTGGAGCAACCAGCCAGCAGATAAATCGTTATAGCAAAGATAAAAGTGATAACTCGCACGGGTTCGATATCCATCACTGATACGCTGGAAGGTCTTTTCTGTACTGTCTGCATTTTAACGGCCTGAATCCCAAAATTATTAAGTAACCAATCAATTATTTGAACGTCTTACGATAATCCAATTTTTGATTTAATGATATAATTTGCCCACGGCCAGAAACGCAACCCGATGCGCTGCGTCTAAAACCAAATTATTGATTTGCAGTAAAAGGAGTCTTCCTATCGAAGAGCAACTCACCGCTATTATACCAGATACCATGGCCGGCAAACGTGTAGACCAGGTTTTGGCGGAATTATTCCCGGATTTTTCGCGTTCCCGGCTGCAAAAATGGATTAAGGACGGCTTTGTACTGGTGGACGGCCAAAAATGGCGGCCCAAGGACAATGTAATCGGCGGCGAACTCGTGGAACTGCTTGTGGTCGTTGATGATGAAACCCAGTGGAAAGCCGAGCCTGTCGCTCTCGATATTGTCTATGAGGATGAGCAGATTATTGTTATTAACAAACCGGCAGGGTTGGTTGTTCACCCGGGCGCCGGCAACAGTCATGGCACCCTGAGTAATGGTTTGTTGTATCATGCGCCGCAAACCGCCTCGATACCGAGGGGTGGAATTGTTCACCGGCTTGATAAGGACACCAGCGGATTGCTCGTGGCGGCAAAAACCCTTGCCGCGCACCATGGTCTGGTAGAGCAATTACAGGCACGAACTGTCACGCGGGAATATCTGGCCTTGTGTAACAGCGTGATGACCGCGGGCGGCATGGTTGACGCACCCATCGGACGGCATCCCACAAACCGCTTGCGCATGGCGGTGCGTGACAATGGTAAACCGGCGGTTACACATTACCGGGTGGAACGGCGGTTTCGGGTTCACACCCTGGTGCGTGTCAATCTGGAAACCGGTAGAACCCATCAGATACGCGTGCATATGGCATACATCGGTTATCCGCTTGTGGGCGATGTTGTATATGGCGGCCGGCTGAAAATTCCACCCGCCTGCAACCAGGTTTTTGCTAATGCATTGCGGAATTTCAAACGCCAGGCCCTGCATGCGGCAAGTCTGGAATTGCAACACCCGGCAAGCGGTGAATGGATGCATTGGCGGGTGGACATGCCGGATGACATGCAGGAACTGATAAATCTGGCGGAACAGGATTTGCAACAACAGAGATGATAAAATAATTTCCAATGCAATCGGAGTACATGGACATCGGAACACCCATGCAACAGGTACATGACTGGATAATACCGCAATGGCCGGCGCCGCCGCAGGTTCGCGCCTGCACCACAACCCGGATCGGCGGATTCAGCAACGGTGTGTTCGCATCCATGAACCTGGGTGACAGGACTGAAGATAATATGGTGGCGATCGCCAAAAACCGCAACCAGCTCAATAAAATATTGCAGTTGCCCGGCGAGCCTTGCTGGTTGTATCAGTCGCACAGTAACAAGGTTGTGCGATTATATGATGATACCGGCGCTAATCAGAATGCGGATGCGAGTTACACAACCATGGTGAATAAAGTCTGTGTGGTGCTGACCGCAGATTGCCTGCCGGTGCTGTTGTGCGCCAAGGACGGATCAGCGGTGGCTGCAATACACGCCGGATGGCGGGGTCTGGCAAATGGCGTCGTGGACAATACCATCAGTACGTTGTTGCATTTCGCCAGATGCAAACCCGAAAATCTTATTGCATGGCTGGGCCCGGCAATCGGTTCCGCGGTTTTTGAAGTCGGCGATGAGGTCAGGACAGCTTTTACCGGGGTGTTGCCCCACGCATCCGCGGCATTCCGCCCTGTTGCTGAAGGAAAATGGCTGGCGGATATTTACCAGCTTGCGCGCCAGCGTCTGGAACGCATGGGGGTAACGGATGTATTTGGCGGCAGTTTTTGCACCGTAACCCAGTATGAGAAATTTTATTCCTACCGGCGCGACAGGGAGACCGGCCGGATGGCGACATTGATCTGGATCGAAAGCCGGGGTGAGGCGCAATAGTCCAGAGCCGTTATGGATTCATTGTGCAATTGAATAAGCGCGCATATTTTGCAGGACCAAAGAGAGGCTGATATGACTAACAACTGGCATATGTTGACCGTGGTCGGGAAGGATAAGCCGGGTATCGTGGCAAGCATCAGCGAAGCGTTGTTTGCGGCGGGATGCAATTTCGGTGAAGCGTCAATGAGCCGGCTAGGCGGCAACTTTACCATTATGTTAATGGTGCAATATGAAGGCGGGACGGAGCGCCTCGAGAAAATCATTGCGCCCATCGCGCAAACGCTGAATTTGCGTTGCCATATCAATGCCATTGAAGGACAGTTGCATGCGCACCGCGAGCCGGATGTCCGCATCAGTGTTTACGGCCAGGACCGTACCGGTATTGTGGCGCATGTCACCGGCACTTTGGCCAGGGCGGGACTGGATATTTACGACCTGGAATCGGATGTGGGCGGCAGCGGTGAAAATCCGGTTTATATCATGCATATTGAAGGTCATGCGATGCGTGGTGTCGATGCCTTAAAGGAGGCGCTGGAAACGGAGAAGACGCCTGGAATTGAAACTCATCTTGAAGAAATCGACACCATCATTGGTTAGCGTCGCATGGCGATACTTGAAGTATTAACGATTCCCGATCCGCGGCTAAAGCAGGAATCACAGCCAGTCGAAAGGTTTGACTCGAGTCTGCGCGATTTCATCCATGATCTGGAGCAGACCATGCGTTCCAGTCCGGGTGGAGTTGGCATTGCGGCGCCACAGGTCGCAAGATTCGAGCGCATCATTATCGTTGATGTGTCGCGCAAGCCAAAAATTCAAAGCCATGGCCGGCTGGTTTTAATCAATCCGGAAATACTGGAATGGCAGGGCATGGAAAAAGGCCGGGAGGGCTGCATGTCGGTTCCTGATTACACAGGGAATGTAATCCGCGCCAAGACCATCAAAATCAACGCCTATGATGAATCTGGTCAAATGCGCAGTTACGATTGTGAAGGTTACGAAGCCCGCGCAATCCAGCATGAAGTGGATCACCTGGATGGCGTCCTGTTTCTCGACCGGCTGGTAAGCCGCCGCACGGATTTGTTTCAACGCAAGGTGTATTCGGAAAAATCCGTGGCAAAATCTGATTAGAACCTATCTCAAACTTGCTGCGCTCGCTAATTTTGAGATAGGTTCCAGAAGCAGATTACCGAGCAGCTACCTTTATTTTCGTCAGTAAGTTATTTGGTTTGTGTCAGCAGTGGTTTCAGTTTTCCCCAGACATTATCCAACATTAAAGACTGTGCTTCGGCTTTTGGATGTATGCCATCAACCTGCATAAGGTTTTCACGGGTGGCGATATCTTTCAACAAAAACGGCACTACAGGGATTTTATTCCTGGTTCCAAGGTCCACATACATTTGATGGAAGCCGTCCGTGTAAAATTGTCCATAGTTGGGTGGCAGACGCATGCCGATCAATAGAACATCAGCATGATACTCCCTTGTTTTCGAAATCATCGTTTGCAGGTTGGCCGTGATCATATCGATGTTCAGACCACGCAAACCATCATTGCCACCCAGTTCAAGGATCACGAGGCTTGGTTGATATTTTTTGAGTAAACCGGGCAAGCGTTGCAGGCCGCCCTGGGAGGTTTCGCCGGATATGCTGGCGTTGATAACACTATAGCGATAGCTGTTTTGAGTCAGTTTCTGTTCCAGCAAAGAAACCCAGCCATTGGATTGGTCAAGACCGAAAGAAGCACTTAAACTATCACCCAACACAAGAATGACCGGAGGTTTCGAAGCGGCAGGCTGTGCGGCGAAACCTGCATTGCAAGCAGCGATCGCAAGCCAGATGCATACCAATAAGCAGGATACTTTTTTCATGGCTGTCAATAAATCCAATGCAGTGCTAAAAGTTGAACGTCTGACAAAACAGGTTGCCAGTGTGGATTTGGACAATGAAGAACCACTGGTGATCCTTGATAATATCAGTTTTTCCATCAACCGTAGCGAAACAGTTGCGATTGCCGGGCCGTCTGGTTCGGGTAAATCAACATTGCTGGGATTGCTGGCCGGACTTGATACTCCCAGCAGCGGCAAAGTATATATCGACGATCAGGATATATTTGCGTTGAATGAGGATGGCCGCGCTTCGCTCAGGGCGCAAAAACTGGGATTCGTGTTTCAATCCTTTCAGCTGCTGCCTGCATTGACGGCGCTGGAAAACGTGATGTTGCCGATGGAAATTATAGGTATGCAGGATGCGGAACAGACGGCACGCAATGTTTTGCTGCGGGTGGGTCTGCAGCAACGCTTGCGGCACTACCCGCATCAGCTTTCGGGTGGTGAACAACAGCGCGTCGCCATCGCGCGCGCTTTTGCGCCAAGACCTAAAATCCTGCTGGCGGATGAGCCGACCGGAAATCTGGACACCCGCACCGGCAAGCAAACGATCGATCTACTGTTTGAACTCAACGAAGAACACGGCACGACGCTGGTGCTGGTGACTCATGATCATGACCTGGCGCAGAAGTGCCGCCGCGTGTTACAGATTGAAGCGGGACGGCTGCTTTGACGCGAATTGATGCTAAGACGGGATACTTGCTTGTATTCGCAAATTAACAAACTGGCGTTACGGTTGATGCGCAGGGACTGGCGGGCCGGTGAGATGCGCATATTAACCGCCGCGCTGATCATTGCGGTAACCTGCGTTACCTCGGTGGTTTTTTTTACTGACCGCATCGCGCAGGCGCTGGATTTACAGGCCAGTGAATTGCTGGCGGCGGATTTGCGGATCGCCGCGGATCGTCCCATCAACCCGCAATATGTCACGGCCGCTGGCGATAATCAGCTTAAGACGGCGCTAACAAACAGTTTCCGCAGCATGGTGCTTAGTCCGGAAGGCGCCAGCCAGCTTGCCGAGATCAAAGCGGTCAACGATAAATATCCGTTGCGAGGCGCGTTAAAAATATCCC